>MHBG01000048.1:0-89400 GCA_001804785.1 Lentisphaerae bacterium GWF2_45_14
TATACTAAAGTCGGTTTGAATATCTACTATTTTTGAGTATAGTACGTCATGGATTTAAAAATTTTACAGAAAGGAATTCATGATGATAGAACTTACTTTTACGCCGGAAATAATCGAAGAACTGCACCATGAAAGATTCAATCATCCACATCCTCGGGTACAGTTAAAAATGGAAGCCATATATTTATGCGGAAAAGGTTTTACGTGCAAAGAGGTTTGTGGCATCTGCAAAATATCAAAATGGACACTAATTAATTATACGAAAGATTTTGTGAGAGGCGGTGTCGAAGGCCTTAAGAAATTCGATTGTAGCGGGAGAAGTTCCAGTCTTGAAACACATGTCAAAACGCTTAAGGAAGAGTTCGGGAAAAGACCTCCGCATACCGCATCGGAAGCCGCTGAAAGAATCGAAAAACTGACAGGCGTAAAACGCAAACTTACGCAAGTCAAGGCGTTCTTGAAACTGAACGGGTTCAAGTACCGGAAAGCCGGACATGTCCCGGGCAAAGGATGCACCGAAGAGAAAAAGAAGGAACATGCTGATTTTCTCGAAAACGAACTCAAGCCGCGCCTCAAAGAAGTTAAAAAAGGAAAGCGCGACCTTTTTTTCTGGATGCCGCACACTACATCAATTCAGAGACGGTCTGTGAAATGCTCGACAAGCTTGCCCGCGTCTCAAAAAAGCCTAAAACGGTAGTACTCGACAATGCAAAATACCAGCGTTGCGACATGGTTCTGGAACATGCTGAAGAACTCGGCATAGAACTGCTTTTTCTTCCTTCGTATTCGCCGAATCTGAATCTCATAGAGCGCTTCTGGAAACTCGTGAAAAAGAGATGCCTCAACTGTCGATATTACAACTGCTTCGAGTGTTTCAATTCTGCAATTGCTGACTTCATTAAGAATGCGGACACAAAGCATCATTCCGAAATGAAAACCCTTCTTTCTTGGAATTTCCAGAACTTTGATAAAGTAGATATATTAACCGACTAGAGTATAAAAACAAAGAAATAGGTTCGTAGGCTACCAGCCATACAGGAGACTTAAAAAAATGTTCTATTTTTTTTCTTTTTGGCAGCTTTTTGAGGTATGTTGCAGCTTTTGCGGATAAACATTCCGGGAGGTTCATTTTGAGCTTAATTTGAGAGTGAAAAGCTGGGGTGGATGAGGGGACTCGAACCCCCGGCCTTCTGGGCCACAACAATAAGGGCAAGGGCGTATAAGTGCTTGTTTTGAACTTATTTTCAGTATATTAAATCTTTCCTAATTTATATTGATTTATGCTAAATGAGGCTGTATTTTTATCAAATCAGTTACCCAATAGTTACCCAAGCACTATAAAAAGGCATTGAAATCATGGCGAAAAAGATGAAATTTACTCAGGCCGCAATCAATAAGCTTCCCTATTCCGATCCCCGAATTGATTATCAGGATACCGAGACAAAATATTTATATCTCCGTGCCGGGAAAATATCGAAAACTTACTTCTTCATGCGCCGCGCCAATGGGAAGCTGAACAAGAAAGGTATCGGCAATGCAAGCCAAGTATCGCTTTATGACGCTAGAAAGGCCGCAGACAATGCAAATGCCAGGATTGCCGTCAATGATGCACTGAAGCCTGTTATGGCATCAAAATTGACGCTTTGCGATGCCTATGAGTTCTATTGCGAAGCAAAAGGTGAATCAAAGGCTCAGGAAAGCTTATGGCGGCTTTATCTGTCCGCGTTAGGTTCTGTAAAGCTTGATGATTTATCACGCGATCAGATTCGTAGATTACTCAAAGAAATCGGAGACAAGGGAATTAAAACCACAGCGAATAGAGTTGCGCAGTTAATTAGAGCCGTCATTACCTTTGCAATTCACAACGATAAATGGAGCGGCAATAATCCAGCAATGGGGCTGGTTTTGTACAAGGAACATGCTAGAAAACGCTATTTGTACCCCGATGAAATGACTCGTTTTTTTGATGAAATGATAAAGATCGAGAAGCATGTTATGGCGAAGCAATATCAACCTTCATGCGATGCAATCCGGCTTCTGCTTCTAACCGGACAACGGAAAGCAAACGTATTGGCCATGCGCTGGGATGAATTAGACTTGACTCATGCGAAATGGACAATCCCCCCGGAAAAGTTTAAAAGCGATAATGAACAACGGGTTGCCTTGTCTGAGGTTGCAATGGAAATATTGAACCGCCGTAAAGCCGCGTTAGGTCATTCCCGTGAATGGGTATTTCCGGCACGTACCAAAGGTGCGAAAACTCGGCACTTGGCCGACATTAAAAAAACATTTGCCCGAATCATTGAGAATGCAAAAATTGAAAATCTCACGATTCACGACTTGCGGCGAACGTTTGGAAGCTGGCTGGCCGCTGACGGCGTACCTCTTCACATCATCAGCAAAATGCTTGGTCATGCCGATACGCGGATAACCGAAAAAGTCTATGCCCATCTTGATTTATCACCGCTGAAAAATGCCGCTGAGATTTTCAGCAAAAGATTGCCCGGCAAATAAAAATTCACAGAAAAATTAAAATTCAGGTTTTGTTTTTTTGATATTGATAGCACTCCTGTTTATAATCCAGTTAAAAGCCAGGATTACACAAACATAAAACAGGAGTTGTTATCATGTCAGAACTCGATGGAACTACAAGGGTTTTCAATCAGGATGTTGAAATTGCAGGGAAACTCAAGGGGAAAAATGTTGAAATTACCAGTCTCAAAATCGGCGGTGTTCCTATGCCCGCCCCTGCATCAATTCAGCAGCTCGTCGAAAACCTTACCGCCCTCGGACAGATAGCCGACAATGTCGCAAATTTGAGACTGCTTCCCGTATCCGGCACAATCGCAATCGGTGAAGAAGCCGTCGGCGTAATCAATGCCGCAGTCGCGCTCAAAAACAACGATGATACCGCTATCGCCGCCAAGTCCGGCATCAAATTCTATTTCTCCAGCGACTCCGCAGGTGCAACACCCGCAGCATCCGGAACTGTTCTCGCAGTCGGCACAAACGGCGTACTTCTCAAAGACGGCGGCGATTCGCTGACCGCCGGAACGCTTATTTCGAACGCAACCGGACTTGTAGACCTCAATATTACCGGCGTTGCGGAAAGTACAGTCTATCTGCATCTGATTATGCCGGACGGTAAAGTGGTATCAAGCGGAGCTATCACATTCGCGGCGTAATAGGCTCATCCTGAAGGGGGGACAGTCCCATGAATGACGATATAACCGGTTTGGTGCAACACGTCAATAGGGTTTTCAAGGAATACTCTGAAGATCGCAAGGATATTGAGAAAAAATGGCAGCGCAATATTGACGCATTTCACCGGATCAGTACCGGCAAATGGAAAAAGTGCGAAGGTGCAGAGAGCTGGCAGAGCCAGACTTTTATCGGTATCACCAAGCAGAAAATTGTTGCTGCATATTCAATTCTGATTGACACATTGCTTCAGCAGGGGAAAATCCCGTTTACGCTCGAACTTTCTCCATTGTGCGGTCAATTGATAGAGGACTTGCCCCCCGAGGAACGCGCCGGCGTTGAACGTAAAATGGAACTCATGAGCGCCAGAATCAACGAGCAGTATGCTGATTGCAACGCTGATCGCCAACTTATGAAAAATGTACTTTCAGGCGCAATTTACGGCGAAACATACGCCCGGCAATCGGTCATTGACGTTGTCAAACAGGGATATCGCGTTGTCGATGGGACTCAGAGCGCAAGCGGTAAGTATGAACGCTGGGAAAAATTCAAAATTGTCAAAGAATCGCCATCCTGGGAGTATGTAGCTTGTTGGAATATCTTCAGAGACATTGAAAGTTGTGATCTGCAAAAAAGCGAAGCCGTCATATATCGTGAATATATGTCTCCGAACGAACTCAGGAAACAAAGCGAAAAGCCGTTTTTTATCAAGGATGCAATCGAGTCCGCCATTTCCGAAAGCTATTCCAGGTCTGCCGATTCTGTTGATACCAGTGATCTTCCTCCAGATAAGCGCAACATCGTCAATCGCAAAAAAAATATAAAAGTTCTGGAATATTGGGGACGTGTTCCGCGTAAAGTTGCTGACGAATTCGAAAAAAGTCTTGATGAATTTCAGGACTGGAGTTTGTCTGATGGCGATATTGACGACGGTGAAAATGAAGGCGATGATGTTGAAGTCATGTGCGTTGTCGCCTGTGATCGAGTAATTCGCTATGTTCGCATTGAAGAGGAAATGCAACGTCCCTTTTATCGCGCAGTTTTCGAGGACGATATTGACAGTACGACAGGAATAAGCCCAGCAGACAATCTCGAAGATGTACAGGTTATTATGAACGGGGCTGTTCGATCATTCGAAGACAATAAAAAGCTGGCCTCAAATATTATTCTTGCACTCAAACGCCGTTTGCTTCATACTCAGCCCGGCGAACTTAAGCCCGGCATGATACTTGATGTCTCTGAAGAATGTGAAGATGTTCGCCAGGCCGTTCAGCAAGTCGTGATTCAGGACGTGGGGGAATCCTTATTGAGCATGATTGAACTTGCTTCTCGATTTGCCGATGATGACAGCAATATCCCGAAAATTCAACAGGGGCAGAGTATCGGCGGTGAAACAGCTTACGAATTATCACAACGCCTTGAAAAATCAGGGAAATATCTTGGTTCGGTAATCCGTAATTATGATGAAGGCCTTATCGAACCTATCACAACTTCCTTCCTTGATTACAACATGGATGATCCCGAAGCCGAAGGAAAAGGAAACTTCACCGCCAAGGCCAAAGGATTTGCATCGTTCCAGGAAAAAGCAACTCAGCTGGCCGGAATAAGTAAACTTCTTGAACTGGTCATGAGCAACGAGGCGTTACAGCGAAAAGTCAAGTTTGAAGAAGTCTTCAGAAAGTTTGCCGCCATGCTTGATGTTGATGCCGATACCTGGCTGAAGTCCGATGAGGAAGAAGCCGCTGAAGCTCAGTCCGAAGCCCAGGCACAGCAAGCCGAAATGCAAATGAATATGGCAAAAGCTCAGGCCGATACCGAATTGACACAGGCTAATGCTCAGTCAGTTATGGCAAAGACAAAGATTGAAGCCGAACGCTTGAAATTGGATCAATTGAACGCATTAAAACCGGTTCCGCAAAAAGCTATTTCATAATTTCTGTAAAAAAGAGGTTTTGTTTTTTTGCCATTTGAAAAAGCCGTTTATAGATTGAGAGCAAAGGAAAGATTATGAATATAGTTGAATATCTATCAGGTAATCAGATTAATGCAATGACCCGAGCAGATGAAGCGGAAAGCGGAATGGTTATTTTGAAAGCCGTTAAGTCATTCAGAGACAAAGAATTAGATGTTGCATTAAAATTATCTGCAAAGTCCGGAAGCGAAGCTGAAGCAATTAAAAAATTACATACTGTAAACGTCCTGGATTGGGTGTTGTCATTACCCGAGCAGGCAAGAAAATACGTTAAAGGAGAATAACAATCATGGCGAATGAATTCGACAAAGAACTTGATCTGGACGAAAACAAAGACCAGTTTAACGGAGACGGAGAAGAATTCGATGATGATTTTTCATCCGCGTTCGATGGCGATGACGACGATAACGATAACGCTGGCGAGAAAGCCAATAAAAAGAAAACAGACAAGAAAGAAAAAGACGAGCAGGACGCAGACGATTCAGGCAATGATGAAGATGGCGAAGATGATTCTGGCGGCAATGACGACAAGGACGGTAAAGGCAAATCAGCCCTTGAACTTGCGGAGCAACGCGCCACGGAAAAAGACAATCAGCAGACTTCGGAAAAAAATCAGACACTAAAACCGGAAGACACACAGTCTCAGGCAAATCAAACCAAAGCGACGGCAGTGAGTCAGGACAAGCAGAAAAGCTCGTTCAATACTATCCTTGAGGGACTTTCCGAAGACCGTCGAAATAAAATAAATGGTGCGCTTGAAGTCATTCCCGAACTGCGCGACGTGCTTGACCTTATTTTAGAACAGTCAGGTTCAAATACAAAGCAGGAAAGCCCCGAGGAGCGCAGAACCAGAGAGGACGCAATTGCCAGAGAAGCAGTTGCCCGCGCAAAAGAAACAGAAGAAAAAGAACGTCTTCGTGAAGATTTGGCTGTTACAAATTTCTGGCTCAACCTGACTCGTAAAAAATCAAATGCAATGGAAATATCTGACAGCAAAGAATTTCAGGAATGGGTCAAGAAACAGTCTTCCGGAATCAATAAGCTTGCCATGTCCCTTGATCCCGAAGATGCAATTCTTGTCCTGAATGCTTATGAAGAAAATTGCGCAAAGGAAAAGTCAAAAGAAATCGACAACGACACCGAAGCAAAACGCGATAAAAAGAAAAGCCTCCAGAAGACAGTTCTGAAGGGTGGAAATAAGAGCCATCATGACAATAAAGGCAAGAATGCCGGTAATGAAGATGATGAATTTGCAAACGGGTTTGATGCCGACGATGATAACGAAGAATAAGAAAGGTCTTTTATCCGCTCCGGAAAGCTTTGAAATTATTTTGAGATGTCCGGAATGCGGAAAGCTTCTTGGTCGAGGAAAACTCGTTGAAGGCAGTCATGTTGAACTTTACTGCCGGAGATGTAAAAAAGAAATTAAAATTCGCGCTATATAAATCGTTCATGGTGAACGGTTGATATAAAAAGCCAGAGCGCCTCCGAGTGCCAGTGCAAACAACAAACGCCGAACAAAAAAACGGCGTGGCACAAAAGGAGGTTGCAAATGGCAACAAACACGTATGGGGATATATCCCCGAAGGTTGCAGGGTCTTCCGCAAAGCGCTTGCTTAAGCGCGGACAGAACTTGTTCGTGACCGAAAGATTCGGTCATTTCGATCCGCAGGGTAAAAACAAAACCCTGACTCGCAAATGGAGACGGTACAACTCACTGGCTCCAGCAACTACACCGCTTGCCGAAGGAGTAACTCCGGACGGTTCCGCAATCAGCTATACGGACTATACCGTAACGCTCGCTCAGTATGGCGACTGGGTTCAGATCACTGATGTTATAAAAGACACTCATGACGATCCCGTTCTGCAGGAAATGATGGACGTTTGCGGTGAACAGCTGGCTGATACAGTCGAACTTCTCCGCATTGCAGTGCTGAAAGCTGGCACAAACGTTTTCTATGCTGGTGGCGTTGCCAGCCGTGCGGACGTAAACAGCGCTCCAACTCGTGGGGATTTCAGCAAAATCGTTCGTTCGCTTAAGCGCAACAAGGCGCGCACAATAAGCAGAATTATCAAGGCAAGTCCCAATATTGCCACCGAGCCAGTAGGCGCGGCATATTTTGCGATGGGGCATACTGATTTGGAACCCGATATCAACAAGATGTCCGGATTCGTTCCCGTTGCAAAATACGCCAACAGCGACAAGGCGCTTCCGGGAGAAGTAGGGAAGATTGACAGTGTCCGAATCATCCTTACTTCGCTTTTCTCGCCGTGGGCGGCAGTCGGCGTATCTGGAACCACATTCCTTTCAGGAGGCGTAGAAGTTACCGAGGCTGCTCAGTGTGATGTCTATCCCCTGATAATCGTTGCCAAGGACGCTTACGGGATAGTTCCTCTCCAGGGGGAAAACGCCGTCAAGCCGATGGTGAAAAATCCTGAACCGGTCAAAGGCGACCCGTTGGCACAGACGGGATTTGTTGCCTGGAAAATATACCAGGCAACGGTAATCCTAAACCAGCTCTGGATTGCAAGACTGGAATGCGCGGCAACCGCCGATCCTGAATAATTCGTAACCCAAGGGGATTGAGAAGACAAGTACTTCTCGTCCCCTTTTTTGTATAAACAAAAACAAAAGGAAAAGTCATGAGCGAAGAAGAAGCCAACAACAAGACAAATCAGGAAGAAGGAACCACTCGTGGACGCAGAGGAATAAAACAAGCGACTGAAGAAGTTGTCGAAAAAAAACGTAAAGAAAAATTTTATCGCGTCCAGTTTCAGGCCAAATCACACCCTAACGATGAGGATATGGTAACACTCAGCGTAAACGGCGAAATGCTTGTGATCCAGCGAGAGCACGAAGTGGTTGTTCCTGAACGTTTTCTCGAAGTTGCCAATCATGCAATTGCTCCTCAGTATCGTCAGCTTCCGGGGGTAACGCGTAAGGTTGTTGGCAAGATTCAGACATTTCCTTATACCATTCTCGGTGAGGCAACCGAATCTGAATTCGTCCGCCTGCGCAACGAAGGAAACAAAGCCACCAAGAAACTGATCGCAGAAAATAATCTCAAGGCCAATCAAAGCGAGGCTTAAAAAATGCCGAAGAGCTACAATTCTTTTGATGACGTTGTTTTCGATGTGCAGCTTGAAGTGCCGCAGGTATCGACCGAGGCGGCCTTGCGTGCCTTGCGTTTTGCCTTGCGTGAATTCTGCATTGATTCAGAGTCATGGGTTGAGGAAATTGACAAGACAATCGATGAAGATGTTTTATCATATGACTTGACCGAAACTTACGACGCTGATGTTCACAGGCTTAAGAGTGTAAAACTCAGGCAGTTGAGCAGTTCGGAAATCTTCGACAATATTTGTCCGCTTCGGACAGAGAAGTATTCATTGGTTGAAGACTATCAGCTCACTTTCAAAGAATCAAAAGATTTAACAGCGTATGATGGCGGCACGTTGCGGACAAAGGTTGTATTCCGTCCGCGTCTGAACTCAGGCAATGCACCAGTGCGGATTATCGAACGTTGTGCTCCCGGCGTGATTGCAAAAGCGGTTCAGGGTTTGTTCATGCAAGTCGGAAAGCCTTGGAGCAATCCGGAATTGGCAAGCTACTGGCTGCAAAAATATAATTCTGAGATAACCGCCGCACTCGCAAACGTATCCATGAATTACACGGATGAAAACGAAGGATTCTCAGCATGATTGCAAGTGATATCATAACAGCTGCCAGGCACGGACTTGCCGACAGCGTGGCGCCGTATCGATGGGAAGACTCCTTAATGCTTTTATATCTCAATGACAGCATAAGGGAAATACGCGAGAAGCGAGCAGATGCGCGAATGAATGACGAAGGAGATGAAGACGGCGGATTCACCGAGCTTACAGCAATCAGTGAAACAATCCCGATCCGGGATGAGTTCAAATCACCGATGATAGACTTTCTGCTTTTTCGTTGTTTCGAAAACGACTCGGACGAAAAACGAGACGAAAATAAATCCGCGGGTTATGGAAAGAGATTTTACGATAAACTCGGAGTTGCTTGATGAGCGAAATCACAATCACCCTGAACACAACAACAAAGACCGGCCGGGCTTCGGGAATAGCTGTACTACTCGATACGGTCGAGCTTACGCTTTCAGAAATAGGGGATAATGAAGCGGCAAGTATTTATGCTTTTGTGCAGTTTCGCGGAGTAACATACGCCGGTTGCCAGTTTGCGGCGGTTGATGGAGATTTGACAAAAGCAATCGGAACGATGTCGCTGAATACTGCTACTCTCAAAGCTGCGTTCTCCAATATTCATCCGGACGGCGTGAGGTGTTTTCCGTTGACAGTTATCAACACAGCAAGCGGAAACTCCACTGTTTGCGTTTGTGATTTCAATATTCGAAATAATCCGGCGACACCGCCGAGTACTGCGGACGAAATAGAAGAAACTTGGCTCCATACTCATGGCAATCTTGCAATTCTAAGTGAAATTCTGGATGCCGGAAGCGGAAATATAATTACAGCTGAAGAACGAGCAAATCTTGCCGCTCTCTTGACGCATGGACATACAGTAAGTGCGATTTCAGACTTTGATGATGAGGTTTCAAACAATACTGACGTGGCCGCAAATACAGATACAAGACATGGACATGTCAATTTTTCACTGCTAGAAACTTATGAGCAAACGGAGGCTAACCTGGCCGACGCGGTTACAAAAAAACACGAACACGTTAATTTTTCATTGTTGGAGACATACGAACAGACAGAAGCCAATCTTGCAGATGCAGTTTCTAAAAAACATGAACACACAAATTCAGCTCCATTGGATAAGATTACAGAAGATGCAGTAACCGGACTGCCGCTTTATGATGGCAATTCAATCGGAGGGACTGGTAATGTTCGCGCCCCGGTCGGTGCGGTGTCAGGTAATATTCCGATCTTTGACGATGAAACCGGGGAGCTGCTTGCGGATTCGGGATTCGGTAAGGTAGCTCAAGTAACAATTACAGATGACACCACGACAAGCATAAGCCTCGGACTTGTCGCCACATACAGGGCATTCAAGCTTGAATACGTACTTGACGATGGAACAAATTATCGCAAAGGAGTGCTTGATATTATTCACGATGGAACAAGCGCAACTCTTGCGCCTGGAGCTTACGTGGACTCCGGCACAATAACTGGTATAAGTTTTGATGCGGATATTGATTCCGGAAATGTACGCTTACTCGCTATTGCTGCAAGTGTTGGGAGTAATTTTAAAATGGTTTATCGAATCGTCAATGTTTTACCAGTATCAACATCATAAAAGAGGAAAATATGAAGAATAGATTTTTAGCAGGAATTTTCATTGGACTTACAATTCTCGGTATAGCCGCAACCGTCCCTCTTGTATACGAAAATCTTGACATTAAAACCGTCCTGAGAGTCGATACAATCAGCAAATATCTGAATGCCAGTGGCGTCTATGTCGAGAGTGTTCAGATGCTCAACAATACAATTCGCGCAAGTGCGTTTTATAAGGGCGATATTGAAATTGGATCAGGCGCTGGCTCCGGCGACATGACTGCGGCAGTCTATGACCCTACGAGCAAGGCCGCAGATGCGTTCGATATGGATAACATGTCTGAGGGTTCAACTAATCTGATTTTGACAGGTACAGAAAGGACGAATATATCCACAGCGACAAGCCATGCTTCCAGCACATCAAATCCTCATTCGGTTACGGCCTCGCAAGCGGGGGCTATTACTTCGCCAATATATATAAATATGCTGACGAAGGTTCCCGATGCAATCGGCGCTGGTACGTGGGATGTCGTCATACAAACTACTCACTTCTATAATGGCTCCTTCCGAAATACGCTAGCGGCGGCAGACGGCGACAATTTTACAGTCAATTTTTCGTGTCCGGCAGGGACATATAGGTTTGATATTAACATCATAAAAAACACGAATGCGGCTAAACTCGACATGTTTGTTGATGCCGCAAAAATCCTTGATGCTGGCGATTATTATGCAGCCGTAGCATCGGCGATAGAAATTACGTCAATTACCGGCGTAGCGTTGACAGCAGGATCTCACACGTTAAAATTCGCGATAAATGGCAAAAACGCTTCCTCCAGTGCCTACATCATAAATATGAGCGCAATCCAAATTACAAGAACGGGGGATTAATTATGAAAAAAACAGCGTATCAGTCTGACGGTAACGGCGGCGTTATAGCGGTTGAAATTGAGGTTGATGAAAAAACTTTCATATCAAAACTTGTTTTGACAGATCGTCTAATTGCGCTCGGCAAACTCTCTGATGCTTTGAACGCTCTCAACTCTGATACTGTTAAGAAAGCTCGGTGGGACGCGTCTACGGAAATAGCCATCGACGATGCGGACGTTATCGCAGTTTTGACCGCGATAGGAATAACAAATACATCAACGATTTTATATTGAAGAGCAAGAAATGAAAAACACAAGGATTATCGCAGGAGCGTTGATTGTCATAGTGATTGCAATGCTCCTTGCCGGGTGCATGAACAAGCATATCGCGCAATGGAAGTACGATACTCAGACGATGCGAATAGCCGAGGCCTATTACCTTGACGATACGTCAATCAAAATATGGTCTGAAGGGACGGGCAAAACAATTGAGATAAGCCCTACAGTCGTAGGGATGTAATAAACAAAAAACAGAAAGGATTGGAATGAGACTCGCAATGATCGTAATCGCAATGTTCGGCCTCCTGATAGCCTCCGGCTGTCTGACTACCGAACAGCAGGCACAGGTAACTTCGACAATCGAATCAGTCGTTGACGCGGCTCTGCCCGTGGCGGCTCAGCTCGGCACAGTGGCGGCACAGGCGTATGTGTCTCAGCAGGTATCCGAGGGGAATCTTACAACCGAACAGGCTCAGGCTATTAATTCTGCCATTGCCTCGGTCGCTTCGGGCATTACAGCGGCGGTTGTCGGAACCGCGACTGCTGAAACCGCGAAGGATGTAAAATCCCCGTGGCTTTCAACGTCGGTCAGGAACCGCGTTGTTAATGACGCGCTTTCCCGATTGAAATAATATTCATGCCCCGGCTCGGGTGGAGTCGGGGCTTTATCGAGAGGGTACAATGGTGAACTCCCGATAAGGAAAGGATGAATTATGAAAAGAATATTGCTGCTTGCCGGGACAAATTATACTGGAGAATCTCATAAACTTCGTGGATGTGTACAAGACACTTATAAGCTTTCTTCGAAGTTCGGGAAAATAGGTATTGACGATAGACAGATACTCCGTGAAGATGATATGAGTAAAAAGAACTGGCTTGATTTGCTTCTCAAAGCCGTTCTTGAAGCACAGCCCGGAGATGAAATATATCACGGGCATTCACACCACGGCACATGGTATCCTGACCAGTCCGAAGAAGACGGGCGCGGTGAAGCATGGGTTCCGGATGACTGGAACTATGATACCCAATCACTTATTACAGATGATGAAATGGATGAAGTTCTCGCACACCTTCACCCGGAAGCATTTTTTATAGACTGGCCGGATTGCTGTCATGCGTCAGGATCACTTCGTTCAATTGCGTTTGGAAACGAAATTCCGCGTTTTGTGGTTAACCCCGAACTCCCGGAAGATACGGGAATTGTTCGAATCACAAAGACCGTTCTTCCTCTTTATCGCCACAATGTCGTACAATTGGCGGCTTGCCGCTCCGATCAGACCAGCGCGGACGCTTTTATCGAAGGGGAATGGTGTGGAGCATTCACGCACTATGCGCTTAAGGCATGGGACGACGCAGGAAATATTTCGTTCGGCAATCTGATAGACAGAGCCGGAAAACTCCTTTCCAGATTCGGATACAGCCAATGCCCGGAATATGTGGGTTCAGAGTCAAACATGGAAAGGTTTATGTTGTCATGATAACACGCGGAGACATTGAAGAGCGCAAGCCGTTTCTCCCGGAAATGACCGGGGCGAAAGTAACGAGCCATGAATTTTACGATGTAGCATTCGACTCTTTTCACAAAGTTCCATTCTGGACTCTTCACCGCGTTACGCCTGGACGAACAATGAAGAAATTTCATAGAGATGGAACACCAATCGAAATAGGGCGCGGCTGTGGAAACTTCTGTGCCGATCCGATGATTGTCGAATCACCAGCAGGGAGCGCGTACGCTCTTTCAGGTTACGATACCGGACACCTCGTCCCGGCAGAGGCCATGCAATTTGATAAACGGGCGCTTGCTGACAGCTTTTACACCAGCAATGCGTGTCCACAGACGGACGAGCTTAATTGTGGTCCGTGGCGCACTCTGGAGCATAACGCATTCAAGTCTGCAATGAAGGGTAGGGAGCTTGTCGTCATAGCCGGGGCAATCTTCACGGAAGGAAAGAGATATTTATCGTCCGGAGTTGCTATCCCTGATGAGTTTTTTAAAGTCGTTGTCTGCCAGAAAGAGGGAATATACGATTGCTGGATTATGACCAACTCAGAAAAGCCGATTGTCAAGTTCGTTACGCTGTCGGATATCGAATATCGTGCCGGACTGGTTTTCCCGTTCCGGGATTTCAGGCACGTCCCGGACTTTATGACCGCCGCGTCTTCACGTGAACTCCGCGCATTGAACGGAATCAAAATCGAGAATCTTCTCAATGGCGAATACACCATGCTTGAGGATTATATGTGGAATCCGCACGATGCAGAATATCCCGATGCAAGAATAAAAATACCGAAAGGATTCACTACCGACTTCGGCAGCGTACCGGGAATCGTTCAGAATGTTTTTCCGCCTATAGGCACGTTCCGCGATCCGGATTTCTTGGGGCATGACTTGCTGTACGGAACGGAATATTTCGAATGGGAAGGGATTGCGTACAAGATAATCAAAGAACCTTCTAAAAATCGTGCCGAATGCGACTGGCGATTGCTTGAGTCTCTCAAGGCTGACGGCGATTCATGGTTCTCAAGAAATACTATCTGGAGTGCGGTGAAAGTCGGCGGCGGCTTCGTGTGGGCAAAACATAATCCGGAATCGATCGAGGCAAACAGGAAACTTTTAAAATAAAGGGAGTCGGGGAAGTGAAGGACATATTTCAAAAAGGAGTTGAATTGCTTCCAGTTGTATCGCTGGCGGTATTCGGAGGACTTACGAGGACACTGGTCGGAAAGAACCTCAAAGAGCGTTACAACTGGCGCATTGGCATAACCGAAATGGTGATTGCCGGCTTCGCCGGAGTCGTCCTTCATCTGCTGATGTCAGAATACAATATTTCCGAGGGATATAAATCTGCGGCAATCGCCCTGTCCGGGTACTCTGCCCGTGAAGTTTTGGGACTACTGCGGACGGGACTGCTTAAAAAGATTTCGGGAGGAAAGTAGTGAAACTGGTACTGGTAGAGTGGGCTGACTCAAAAAGAATGTCTGACGGATGGATATATAATAATGAAGTGAAGCCGTCTGTCTGTGTAAATAAATCTGTTGGATGGATTCTTGAATCTACAAAAGACATTCTTGTCATAGCTCCTCACAGGGGAATAAACGAAGAGACAAATTACGGTGCAATATCAATTCCGAAATGTGCCATAAAAAGAATTTTTAAGGTGGAAAAGAAGAAGGTCAAAAAGGTAAAATGAAGCGTTCTGGAACAGTTTATTTTCTTGGAAAGGGCAAAGAATCCTGCGTTTCGTTCAGTCCGCATGCGCGGGTATGGGCATGTAATGATTGGTATGTTTCCTATCCGAGGGTAAAGCCGGAAAGAGTTTATCAGATTCATACAGAAGAAAAAGAATGGAGGCTCCCGGCCGGACGCTATGTAAGATGGAAAAAGAATTGTGAAAAAATCAAAGCTCAAATTGTTGTAAGAACTGACGTAGGAGTAAAAAACCAACGCTTCTTTGATAGCGCAAGCGCTCGTAAAGAAATGGGGGAAGATTTTTTTGGAGGGTCATTCAGCTTCATGTTCTATGACGCAATAAAAGAAGGTGTTGCAAAAATTATTCTCAAGGGTTTTTTGCTTCTTCAACACGGCGAATATGAATGGCAGACACCTGCAATACTGATGAATATCAAAATTGCAAGAGAACACGGAATAGACGTTCAATGGACATGGGAAAATGACCGTAAGTCTCAACTTGTTTCGGCGGTTAAAATGTTTGGCAAAGTACGTGAGGTCAAAATGAACTATGGAGACGAGGACGAATGTGTCAAGAAGATAGATGTCGTTAAGTCCTGTGGACTTGAAAACCTTAAATCAATAACGGAATTGAATAATGAAACTTCAAATTGAAAAATACGGCGGACTTATTCCAAGAACGGAAGCAAAACTTCTTCCCGATACCGCGGCGCAAACAGCGTTGAACTGTAATCTGACTGCCGGAAATCTCAGGGTATTCAAACAAACGAGCCTTGAAAGAACAATTGCAGCCGGAGTAAAAACAATCTACCGGAGAGGTTCAATAGGTCGTCCGGGCGCGGTTGTCAGTGGCGCGGGATATGCAATCTCTGGCGGCGATTATCTTGCAAAAACAAACGCATTTGACGGCGGAACTACGACACAATGGGCTTCTTCTCAAACGACAACAGCGATTGACAATACCGCATATATCGGTCAGAATTTCGGGGCTGGTAACAGCAAGAAAATATGCAAAATGCGCTTACGGCTGGCAACGAGCGGCAACGCTCCGACAACCGCAATGATTCAGCGTTCGTTGAATGGTTCTACATGGACGGATGTATCCGAAATGGCGATTGATCCGACAAATACGGGCAGCTATCAGGAATTTACATTCACGTCCACAACGGCGGCTCAGTACTGGCGGCTCCTGGCTACGTCCGACTGCCAGAATTCAGGTCGCTGGTATGTCGCGGAACTTCAAATGGTGGATTGGGTAGACGGTGAAGACGCTGCTGAATGGCTTGATTTTGTCACGCTCTGCAATATAGCTAAAGGATGTATCAATGCGGATGAATATAATCGCATTTTGTGGACGGGAGATGCTGACGGAGAACTCAAAGTCCGAGGCGATTTCGGGACAGCCGGAGCCGCCGAGACAAGAGATGCTACAATCGCCAAGCCTACTGCGCCGATTACCGCCACAGTAACTCCATTCTGGGCGGCAGACAAATCGTCATGGGCCATTATCGCTAATTTTGGACTTCAACCGGGGATTGATTGTCCTATTGATCCAGTCACCGGAATAACTGTTTCCGAAGACGGCGAGACGCTTACAATCAGAGCGCGTTATCCAGGGAGTTATACCGCGGCTTCAGGAGGCATATGGATTACAGATATCCGCGATATTGCAATTAATCTTGCCGGAATTGGGATTATGTCACCTGTAAGTAATTCGATTATTGGCGTTGCACAAGAAATTCGTTATAAAAATGAAGCGTATTGTACCTTGGCGGGAGGGGGCGTTGCAAACGAAAATGAAGATACCACTTGGATACCGAGAGATTTCGGCTTTACTCCCGCTTATTACCATGCAAAAATGAATCCATTCGACTTGGTAATCACGCTTTCGCTTGTCTATGCCGTTTCACTTTCATCTCGTTACTACTGTCAGCGGTATGTAACTGATATTGTGGAAGAGGGCGATCCGGGACAATCTATTTCCACGATGGTTGAAGCGAGGACAGGCGATACCGTTACACTCGCGCTTGGGGCCGCGCCCGGCGGAAATGTGGAGAATCGAAGAATTTACCGCAGCGCAGGAAGCATCCTTAATAATGGATTTTTATTTCTTGACGAAATAGCCGCGGCTACTGCAAATTATAGCGACACCAAGCAAGATACTGAACTTGCAGAGTCTATGCCAGCTTATGGCGATCCGCCGAATGAAATGTATGGCCTTATAAGAATGCCCGGCGGAATATTGGCTGCGGCTGGCTCAAATAAGCATGATATATATTTTAGTGAACCCTTTATTCCTTGCGCTTGGCCTGTGGAATATATGCAGACGGTTGAATATGAGATTGTTGGCTTCGGCGCTTACGGCAATACCCTTATCGTCTGCACAAATGGAAAGCCTGAGCTGATTATAGGAGATCATCCGGAACTGTTCTGCGTCCGGCAGATACCAGTCAATCAGGCTTGTGTTTCAGCGCAGGGTATATGTTCATCCAGAGGAGCGGTATTTTATCCTTCACCAGACGGCCTTGTAATGGTATCAAACGGAACCGCGCAACTCGTTACTGAGAAATTTTTCACGCGTGAGCAATGGCAGGAACTTCAGCCGGACACAATGATCGCAGAGGTTCACGATAACAAGGTATTCATGTTCACCGATGTCGGGACATGGGTTTACGATCCTGCCGAAGAAGCGCTTGTTACCACGGACGAAGAGGCTTCCGCTCTCTTCTATGAAATAGAGGACGACTCGCTTTATCTTGCTCAAACAACTTCATGTGTCAAATGGGAAGGCGGAACAGAAAATAAAACCTCAATATGGAAAAGTAAGAAATTCTCTCTTAACCGGCCGGCAAACTTCTCATGCGCGAAGATAATCGCCGCGGATTACTCGATAACAACAGGGAATGTAATCCTTCGACTGTATACGAATGATACGCTCGTATACACTGGTACAATTCCTGCCGCGCAAATAAATCTTTCGTTCCGGCTTCCCGTTATGCGCAAGGAGCGTGACTGGGAAATAGAAGTCGAGACAACAGTCAATATCGATAAACTCATTCTTACTCAGAGCATGGGGGAATTTTAATGGCACTGAAAGACCTATCAGTCAAAACCATGAAGATTTTTAACATGGACGATGCCTATGAGAATCAGCAGGTAACAAACGGTGCTTCCGATTCTATCCGGATACTTAACGCCAAGCTCGAAATAGATTCGAGCCTTCCGGTGATTTTTAATCAAATGGATACTGATGAGAATCAGCAGGTAACCAATAAACTGGTAGACGCTGTAAAGGAGCTGGAGAAATCATTTGCAACAGCCAGCGGACTCAATGTAAACTTTTCAACGAAAGCTTATCCCATTATCAACAAAAACGACAATTACGAGAATATGGACGTTACAAATAGGCTTGTTGCGGTTATTGATGAGATTTCTGTGACTATTGAAAAGTATTTGGATGATATAGCAAGCAGACGCTCCGGCGAAGGGAAAGCAGTTGAAGCAGAAGACGAGCCGGGTTCTTCATCAATGTCCGACACTGATGCGCTATATGAATTTGGTGGATCGTCCGAGCATTGGGATATTGTAGGTCGTTGCATGTGTTCAGATCCGGAATGCCATTATGATTGCTCTTCTGGCGACATTATGGTTATTGCGTCTGGAACTTATTCAACTGCCTGTGATGAATCGGGAAACCATTTAATTAAACTCGCAGGGCCTTTTGAGTCATACGAGGCCGCGTATACTAATCTCTACGCTAATTATGCCGCATACGAAGAGATGCTTCTTGGAGACTGCGAATCACCTTGTGATGGACTCCGCATTCAAGGTTCATTAACAAAAAACTGCTCCGGAGAATGCTATTTTGATATATGTATCCCAGATGTTACTTCAGATTCTTATATCAGTACAACTATACTCATGCCTGGTACTCACTACGATAATTGCGGCAATCCATTTAGTGTTTGGATGCACGTGGGGCACACTCCCGGAACCTCGCTTAGAATAAATACCAATGGGTTATATGGAACCGGCGGTAGTGTTGAAAATTGCTGTTGGGGCTATGCTGATGGCAGCGCACTTCAAAGCAATCCGGACGGCGAATTTGTTCCTTTGGCATATCCAGCTGGAAGTGTTGGCAGGAATTGGGCGCGTTTTGGAAGTTTTTATAGATGGAGCGGGGGAACGTATGAATACGCAATTGCCGAAGATGGAAATTGCAAGCAAGTAGATGAAAGCCCTGAAGGATCGTTTCCGTGGTCGGCAAGTTATAGATTTAGCGAATAAGGAGAATCATGATTTTTTTAAAACAGATTTTGGATTTTAAGGACGAGATTCTGAGCTATTGCGGCAACACAACAATGGATTCGGCAAGAGCAATTCATGTAGGAATACCAGAGGGCAATGTTCTACTTGCTACCTTAATTGAATACTGCAAGGAACAGAAAAGCGTTCCGCCATTCATGGATAAGGTTCCGGATGAGCTTTATGATAGTATTGGAAGCAGCTTGATGGCGGCGCGTCCGCTGGATGTCGTTCTCGAAGAAGAAAAAGAAATCGTTCTTAAAATCGAACCTCAACTTATCGCAAGCTATAACAAAATGAATGCGCCCGGCTGTGTAGGCTGTAATAAAAGAAAACACGCTTTGGCGATAAAACAATTTCTTCTTCAAAAAGAATTATCGGGGCTTTCTGAGGAGTTGGTTTTTAAGCTGAATTTTGCTCGAAGAACTAAGGCAGAGGCAAAGACAATGCCGATTAAGATCACGAGACGCGAAATAATTATCAATACTTTTGACTGTATCAATTGCACACTTAAACACGTGTCTAATGCAATCGTTCAAATGGGTGAACTGCGCAGGGGTTTTTGGGGCACTAATCACGAAACATTTTGTCGGGCAAATATAGATGAAGCATCTCAACAGATTGACGGATATTCAAATGAGATTTCAATGCAATTACGCGATATAAGAAAATCTGTTTTTGAGGAGAAATTTCTCATTGAAATATCAGATATTGAATCATTGCAATCCATATATTGGGCGGTTGTTCAATTAGGAATAGACTTGTTGGGACATCCGCCAGCCAGTGAGCGAAACGCCAAGCAACTTGAATTGTTGGGAAAAGGGGGAAATACCGAACAAAAGAGAAGCCCATACCATGCGAAAATCATAGAGAATGAAAGCGGGTTCAGCGGGAGCGGGGAAGGGCGGAAAAGTTTTGCTTAAAAAATGAGCGTAAAACGGCGTTTTGAGGTTTTGTTTTTTTCACCATATATAAGAAGTTTATTTTATAAAAAAAGAGGTGTAATCATGGGACTCCTAACCAAGTACGGAATGAGCGAGCAGGATGCAGTCAATAAAGCCGCCGTTAATGCAAATCTAGCATATGGGAATGCGGCAGGAAGCCAGCAACGGCAACTTTCAAGAATGGGTGTAAATCCAAACTCGGGAAGATTTGCCGGGCTGGTTCAGAAACAACAATATGACCAAGCTGCCGGTACTGCCGGAGCAATGAATGACGCCGCGTCCGACTGGCGGACGTATATGGCCAATCTGGCCGGGCAGGATGCTTCTATTGAACAAGGAAATAGAAGCCTTGACATGAGGCAGCAGTCGCTCGATAATGAGCAGAATTGGAGTCAATCCGCGTATAATGATCAAAGAGCTGAAGAAAGAGCAGCAGCGAGGGCGTATGCGAAAGAACAGAGAAATGGAACTACCGGAACTCCTGGCGCTAATGGAACTACAACCGGAACAACGGGCGGTTTACTAAGTCCTTACAGTGGTTCTTCATCAACCAAGAAAACGGGATTAATGTCATCATCGCTGTGGGGTGGGACTTCTTCTCTAGGTAATTCTAATCGAACAGTATATAGAAGTTATAAATCGAATTGGAAAGACAGAACTTATTAATTTATTATTGGAGATTTCATCATGGGAAGATATGCAGGAAAACTAAAAGGACTACGCCTAGCCAAAGAGGATAATTTAAGAACAGCCCAGGACGCAAGACATGCTGAAGCGTATGCAAGGTCGGCAGACGAATATAATTACAACAAAGGCCGTCGGGGACTTCTCGCCGAACAAGATAATCTCAATCTTGATTACGCAAAAAAACGCAATGCCGGGCTTGTTCAGAATCAGGAGTGGAGAGAACAGGACAGAACCCGTCAGGAAAAAATGTATGCGCAACAGGAACAGGAAAGGTCTGACGAGCTTGAAACCAACATGATGAACGAAGGTTATCTTGATATTGTTGCAAAAGGCAGTGCCGGCCTTCTGGATCAGTCCGATATTGATGCATTCAATTCAAAAGGCAAAATAAGGATTTCCGGGGCAAATCCCAAGTATGATTCAAATAATCGGTTTGCCGGGCTGGAAATTGCCCATGAGGACGGTTCAAAGAAGCTTATTACTCCCGGAATGGCCAGATTTGCCATAAACAGGTATTCCAAGATCAAAAAAGCCGAAAACGATGCCAGTCTTGCAAATGAAGACCGAGAAATGAAAAAGCGCGAAACTGAATCGCGGATAGCAGTAAACGAAGCTAAGGCAACAGGGAAAGAAGCCAATCCTGAAAAAGAACAAATGCTCAGATTCAAAACAAGGCCGGGAGACGGTCTTTTTGAATCGCTCCTTCCTAAATTCGGCATACAGGCAAATGAGATATATGACGATAAAGGTAAATATAATTCTACCGGCGCTCAATATCTGGATACCGCTCAATACTATTATCAGCAAGGATATGATCCGGAAGAAGCTGCGCAAATGGCGGCAAAAAACATTCTGCAATCACAGCATGATTCAACGAGAAACAGTTTTCAGGCGTTAAGTGCCAAGCAGAACCGCACTCCGGAAGAAAATGCGCAATTAGAACAATTGGCAGCCGAATACAGCCAAAGGGCAAAGTCGCTGAATTATCTTAACCAGGGCAATGAGAGAGGCGCTCAGGGACGCGGATTGATGTCGAGAGTTCCCGGAAATACTCCACAAAATCAACCCATTACTGGCGGGAATCAGGAAGATCAGGTTGTTTCCACATACATGAAAGCACTCGAATGGGCAAAACGGAATCTCAACGATCCCAGAAGCAAGGCAATTTTAGAAAAGCTTAAAAACATTAATACAGCCATGACGCAGAATTAAAAAGGTGAAACATGAGTTTAAGGCACGTTCCTGTAGATATTTCAGACTTTAATCCGGATGAATTTCTTAAATCAACCGCGTCAAATTCTTCTCAGTCTGCCATGACTGGAACAATAGATATTTCAGATTTTGATCCTGATTCATTCTTGGGAACAAAAAAAGAAGTATCCCAAGAAGAAATAAGGGCTGCATTTCCCGAGCCGTCCCGTGTCCGCAGTCCGGAAGAACGAGATTACAGGGAGTTTTTGACACTTCACGGAGTGAACCCTGCAACCGGAGGATACAACGTTGAAACGAAGCTTCCTGAAACAATGGCAAATAAGGCCGTCAAGTCGTTTGAATCCGGCACGTTGCAAGCTGGGGCTTCGCTGGCGGCAGTTCCGGGATTCGTGGGGGGAATAGACCGCGCACTTAGAGCCAGCGCTCTCGAAAAAAGAAAAGCTTTTGGCGATCCGATTGTTGATATAATTCCACAGGAATATAGGGACAGCCTTGAAAAGCGGACAGATGGTTCATTCAAGGGCAAGGGATTCTACGGCGAACTCAAGAGGCCGGACGGCGGAGTATCAACGGAACTCAGTTTCGGGACTTCGGACGTTGAACCCGGCAAGGAAGTTGAAATTCCCGCTCTTGTTCCTGGACTCAGTCAGGAGCAGAAAGATTATCTTCTTTCCACAAAGCCGGAAGAGTCCAGCAAGAAAAATCCACAGATGTGGGATTCGATTGTCGGACAGGCTGTCAACTTTGCCAAAGAGCGCAAAGCCAAAGGGCTTCCGTATTTCGCAAGCAATACCGAACAGCCGATTGATAAACAGGACTGGATAGATGTTCTTGACGGAACCGCAAAGTTCATGAAAGACAAGGCCGCAAAAAGAATGCAGACCGTTTCCGGGGGACTTGATATTATCGATACCTTCAAGCAGAAAGGAACCGCGGCAGGGGTTGAACAAATCCTTTACGGGGTTGTCAACCAGGTTCCCAATCTTGCGACACAGATAGCGGCTTTATCTCTCACTGGCGGTACGGGTTCACTGGCGTATATGGGGGTTACCTCCGCTGCGGACAAGCGCATTGATATCAAGGATAATCCCAATATGTCGGAGTGGGGGAAGATAGCGAACGAACTTGGAACTGGCGGTTTTGAAATTTTTGGTGAACGGATCGGCGGACTCCCGATACTGAAAAGAATCATGGGAGATGCGCCGAAGAAAGCCATTAAAAAGGGTGTAACTAATTTTCTGAAAACCATAGGCTTCGACATGTTTCAGGAAGGAGGTTCAGAAGTTGTAACGCAAATCGGGCAGAACCTTACGGATATGCTTACCGGAAATACGGACAAGCCGCTTTCCGAAATGACTATAAGGGAAAAAGCTCAAAAACTCGGACAAGGCGCTGTGGACGCCGGGATTATCGGTGGCGTAATGGGCGGCGGTATGGGTACAGTCGAGTATGCCGGCAAGCCAAAAATATCAACGGACGAAAGAACAGACCTCCTGAACGATTCGAAAACTTCGACAAGTTCAAATGAGCTTGAGAATGTACCTGAATCTCAGGCAATTAATTTCCCGGCATCGGGCGGCATTGATTTTGACTCAATGGGTAAAGACGAATTGTCCGCATATATTACGGATAAAACCGGGCAAGCGCCGTCTTCGCTTGCAAGGATTGAAGACCTCGCGGAAGACGCAAAAGCAATTCAGAATGCCGAAGCTATCGAGAATGCGAGTAATGCACAAGCCGCAAGTGAAGCTCAGATGATAGAGCCTCAGCAAGAAATTCAGCAGGAACAAATTTCAGAAGAAGAGCTGCCAGTTCCAGAAAGCGCGGCGCCGGAAGTAAATTCAGCAATGCAAGCCGGTGTAAAACCCGAAATTCTTCCAGCCGACAATGCAATGGCGCAACCACTATTAGGAATTGCCGAAGGCCCCGGCGATATTCCTGTTACATCTTTGAATATCGAAGAAGCTCTGCGGATCATGAAAGAATCAGAAGTTGATTATACTCTTGATGCTCCGCAAAGATTGCCAAGTCAGAATATTGAAACAACCGCTAAACTTGATTTGCTTGTTCCTGCACAGGAAAAGGGAAATGTCGCGTTTACACCGACTCCTGAATTGATTCCCAATATAGCCGAAGAGCAGAAACAGTCCGATGACAACAAATTACCAGAAGCTGACAATCGCCCTGTGAATATCGAAAGCGTCAAAACGCCTTCCGGCTGGACAAAAAACTTGTTGAAAGCGCAAGTATATGCCCGGCGTCTGGGACTGCCGGTTCGTCTCAATGATAAAACTCTTGGGCTTGATCAGCTTGTCAAGAATATAAAGGAGGTTTTGAAAGAGCAAAAAAGGTCAACTTCCCCAAAGGCAGAAACCTTTGATCAGTGGCAAGCGCAGTACGAAAAAGAACTCAGAGAAAAGTTCAATAACGAGGAAGATGTGAAAAAGAATCTTGACGCTGTCGAATGGGCGCGTCATAGATGGGGTCTCAAAGGTATAGCATCAAGGGCAAATTTACTTAAGAAAACAGTGCTGGCAAATGGTAAAAAAACAAAAAACAAAGCTCCAGAACTAATGACTCCTGAAGAAAGATATCATAGCGAATGGGAATCTCCTGATTTTCCAGGAAAAGCCAACAAAGCTACTAAACCAAATTATGAAAAAATTAAATTAGAAACTGGTTTAGATTTTGATGTTGTAGGATATCAGCTTATTCCTAAACAACCAAACAGGTTTCAAAAAAGGCAAATTTTTACATCCAGTGATGTCCAAAATATCCGAGCCGCATTACGAGAACAAGGACATAATAGTATAGTTAATGATTATTATATTTCCGATGCCGATTCAAAAATAAAAGTAGGCGATGGCCAGATAATAAAATTAGATGGAGGATTGGGAAAAGATTACAGTCTTCCAACTGCTCCTATTCATTTTAGAGAAATTAAAGATGCGATAGCAAAGCATAATCCTGTTTCTGCTCTTGCTATAGAATCCTTTGAAATAAAACTTCCTGAAGACTATGTTCGCGATGGCAATAAGTATGTGTTTAATAAAAATCAACTTCAATCTATTCCCACGACTCGGACAGAATCAAAAAAGCTCGGGTTTAACAAAAATACTCCAGTTCAAAAGATTGAAGACTTCGGTGAAAAAATAGGAGGAGCCAAGAAAGATTTGTGGAAAAGCAAATTTGCCGATGCTTTCAATAAAGATACCAGGCAAGTTCCGCTTTCCGAATCATTTCCCGAACCTGATTACAATGCTCTTCTTGAATCAGGTTTAAGCAAGAAAGCCGTGGCGTTTATTCATACCATAAGAGATACTATACCCTCCAAGCCCAGACGATGGGGACTCGATAAATATGCAAAAGGAGTCGAAGAGTCAAGGGAAACGGCAAGGCTTATAATAGAAGGTAAAATAAACGATGATTCTATAACTGAAACTCTGCATAAATTACATAAGAATTCTCAAGGGCTTTATGCGTTATATGAAGCAATGGGACATGATCGGTCTTTGAAAGACTATTCTATAGGCATGCATTATTATGAGCTTTATAATGGGATAAAGCAGAACGTAAATAAATGGGCTATATCGGATACCAATACCCATAGAGATATTATACATGCCGACACCGCAGAAGACGCTATTGAGAAATTCAAGAAATATCTTGACGGTCTTTCCGAATCAGGCAAGAACAAGAAAATTGAATTCGTTATTTATTCAAAAAGCAACGAAAAGGGGAAGTATTACATCAGCAAAAAAACAGGGTCAAATTACATCGATCTAAAGAGTTTTGATAATGTTGAAGATGCGAAAAAATATCGTATCGATAATTACAGTGACCTTGTAAATCTTCTCGAAAAAAGTAAATACATTCCTGAAACAAGAACGGATACAAACCGCGAACGAGTCGGCAAAGACTATCGGCAAGGGAAAGATGTTACTCCTGAAATGTTTACTTCCGCATTCGGTTTTCGTGGTATCGAATTCGGGAATTGGGTTGCAAAAACAGAAGAACGGCAGGCGTCTCTTAACCGGGCGTTTGATGCTCTTCATGATCTCGCTGATATCCTTGGAGTTGCGACACAAGCACTATCCCTCAATGGACAACTCGGGCTTGCATTTGGAGCGCGAGGAGCCGGAGGTCGGAATTCCGCAGCGGCTCATTACGAACTGGACAAAGTTGTAATTAACCTGACAAGAAAGAATGGCGCCGGATCGCTTGCTCATGAATGGTGGCATGCCTTGGATAATTATTTTCCCAGGATGAGGGACAAGCCGGCCGGACATCTTACTACGATGCCTTTCGCGTTACGAAATAAAGACGGCAGTGTCAATGATTCTGTTCGTTCTGAAATGATAAATGCTTTCGATGATGTCATGAAAGCCATATATCGCAGTGAAATGAAAACAAGATCAAAACGGCTTGATTCAACAAGGACAAAAGAATATTGGGCAAAAGATGTTGAAATGTCTGCGAGGGCTTTCGAAAGCTATATTCTCAACAAAATAGAAGGAAAAGAATTCAGCAATGATTATCTTGTGAATATAGTCAATGAAGAAGCGTTTCAAAAAGATGCAGAAGAGCATGGCGGAAACTCTTCTTATCCGTATCCACTCAAGGCCGAACAGCAGGAAATAGATGCAGTTTTTGATAAATTCTTTGATACAATCGAAGAAAAGGAAGAAAACGGCAAGCATGTTCTTTACCGCAGCTCTGAATACGGGAATATTCGCGGCGGCGACAAAATCAGGGCGCGGCGGATCATCCGGGAAATGACAGGTTCAATCGACAATGTCCGGTTTGCGGAAAAACTGTTCAGTAATGATGGTCAAGAGGTATTAGGCAAATACGAAGACGCCTATATCGACATTGCAGAAAACAAAGGAAATATCGAGGACACGGCCAGGCATGAAGCCTTGCACTATGCCTATGATTTACTTTTAACCGAACGCGAAGCGCAAATATTCAATGAAGCCGCATCTGCCCAGGAACTTAATCACGAACAAGCGATCGAGGGCATCAATAAATTTGCTCATGATCATTCCGGACTCAGAGGCAAAGCCCGTTTGATTGCCGGGCGCATAATCAGACGCATACGGCAGCTTTTCGGAGCCGAGCGCATGATTGACCGGATCAATGAGATTTATGACCGGGCATTGTCCAGAAAATATGCAGAGCGTGAACTGACCGGCAAAAGTAATTATGGCGGCGAAGTTCAGTACATGTCGCAGAACGAACGGAAAAACCTTACCGGACTGATAGAGCAGTTCAAAAAAGAACTTGACAATGTCGAAATGAATAAAGAGCAAAAGGGTATTTACGATGTTATAACCGGCAATAAACGAATTACTCAAATCAGAAAAAATGATTTAGACAACCTGGCAGGATTTGTAAATCTTGAAAAAGGGTCGGGAGAATTTGGTGCAACTCATATCATGGCAAAACATTTTGACGGTACATCGGGAAAAGTAACAGCCAGAGAAATTATCAATATCGGTGAAGTTATCAGACATGGCAAGATAAGGGGGAATGGTGACAGGCATATTTATACATTATGGGAAAATAATCAAAGATACCGAGCTATTGTTCTCACTGATGGAAAGAAGCAAAGTGTAATCACATTCTATTCAAATAAAACGGCATATTCACCCGGGGATCATACTGTCCCCGATGGCACTAAGACCAATGATGAATATGCCTTTAGCAACTCAGGCGGGAGTCATAATGCTCCGCTAGCACAAAAGGCCGTAACCCAAGCTCCTAAAACTATTATACATGAAAATAATGAAAATGTCAAGGAATTGAATCAGAATGAAAAAAATGAGCCGGACGACAACTTTTATTCCAACCGCAAGGCAGAAACGCGGGGCAATATGGCCTCGCCGCGTGTTGAATCCGACTCAAAGGATTTTCCCCACACTCGAATATCCGAATCGGATAATCTAAGGTCAGACTCCACGCAGGAGCAAAAGACCGTGGCGGAGGAAATCCCAGACAGTATAAATGACAAAACCGATAAAAGCAAATACCGGACGCTCGAAGTCGCGGAAATGACTCATGAAAGCGAAATGAAACAGAATGCCCAGCATATAAGTTTTGCCCGTGAATGGCTCAATACTCTTTTTGAAAAGGATACGAATGCCAAAACGGACGTTCGCTTCCTGAGTCCGTTGCTTCAAACGATTTTCTACTACAGTAAGAAAGTTCCAGCGCTCGGACGGGTATTTGATTCTGCAATGCGTCTGCGCGACAATAAATATTTCTATGAAAACATGATTTTTAATGCCGATAGCGGCATGGGCGAATCGGAGCTTGAGCCGATAGTCAAATTCAGCAAGGCAAACAAAGCGGAGTGGACACGGCTTTCAAAAGATTATCTTTGGAAACGCGATATAGATGCAGTCGGATACAAAGTCAGGCAGAGCGATGATGGCACAGTTTTCCGGATATACACGCCTGAAAATATACTCATAGATCAATTTTCCAATGAAAACGCCGCATGGGAAGCCGCGTGGCGTGCCGAAGTCCAAGACATGAAAAAAGCCGGGTGGAGTAACGGGGCTTGTGAAACCGTCCTCAAACTTCGCCGGATCATGGGGCGGCAATATGAAATTCTCAAAAACGGCGTTGAACAGCAGAAAAAGGCATTGAAAGAACTCGGCGCCGAAATGCCCGAAATCAGCGGCATTGACATTTTCGAAGAATTAAAAAAGATGGGCGACCGGAGGGGATATTATATGCCCAGAATGCGACACGGGAATCATATGCTATGGGCGCATAAAACCGGAGAGAATCCTCGACTCGAAATATTCGATACAAAACTCATGAGAGCCAAACGCGCATCGGAATTGCGGCGTAATGGTTATACCGCGGAAATGTCGCAAAGCAATACTCCGTCCGAGGATGTTTTTGCCGGAAGCGATATTACCGCGATGAATGACCTTATCAATAATGCGATGGATCGGATTCGCAAAAGCGATGAACTGACATTTGAACGGTTCGGGCTTACGGGAGAATGGATTGATTACCCATTGAAAAACAGCAAAACGGAGCGGCATTTCGTTATTTCCGGAGGCAATACCAGTATTCACCATAATCTATTCAAGGAATTCGGCGGCAATTATTACGGGGATATGTGGCATTTTAAGGATCGTAAAAAGAGCTTTGAAAAAACGATCCTGAAAGCGATTGCCCATGTTGAAGGCGCCGCTATTGTTCAGACTGACGCAATAGGCCGTGCGCTGGCTGAACAGATCGCTGCCATAATTCATAGCCATGGTTCGAGATCGCACAAGATCAAACGCGATGATCGGACGGGAAAAGATGTTTATCTCGGCTTTGAAGAGGATATTATCCAAGCTGCGACACTCACGGGCAGAGCTATTGCCGGGGGAAGCGCAAAACGAATTATGGCTAAAGAAATGCTGGAAGCTTTCACAGGTCATGACTTGAAATGGAAAGATTATAAAGCTGAACACATGCCGAAAGACGTTAAGCTTGGCTCTCCTGAATATTATCAGGCGATGGAAGATACCTGGAATGGTTATCAGGATACCGTCAGAGCGCGCGGTATAGAATCTTCCAAGCAGAAAATAGCTTACCGTGAAGGTAAGAGCTTCATGAATGATATGCTCCGCAATGAAGAACCTATGGAGCGCGTTTTCGGCATTATCAAAGGAATAGCCGCATTTAAATTCCTTTCCGGAGTTTCTTCAGGGGTAATAAACCTTACCGCACTGGCAACCAGCGTTCCGGCCGCAATGAAATCATTCGGAAATATCGGATTCGTACGCTCTGGTTTTCTTCTCATCGCGGCCTCAAACAGATATACCCGCTATATGATGCGGAAAAAATTTGGGATAGGAAAGACTATGTCCGATAATGAAGAATGGCTTTTTGGCGAAATTACACGCCGGGGCTGGGATGCCGACTTGCAGAATCAGGAATTGACCGGAGCAACTATGACATGGGGCGATAAAACTTGGAGAAGTATTGTCGATTTGTCAATGATTGTTTTCAGTACGACTGAACGATTAAACCGCGCTTCAACCATTGCCGCAGCGTATAACGGAATGGCTGAAAAATTTGACGGTGAACTACCCGAAAGGCAAAGGGACAATCTTCTGCTTAAAGCAAAAGAAATTTCCGATAAAGCGCATGGTGTATATGGAAAAGAAAATTTGCCGTCCTGGGCGCGTGGAGCATCTGCCGGGGCTCATGTGGCGCGGTCATTTTACATGTACAAGACATTTACTCATAATTATCTTCAGTTAATGGGGGAAATGTTCAAGGGCAAGAAAGTCTCATCATTTGCCTGGATGACGATTGCGCCGGCAATAGTCGGAGGATATTCGGCAAATGCATTAGAACCCATATTGAAAGCGCTGGCGTCCCTGATTCCCGGACTCCCCGATGATCCGGAAGAAGCCCTTTATAAATGGCTCCAAAAAACATTTGGTAAAACGGCGGAACGTTTCGGGCGTTCAGGGCTGGCCGGACTTTTAGGATTGAACCTCAAGGGTTCTATGGCAATCGGTTCATTTGAACTTCCGACAACAATAGATGAAGTGCTTGGCGCTCCTTATGCAATGGGGACAAGCGTCTTCAATGGAGGGAAGAACATTCTACGTGGCGATTGGATTAAGGGAGCCGAAGAGCTTTCTCCGCGTTTTGCAACCGGCCCTATTAAAGCATATAGGGAATATACCGAAGGTGTTACCAGCAAGAGCAATCAGCCGCTTTACTGGGGCAATGAGCGTTTAAAAGCAGATTATTATGATGCCTTATTGCGCTTTGCCGGATTCAACCCGGCTGAGATATCGGAAAAAAGAGAAGCACAGTGGAGTGAAAAACAAGTTGAAGCAAAATACGGCGAAGAGCGCAAGATTATCTATGTAAAAGTGCGCCGTTTCCTGCTCGATGGCGGCGCAACTGCGGAATGGACAGATATTCTCAGGGAAATAATGGAGTATAATGCCAGAGTCAGAAGCCGCGAGCTTCATAATGTACCCCTGATTACGTCCAGCTCATTAAGAATCCTTCAGCGGAAAATGAATACGCCTGAAAAACGTGAACAATTAAGAGGCGCAGAACCGGAAGAAGACAGAAAGAGGGAAGATTTATCGACGTTCTCGTTTGAGGATGAACCTGATTCGGAAAACGCTGGAAGGTCAAGATCGAGGCGCGCAAACAGGCGACAGACGAGAAGGTAAAACTATGGGGGATATGATTATATCCCTCCTCTTTCTGTCCATACACGTTCACGCCAAGCAAATTTAGAATCTTCAACCATTTCAGATATAAACCCTGCTTTGGTTTTCTTTAGTTTTTCTCTGGCAACCTTGAACTCCCAAGCGGTTTTTTCCATTCCTTTTAACTTATCTGACAGTTCGGCGGTCTGTTGTTGTAACTGTTGGATTTTAATATTGAGACCTTTTATTATAGCCCAAGCTCCAGTATTTCTTGTCTGTGAAGTTGTCGTAGCATGAGCATCTATATCTCCAGTAATTTTAGTAGTGGTAGTTGTGGTTTTTTCATTTAGTTTCATTTGTTCGAAAACCGTAGTCCGCTTTTGTTCTAATTGCGAAATCTCTTGAAGTTTTGAATCTATCAATGTTTTGCCATGTTGAATAACATCTTCTATTCTGCGAACTTCACAATTGGGGATAATAAACTCACTAGAAAATAAATTATCATCACCCCCTAATCTAAGATATTTATCACCTTGAACCACAATAAGAGATAAATCACTTGAAAGGAAAAGCTCACCAGTCATAAAAATATTCAACATGTCTTGTTTTTGTTTTATATTTTTTAAATGGTTTTGTTTTCGCTCAAGGTCTAATTTTTTCTCGTATTCTGCAATTTTTTCTTTATTCGCTTGCTCTTTTTTTGCAAGTTGTTGCTGTGCATCAAGCACCTCTTTTTGGTGAGCTAGTTCTTTTTTAAACGAATATCCCAATTGTTTTTGCGAATCCTCAGACATTTCAATGAACTTCAAGAAGGCAACGCCTTCGGCATGCTGAATATCAACACCGGACGGAGTTTTATTCAGTACTGTTACATCTTTGAATTCGCGGCCATCAAGCATTTTTATATCGACAGCTGAGAGCTGGCAAGTTATTCCAATGGCAAGCAGTAGCAAGAAAAGCTTTTTCATTATAAATCCCCCGTGTTATTATTGAATGCAAACACAATAATATTACACAAGTTGGGAAAAGTCAAATTTTACGCTCAATTCATTATCCTTGCAGGGTAACGGTCATATCCGGAAAGGGCGCATTTCAGGGAATGAAGGGCGGGGTAAACACCGTCCTGATCGGCATTGTATTCCTGGAGCTGCTGATAGACTTTGCCGTCTTTACTGTATTTGAGCTGCTGAAGAATATCTTTTTCAAATACCGTGTGCATAGCCTGATTGTCATCGCTCCATTTAATTTCGACAAAATGAGGTTTATTGGCAATCATCGGAGACCGCACGACCTGAAGACGGTATTTCTGACACGTCTCATGATCCTGGTGAAAATAGAAAGTATCGGCATAGTAGCGAGTCCAGCAATCATTGAACCAGGTAGAGAGACCCTTGAGCTTTATTCCTCCTTTTTCTCCATCGATCACATGGTCTATAGTGAAGAATTCCCGTTCTTCGAATACGTAAATTACATTGCTGACAAGATTGCGTCCGCACATAACCGCATATCCGGAAATACTGCCGTCAACCGGCACGGGAAAGCATATACCGCCGCGCATGTAATAATGGCCTTCAGGAATGGGCGATCCCTCGTTAAAGTAAAGCGCGGAAGTTTGCCTTTCGGTATTGAAGTGCGCTAGGAACGGTCTGTATAAACTGGTTTCTTCATTCGAATTCATATTATATTGCTCCCTGTCCAAGTTGTCCGCCGCCGAGACGGCCAAGTTTATTATATCGTTCAATAGCCAGCTGGTAGCCGCCCGTTATTGCATCAACAATGTCATCGTGAATTGCTGCCGGAAATTCTCCAAGCTGCTCCAGTGCCGCATTGTTCCAATAGGCTTTTCGCATATACACATGCCCGGCATCGAAAAGAGGCTCTACTTCTCCGGCGCGGACAACCTTATCAGAGTTGACCTTGCATTTATATACGATTGATTTTCCTTTGAGCAGCTTTTTCAGTGTCGTATATGCGTCCTTGTATCCTGCGACGGCTTCAACCCCCTGCCAGACTGCCTGCCCGTCAGATTCAGCGGCGGAAGTAATCAGCTTATCGCGTTCCGGGGCTTCGGACTGGCATACTCGAATATCGTCAATGAAAAGGTGATAGAGTCCATCAATATTGAGGACGCCGACTTTTGCTCCTGCAGTGTAATCCGGATCGTCTTTGGCACGTTCTTTTTCCGTGCTGGCCAAATCCCAGAAGCGCACCCATGCAATATTGTCCGGCATGGTATCCACTATTTTGACATTCTCGACGTTAAGCATATTGCCGCCGCGCAGTGTCGGTTCTCCCTGAAGCAGTGCGGACGCTCCGTAATCGCCCAGGGTAGCAAATTGCCGCCTATACCATGACTCATCAAAGCGTTCAGTGAATAGATAAGAGCCATCATCTTGACGGGCTTTATAATGGAATTTTTTAAATATCGGGAATTCGGGATTATAATCGGCATGTTCAGGATTGTTTCGATTATGGATATTCCCTGAAATATCATCGACATGCCAGCGGGTATTAAGAACGAGGCAGATATGAACCGGGGCAAGACGGCTGAAAAAGTCCTGTGAAAAGCTTTCCCATCGAGTTTCGCGTATGGTTTTTGCTTCTGCCTCCTTGCGGTTCTTTAAAAAGTCGTCGATTATGAGGAGATTTGCTCCTTTGCCGGTTGCGCCGCCGTCTGCTCCGACTGCAAAATATTTACCGGTATGCCCCTTGATATGACGCTCGGCAGTGTTATTACTCTGCCCGTCCAATTCCGCGTCGAATATCTCCAGATAAGCATGAGACATCATAATTGTTTTGACATCTTTAGAAAATCCTTCTGAAAGAGTAGCTCCATAAGAAGCCTGGATTATTTCATCGTCCGGGAAATGGCCGAGGAAGTAGGCCGGAAGGTAGCGGCTGGAAATATCGCTTTTTCCATGTCTGAAGGGTACAACAATATCAAGATAGCTGCTGATCCCCTGCCTGTATAACTCAATAGCTTCATCAATGGCCGCACATATTTCCGCAGTGTGTTTTCCGACAATCAAAGGACTTGACTTCCGCATCCAGCAGTGCCGCATGAATTCAAGGAGACAATCTTTTGCCAGCGACGCCCGGCAAAGCTGTATCATTTCTGAGAATGAGATTTCAGCCATTGTAATTTTTCCCCGGGGGTCATTGTTGCGAACAGCGCTTTGGCTTTTTCGAGTTCGGTCTTGTCAGTGATTTGAGTTTCTGTTTTGTCGATAAACATTCCAAGATGCTTGGCGATGCTGTCGAGCGCATGTATTTTGTCATGGAGTTCAACCTCGACTTTGTCAACCGGAATCGGTTTTCTATCTTCGCCAAGCTTCATGACCGTTGTAACCTTGAATTTTTTGATGCAGGCGCGTTGTTCCTGAGTAAGCTTTTCAAAATCCTTCAGCGACATTGTCCCCTTGCGAAAGTTTACTATTCCCGGCAGATTGGTAAATGCTATTTTTGCATATTCACATAGAACTTTGTCAACCGTGATCCCTGTTCGCATCTGGGCTTTCCTGCTGTTCTGATCAATAAACTCAGCGACAAGCGGCGTATGAAGAACATCGTGCGCCCGGCGCCGGATTGTGGCGTTATTGGACTTGTTTACGCTGTAGGCGTAACGGTATGCATCTGCCGCATTTCCGCATTCGAGAAAGCGCAGCGCGAAATTTCTCTGTTTTTGTGTAAGTGATTTTTGACGCATAATATATAAAACTCCTGAGTCTCAAATAAGCCCGAATGCAGCAAAAAGCAAAAAAACAAAACCTCTAAATCAACTCTTGAAATTGAGAAGTATAAAGATTCATGCCGAAAATTTGTTTCAGCTCTCTTAATGCCGCAACTTGAGCATTAACGCGCCTTGACGCCGATTGCTCGCTTGAAGAAATAACTTGTCTGTCTTTCGATATGCTCCACTGCCACGAAAAACGCATGTCGTAGCTTACATTAATAGAGTAATCGCCCCTGCATTCGAGAGAACACGAACTTCCAAAATATTCCCACGGAAGCGCATCGGCACTTAATTGAATTTTATTCATTTTCCGGGGAATAGGGATTTTTGCTTTCTTCATTTCGGCCTTGCGTTGGCATCCGGGGCATAGTCCGTCTTCTTCGACTTTGGCATAGTTGATTCCGCAGTCTTTGCATTTGCAATAGAAAATTACTTGCATGTATTATAGCTCCTTAAAGTTCTTTTGTTGTAATTGTGAAATTTTTTCATAGTTCAAAGTCCATGTATTTCCGCGAATTCCACGCGGCCTTTCAGTATCTTTTCTTCAAGTATATTCGCGCTATCGCCATCGCAATCTTCATCGAGTCTGCGCTCTTCGAGGTCATTCGGCGTCGATTCCGCAAAATCATTGACAACATCGACTTTCATATTCAATTCTTCTCGGCAGAACTGACAAATCCAACCTTTTGAAGGAGCTTGTTCATATTCCCATTCAACACTGAATCCGCAGCGGGGGCAAGCAACCTTCATTTTACCCCCTCCAGCCTTTAACAACCAATACCCAGGTAATGAACATCGCTACAATTGCCCATATTGCGTGTATAAGCACCGCCGTGCCGCAAACCCTTGCGAGTCCAAGGAAAACCTCCATCGGCAACGTTTTGAGAAATGGCATCTGTGTGCGGAGTTCCAGTTCTTTTATTTTGTTCTCTAAAGCATGAGCTTCTGCCTCTGCCCGTGTGGTATCGAGCTGGCTTTTGATTAATACTCCGTCTCCGATTCCGAGTTTTGCAAGTTCAAGTTCGTGTTCTCGTTTGCGTTCAGCTTGAACTGCCTCTTTGGCATGGTAATCGTCTGGCTTAAGCCCGTATTTCAAAATAAAATCAGCTTCCTGCTGTGGTGTAATCGTGGACATTTTAAATCTCCTTTTTAAATTATGCGATCTTTTGTTTAAGTGATTCTTTGGTAGGAACATTGTAATTTTTGCGGTCTCGGAACTCCTGTAATTTGCCCCGGTTCCAATTCTCTAAAGGCCGAAAATATCCGCAAACACGACTGTAAACTTCCGTTTTTGCGCCGCACCTCTTAATCATGATGAACCTCCTTTAATTCAAATTCAGGGTATTTTGAAATGACTTTTCCCGTTTCCGAATCGGTTTTAATTATCTGAATCCCGTATTTTTTTTTACCGCAGTAATTATTCAGGGCATGGAGATTTTCCAATGCTATTGTCCTTTGGTGATAAATTTCACTTACCGCATTACGGGTTTTCTTGCTATAAATCCGCCAATGTCTGCGCTTCATAAAACCTCCTTATTTTTATATAGTTACATAACCTTTTGTGCTGTATATTCGCTCAACATACTTTTCTGGTGTTTCGCTCAGTTGCCGGCATAATCGCGGGGGCGCTGTTTTGCTCGGACGGGACTGATAATGCCGAATTGCGTCTGACAGTTTTTTTGTCAGTTCCTCGACTTCGAAAGGGCGTTCCTCAATTTCCTCGAGATACGATTTACAGCAGTGATCGAAATTAGAAAGATTACACGGCAAAACTTTCTGCCGCTCCCGCAAAATAACTTTTTTAATTTTTTCGATATTCATTTGATCAATACCTCTTTGACTTCGTTGTGAACGAAGCCGATTACTTTTATTCCGCCGTCAAGCTGAGGATTCAGAATAAATCCCCGCCGCGTATCATTCCTGCACGTAAAGCTTTTTCCGAAAATATTTGCAAACCCCTGCTTGATAAGGTTCTTTAAATAGCCGAGTTTATTTCCCCTGAACGTTGTAGGAACGGCCTTTTCAAGCCATACTTCCATAACCTCGGAGCGGATGAAATATTTTTCGTCCGTGCATAAGTTATGGGCAATTAGCTGCTGCTTGATATAATCCTGAATCCTAGCCGCCATTTCCGGATCAACATTGGATTCCTCGCGGGCGACTGCCAGCTTTGCAAGTACATTCTGATAGTTCTCTTCCGTTTGGCAAAACGGCTGAAGAAGCTTTGTTTCAAACTCAGGAAAGCGCGTCTGCGGTTTGAGATTGAAGGCCTTCCAGTTTTGAACCGCGTCAAGAATTTCCGCAATGATTTTATAGCGGAACTCTTCGACATATTTGATAACTTCGGTTTTCCAGGACGCGGAATAACCGGATGCTGCCTTGACGTAGATAAAGTATGAACGCTGCGCCGTGTCGTTATCGATCGTGGCACTGTTGGCTGTAATAATGAACGTAAGATTGTTCGGGCGCGTTTCCTCTCCTCTACCGTATGGTGGCCTTCCACTGATCGAACTTGATGTAACCATGTCGGCGAACTGCGAACAATGAAAAAGCCCCGTAACGTTGTCCAGGAGCAGGATTTTCTTCTGCCGCCCCGTGACGGAGACAATGCGCTTCGTGATTTCGTCGAATTTGGTTTTTATCTGGTCAACGTTTGTCCGGATTTCTTTTCCTCCGTGAAGAATGGCGTTGACTTCGGCAAGCGTGGTTTTCCCGGTTCCGGCGCCATCCTCCGAGTCGATGATCCAGCTGGGACGCGGAATTTCAGGCTCATAATAAAGCGGCGCGGCGAAAAACGAATAGAGCAGGATTTTGTATTCGGGACTTGCAGGATTGAAGAAATCAATCAGCTGGTGAAGATGGGGATGTCCTGAATCGGGATTGGGAAGAGCCGGAAACGCCGGATAAGCGTCTTTTCGTTCCGGCCAGCTTGGGGCATAGCTTATTTCTTCATAGCGCAGAGCCGATTGTTCGATGGCGGCGAAAAATTCTTTTTTCGTCACGTAACCCGTTCCGGCTTTCCAGTTGACCAGCCGTTTGCTTTTGGATTGTATCCAGGAAAAGAATTCATTCTCGTTGCGGATGATATTTATGCGGTTCGTTTTTCTGTCATGGTCGAAGAGTGTTTCGCCGACTTTGCGAGGAAAACCCAGAAAGCGGATATGGACTTCATCGACAAGATCGTTTATCTGGCGCGGCTTCATGCTCTCTTCGCCGGATTCAGTCTTATATTTGATGTAGTTGCAAAAATCCGCACGATTGGCCTGTTTTGCCTCCTGAATCGCATGATAATCATCCTGAGGACGCTTTATATCGGATTTGTTGATAACGGGCTGCTTTTTGATGTACTGAAGGAGCGCCTTTTCTCCATACTTGTTGAAATAGTCAGTAACGTCAAAGCCCGATACTTCATTATTGAAACGGACAACCTTTATCATGCCGACGGTCTCGCGGAGTTCCCAGAGCAGAAATCCTTCACGCGCCCGGCCAGGTATATCATTATCGGTAAAAATAATGACGTCTTTTCCTTTGAGCGCGGTACTGTAGCTGACGTTCCATGTTCCGCAACCACTTGAATTCGTTGTTGCCAGAACCTTCATATTGCGTAAGGTATCCGCGTCTTTTTCCCCCTCGCAAATGCAGACATTGTTCTGATCCTTCCACTCCGGCCAGCGGTAAAGGACTTTTTTAACGTGCTTCACGCTCTCATTGCCGAAAGCGTCGCATTGAACGAATTCTTTCTGCTTTTCCGTGTGTTCCCATCGTTGGACAACCATAATCAAGCTGCCGTCCTCGTCATGATACGGGTAATCCATTGTTTTTATATATCCGTGTTTCTTGAGGAATTCCGAGCGGCCTTGACGGGCTTCTTTCCGCGTAAATTCTTTTGCTTTCAAACTCAGGAGATCACCGAGGAACTGTTGGGCGTCCTGTTTTTTGTCGTAAATATCATCGGCAGCGCCGCCGAACTTCACGCGGCGGACGAGTTCTATAACGCCGCCTTTTTCCTGTGTTACGTGATCCGTCCATCCGCTTTCGTTCATAGAAAGGGCGCCGGAATCCGAACCCGGTCTCCACGGGATATTGAAGCGGTCGCCTTGTCCGCCGACGGGTTCCAATCCAAGCTGAGACTTGGCGATTTCCAAGCAGTTTGCGTGCGCGTATATGTCTTTGTATTCGTAGAAACGTTCAATTGTTGACATGATTTTTTATTCCATTTCTCTGAGTTTAAAATCCTTCATTTTCTAACCATTCTTTTTATTCAAACGAAACATGATGTTTCACAAATTTATCCGCCCGTCTTTTAGTTACGCATTTATATTTTGGATAGGAATTGACCAAGCTATATTTTGCTTGCTCTTTAGTGAATATTTCAGCTTTGCAAATATCCAAAGTGTAGCCGCGTCCGTGTTTTGCGTAAAACAAAAGGCAATTTCCGACATATCCAGTATAAAGGTAATATTTTAATTCATTGTCTTTTTGTTCGATGGGCAAGCTGTAGTTCGTGTATTCCTGTTCAAAAATGGCTTCATTTTCGAAAATTGCATCTCGAAGCACCAGTGCCGTATCTCCGATATAAGAACGAGAATCGAATTGACCCTGTTCTACCTTGTGCCACATATCAAAAAGAATGCGTTTGCAGGAAGCTAGTTTACTACTCAGAATGAGTGTTTCTTTTCGGAGATTCATAATTTTACCTCTTTAAACGTTTCTAAGCACTGTTTCAGCCTCTTTTGTAGCAATTTTTGTCCGGGTAATAGATTCAGTCTGTGAGAACCATTTTGAAACAAGACGCACCAGCCGTCTTTTCCGGCATGATGACATCTTCCACAAAACTTTTTCTCAGCGTCAATTTCCAGTTGTATTGTTCCTGTGAGTTTCATCTTCAAATCCCTTCTTTTAAGCATTCCTGATTGATCCATATACATTCAGTCCGCGCTCCGGATTGATATGTATTGTTCCTGTAAGTTCTTGATTCCTTTTTCCAACCGGATTTTTCGAGTTCGGTGTAAATCGGATTATCATAGCTCGATATTATGACCATGCCGCGAATTTGCTGAAGAAGGTCAATAAGAAGACGATGCTGTTCGTCCGTCAGCTCGTAAGCGTATTTATGTTTATTGGCCTGAGTTCTGGTATCATGCGGATACGGCGGATCAAGATACCAAAGTATGTTCGAATCATCCTTGTGCTTTTCAATTAGCGCGAATGCGTCCATATTTTCAATGATTACCCCGGCAAGGCGATCCGCGAATATGTCGATATATCCGGGATAAGATGCCCAGTTATGAGCAGGTAATGAATGCTTGCGCCTGAAGTCAGTCCTGAACCCGGATTTATAATTTTTAGCAATTACACTGTCCGCATGATACCCCATTCCTGCGCGAATCAAGAAGCGGCGGGCATTCTCTATTTCGTCATCGGACGGAATGAACGCGTTATCATATTCCATTCTCGCAAATGGCGTGAGGCTTAATTTCTCCTGAAGGTTTTTCTTTTTTACATCGTCTTGCAGGATACGAAAAAGATTCACAATCTCATGATTCAAATCATTGAAAAGTTCCGCATAACTTTTGGGTTTCCTAAACAAAACACTTCCGGCGCCGCCGAATGGCTCGATGTAAATCCGGTGTTCCGGAAAGTGCGACACGATCCAGGGTGCAACACGCCATTTGCCGCCGTAGTAACGAAATAGTGAGCGGGTCATAGTAAAATTATCTCCTTATGCCACAATTGCGGCTTTTATTAATGCCTCTGCCAATACTGGCGGAACGGCATTGCCTATCTGCTTGACTTGATTCGATTTATTTCCGGCAAATTTATAGTTTTTGGGGAAGCTCATCGCGGCAGCAAGTTCGGATGGTTGGAACATTCTGAAAAGAATATCCAGTTTGAATATGCTTCCTTTCGCATCAATGAAACACCGTCCAGCACAAAGCCCGAATCGTTCTTTGCATGTCACGGTGTCCAGGGGCTCGTTAATAGATTCAGCAGTACCGTTTCCATAGTATGTAGATATGAACGGTTCAATTTGAGAAATTGCTCCTTCCGTGGCAATAGTCGGAAGCGGATTGCTGACAGGTTTTACGCTTCCGCCTCCATGCTGAGGAATAAACATTGCCTCCACAATGGCAATATTGTTTCTGGTTGTAATCGTATTAACTGGATCGTTTGCACTTCTAATACGTCCCTTACTGTCGGCTGTATGAGTCATATCGACAACCATTGGAGAAACAAGGCAATGCTCAGCTTTTGTTACAATTGTTGATATGGGGTCATTCATTCCCGATGCCCTATGTCCTCCAGACGTGTGCCCTGTCGCAAATACGCATGGTTCCACAACTCCTATATGCGTCCCATTTGCTGTAACGGTTGGGCAAGGATCAGAGGACGGACGGCATGAACTGTTGATATTCGATTTATTTGTTCCCCTTAGTGTAACTATGACAGGCTGAACAACCCCATAGCGATTCGAACAATCCTGCACCGGAACGGGATCAGCAATTTGGCTGTGTCTGTTATCGCCGCCATTGTATCGGCTAACGAACGGTTCAATGATTGCAACATGATTTCGCGTACTGATCGCCGGAACAGCGTCCGAGATTGCCTTGCATGATGGAGTATCCTGTTTTGCGGCGGTTCCGCGCATTATTAGCATGAAAGGGGCTTCGATGCCTTGTGTTTTGAGTTTGGGTAAAGAATATAAATACATCAATGGACATTTACGGTGACACTGACAACTTCTGATAATCTCCTGTCTTACAAGTGGCGTATACAGATTTGCAGCAGCCCCCCAATATTTGACAATGCCGCTGTAAATTCTGCGTAAGGTATTCGGGACAAGTGGTTTTTTGCGGTCAAAGATTGATTTCCCCGGAATATCCCAATCGATAATATCACGGGCAGGAACCCAAGATTTATAAAGCCCTTCTAATAATCCTGGGTCTTTTACGTGAGTCGGTTCAGGCCAGCAGATTTTTTCTTTTCCTCGGGCGGCCTGAATAATGAGGCGTTTCCTGCATGTCGGAGCACCAAAATCAGCGGCATTGAGAATCCGATATTCTACACGGTACCCGAATGCTTTAATCATGCCGATAAATTTTTTAAAAATTTCGCCTTTCTTCGACTTTATGATATTTCCTTTATCATCGACCGGCCCCCATGCAAGAAATTCCTCAACATTCTCAATATAAACACGGTCAATAATAAGCTCCTGAATCCATTTCAATACATGCCATGCGGTTGACCTGCTCTGATCATCGCGGGGACGGCCTCCTTTTGCCCTTGAGTGGTTGGTGCATTCCGGGGATGCCCATAAAAAATTTAAACGTCCTCCCGGGACAAGATCGCGCGGCGATATATTTTCAACCGAGTCACGATAATACCGGGCTTTTTCATGATTAAGCTTATTTGTGTCAATGGCGATTTGCCAATGATTGACTCCAACCAATTCATATTCAATGCCCTGCTTCACAAAGGCGTTGATCATTCCGGTCGAAGTTCCCCCGCCGCCGCAAAACAAATCTGCCGCATAGAATGTTTTCATTTTGTCACCTGGGTGATGTCCCCTTCTACAAAACTTTTGATTATATTTCCCTGCTTGTCGTAGTAAATGGTTTTCCAATAAGGATGGCAATTTTCGCTATAGGGATTTCCGTCAAAACAGACTGCCAAATTTAGGCCGCACGTACCACAGATTGTTCCCATTTTTCCACAGACTGAAACGCGCATGCCTTGATAAGCAAACTCAATGCCGCGTTGAGTAATCATATGTGTAAAACGTTCTGGATCGCCGAACAAATCCGCAACGCGGAATTTATGAAGGAGGTGAACAGAATCAACTCCATGTAGATAGTTTTGAAATGTGTCAACTACTTCGCGCAACTCGCAAAAATGACGATATTTTGCCTGTCCGGGACTCTTTGCGACAATTTGTTCTGGATTACTTGCCCATATAATTTCGTATGTATTCATGGCCTTAAAACTCCCTTGGAATAATCGGATGAGAGCTTGTTGATAATTTAGGAAATTCAGCTTCTTTCAACGCTTCAATAACCTCATCCATCGAGCAGCAAATATGGTCAAACATTTTAACCATAAGCTCAGGCTCCATATGCTCAATCAAATAAAAGATAGTCAACTTTTTGTTTCCTGCCGCCCATCCCATTTCCATTGATGCGGATCGTCCGAACGGCATAACGCCGACAAAAGCGTCAGCCCATTGCATGGCGGCAAAATCTGAATCATACCCGGCTTGGGCAATGTCATGATTGAGGGCGGCTTTGTATTGTTTGTTATTCCATTTCTGCCAATCAGGATCGATTTCAGACCATTTGAAGCCATAATTCCCAAGAGCCGGATGTCGGAAGTCATAGACCTCGTGTCCGGCCTTGCGCAATGCACCTACAGCTATTGGCTGCAGTGCGTTTCTCCATGATGATGCGACGTATATTTTCATGATTAGTTTCCTTCCACTTTATTGATAAGTTTTAAAATAGCCTGTGCCTCTTTTGCGCAGATTGTAATTTCGAGAGGATAGTCCTCGCTAAGGCCGTCAAGGTTCTTTCCGTTATGCAATTCGGGATAATTGCGCCGGTTTAAAATTTCTTTTCCAATAGACACAAGAGCCTCAAGCATTTTTCTGTTTTCCTCGGAAATTTCGGCAATGAGTTCATCCCGTTTGTATAAATGCCGGAATGCGGCCTTTAGACTTCTCTCGTCTATATTGGGATTAAATGATGCAAGTTCTTCAAGACTGATTAATTTGCGCTCCATCTTATTTTTCTTCCGCTTTCATTTCTTGTTCATTTGCTGACATTTTGATTTTCCCCTTGTTTTAAAGCTGTTTTAGACTCAAATTTTCATTTGACGGCTATTTGATTATTTCATTGTACAGGGGGTCAATCCATTTCCCTTTAGCGGTCAAGGGATCACCTTTTATGATTTCGCCTTCGGAAAGTATAAACATAAATGATTTAGGTTTTTCAGTTACCCTCAATCCTTCTAGAAAATACGCATTTGCAAGAATAAGGTTTGTGCAAGGAAGTCCCGAATCTTTATCAATGGCATTGAGATCAATTGTTCCATCATTACGTTGAAGATCATCATAGTGCCTTTTGAGAGCTGAGAAATACCGCTCTGGCGCATTCGGAACTGTTTGCCATGAGTGAGGCGCATACTTAGCGGCTCCGTGTTCCAAAGCCCGTACAAGCCCCGTTAAGAACCGTTGAATTACCAAGCTCCATTTTGGTTTCCCTGCGTCAAACTTCATACCAAGCTTGTCATTATTATCCATTCTGTTCACCGCCTTTTCCGTCTTTAAGCGCCATAAATTCAGAAGCAAGTATTTCCTGCGCAAATTGAGGCGGCGTCCACATAGGGCGTGTGTCGGTCAGGTATTGGTCAGGGAACTTGAATATGAGAGCTGTATCGTTGTCCACAAGCTTCCAGAAAAGGCCGTAAAGGTAACCCCGTTCACTGGCTATAAACGTGATTTTACGGATGCCGCTTTCAGGAAAATTCAGCATTTCCATAAGCTTATTATGGGAAACCCTGGTGTCGTTGATTTTGTGCCAGTCTTCACGATTCCCGAACTTTGGAAGAGCAAGGCCGTCTTTGTTCTTTTTCCAGCCTTTGGGTGCGGCGTCTTTGAATTTGACCCCGGCAAAACCGAGAAGTTCGCCCCTGAAATCGATCCCCGGATAAGTGTGAACTTCGCCTTTGAGCTCTTTGCCAAGTTCATTCAATGCGGCGTGGCGGATTTTTACTTTTTCATTGATTGATTTTGCTTCATCGAGAACTGCTTTTTCCGTTACTTTGAAATACATTTTTGAAGGCTCCTTATTTTATTTGTCTGTTAAATCGATCAATTGCACCAATGAGAAAATTGGCATATACATCGTCTGCCATTTCGCCCAGGTGCTGAACATTGTAGCATTCATATTTTTCCAGCTCAGACGCTCTTTCCTGTCCGAGACTTTCAATTCTTGCCGCTTCCAGCCGCTCAAAATGAGTTTCTATTTCCTGGAGCTTTGTTTCTTTTTCGACAACGGCGAACTTGAGAATATTTGCCACTCCGTCAATGGCTTTCCCTGCTCGGAGATATTCCTCTTTCTGGGCGATACGAAGCTTTTCAGTAGCGAACCTTACTTTTGCAATATCAAGCCTGAGTCTTTTTGCCCTTGCGCTGGTTTCCTTTGATGGTTCGAGCTGTGTTACTTCGTTGTATTGAGTTTCGAACTCTTCCAGCATATTAGCCATTGGAATAAAGATTGCTCTTATCTGCTCCGCTCTTGAAGGTTCGATGTTATATTCTTCGACTTTTAAAACTAATTCATTCATTTTCTCTATATCCCTTTTCATTTTTGACTTAAATTTTTCATTTCAGGCGGTTATTTTTCATTTTGAACTAATTTTCTGCCGTCTCGCAAGCTCCTGAAGCACTGTCCATTTACTGGCGACTTTATTAATTCCATTCCTGAACGCCGCGATATTCCCGATTACATGGCATTCCTTCTTTGCGCGAGTAATCGCCGTGTAGACCAGAGCGCGATGAACAAAGGGACCGCCCTGAATCGCCGCGAAGAAAACCTTGCGATACTGGCTCCCTTGCGACTTATGAACAGTCAAAGAGTAGGCATGTTGAGATTCCTGAAGGATTGCTTTTCCCCAGACTGCTTCCTGAACATATTCGCCTTTTTCCGCATCCCAGAACGGGATATCACCTTTCACCCATGCGCGGCCTTGCGTATCGATTGCGGAGATGGTTCCAGTTGTACCATTCCAAATATCAGAAGAGGCAAAATTCTTCAGGCAGATAATCCGATCCCCGATTGCCCATTTCGCATCATCGGCAGTACGTCCGAACTTGGCGACCATCCGCTTGTTGATTTCCTGAACATGGTCATTTTTACAGCAGACAACAATATCTTTCTGAAAATCGATTTCCCCGGCATCAATAAGAGTCTCGAGGTATTTCCAAGTTGCGTCCATGTCGCCAGTACCGCGCATTTCGAACCATTCGTTTTCCGACTGTGCGGTTTCTGGCTGAAGCCCCTCGCGGACTGCGGCTCCAGCTTTGTAGATTGCTTCCGAAGCTCGATAACAGATTGTGAGTTTTGCTGTCAGATCGGGACGAAGGTTGACCATATCATGAAAAGGCTGACCGTTCCCAACCGGCGGCAGCTGCGCGGCGTCTCCGATCAACGTAAGCCGATCCGGATTCCTGCGAATGATTTCGGCCATCAATGAGCTATCGACCATCGAGGCCTCGTCTATAATGAGATGGAGACCTGAAAGGGATTTTACGCTGAAACTTCTGCCATTATAGCCAAGAAGCCTGTGTATTGTCGATGTGTCGCGTTCAGTAGCTTCACGGAGCCGCGCAGCAGCTTTTCCAGTCGGACAACATAGTGCAAGCTGGCTTTTACCGTTTTTTGTCTGCTCGATAATCTCCTTGACGAGTGTCGTTTTTCCAGTTCCGGCGCCGCCTGTTACGATACTCAAAGATTTGTTGACGGAATAATCGACGGCCTTTGTCTGGTCAGGATTAAGCTTTATTTCCGTATTGCTTTCATTATTCATGATGCAACCGCCGTTTCCGCCAATCCATCAGACGCAAAATCCCAAATAACTTTTTCAGCATTATAATCAGAGGTCAAGGCCAGTACGTTTTTGTTTTCTACTGCAAAAAATATCAAGCGGTTATCACCAATCAGTCTAGTGATTATATCACAGACCAAGTCGGAATTACCTACACCTAAAAGCTGTACGGCCTTGCAGATTACCGGGGGAACGTCTATCAATGTACTACCGTCATCCTGCGCCTGGCGGACTGCGTATTCAACGCCGGCAAGCAGACGCCGCCGATCATCAACTGCGACATTGAATGCTTCCCGATGCCGGTCAACAGCGGCAAAGCCGTATCCATAAAGTTCTGTCATGCGGTAGGGATTTTCTTGAACGACTCCAAGCGTTTCAGTTTCCCACTTTTCCCATGCGGCTTCGGCCATTTTCTGGCTGCATCCTTTTCCGATCAGCCATGCAATAGCCTGATACTGCTCGTCATGGAGTTTGATTTCTGCATATTGCTTATGGAATTCAGCAACAATATCGTTATTCATTCGCGGAACGTCGCCGGGTTTGAGTTCCGTCCACTTTTCGCCGACCGTTTCCCAAATCTTCTCTTCCAGCTTCGGGCCGATGCCGGGAGTACGTGAGCAAACATAGTGGAGGAGTGTTTTCGCTTCCTGGGGAATATCGGGACGCGCATTTGTAAACTTGAACTGCTTTTCTCCCCGGTATTCGCTCCAAGTACCGGAAAGGATGAGTTTTTCACCGGGAACAGGCTGCCATGACAGGACACCAGATAAATTGCCCTGATTTGACGCCAGAACATACCAGGCGGACTTGCCATCATCGTTAAGCTTCCGTCTCGCCACAAAGCGGACTTCCGCCGTTATCGTTGCTATTTCTTTCATTTTGATTTATCGCCTTTTCAATTTCGAGTTGTCTTTGCCGATGTCGGAAGATCGTTATTGCCATGCCGGACGCGAGAATGTGATTATTGGCAAACAAGACCGATACGCCGCGCAATGTCAGATCTGCTATTCTGGCCACTACGAACGAGGGTTTGATACCAGGGTGATTGTGTTGAGGACTGATTAATTTGCCATCTTTTTCCTGAAAACAGCATTCGATAAAATCAGCCTCGATAATCATTACTTTTGCGATATGCCCGGCTTCGTCCATCCTGTCAAGTTCGCGGTTAAAACGCTCCCATCCCGTGGAAATTGTGCCAAGAAAGTCATCAAGAGATTTGCGCTCGATTGCAAACTTGTCATCCCCAGCCAGCGCGTAATCACCGGCGGAGAGGGTTCCCCGGACAGCGGTAACTTCGTCATCCGGGAAACCCCAGGGGGTCTGTTCTCGCGTATCAATTATGATTTGCAAGGGCATGTTCAGAACGGAATATCTTCGCCGTGGACATCATCGGCATCGTTATTCTGAAACAAATTCGTCGCGGCTGACTGCAATGGCGGTTGCGACTGCGGCATTGACGTTCCGCCGAGCAGAGCGGCAAGTCGCTGTTGGGCATCGTTGAGATTTACTTTTTTCTCGAAGCTGAAGCGATAGTAGACAATATCTTTTTTGCCAGCTTTTTTACCGTAAATCTGGACATGCTTGCCCTTGAGTGTTCCGATTTTTGCAATTTCGGAGCCGATTCCGAGACTTTTAAGAGTGTCCAGAGACATGTCAATGCTTCTTTTTCCGGTGTCGCCGACATATTCCGTGGACATATCCAGATAAATATCGGCGATTTTATTGTCGGCAGTGAGAAGTTCAAATTTAATTTTCAACTTCGGCTCTTCTCCGGCTTTCGCGCCGAATTCCACGGGATATGCGTCTGTTATCACTGCGCCGAAATTTCCTTCATCTGTCAGTCTGACAACTTCGTTCTGGGTCGTAGCTTCTGTCATGATATAATTCCTTATTATTTATTGGATTGGATTACTGGTTATTGGTTTCTGTATTATTTGCGGCGGCGGCTCTTTCATTCAATATTACCTGAATGACTTCACCGTGTTTCGGCGTCAATTCGGGATATTTTCCGGCCATGATTGCGGACATCGCGCTTTGCAATGTTTTGTCGTTGGCTTCAGACCACAATTTCCCCCGCAATTTTTCCGGGAGATTGAGAGAATCCGGGCAATGGTTATAGTCCGGTTCTGCGGCTGGCTGAACCGCTGGCGGTTGAGTTGGCGGGGTAACCGGGGTATCCTGAGCTGGAACATCGGGAACAATCTCAGCATCCTTTATTTTCGGCTCAGGCTTGCCAGCCGCCTGATTCATGCGTTCCTGGGCGGCTGTAATATCGATTGCCGTTTCAACGGGCTTTTCCTGGCGCGGGGAGTCCGAAAAATCGGATATTTCTTCGGGCGTGTATGTCCCTTTTACAACCTGGGGGCAGAATGCGCGAACTGAATCCGAAACAAGACGAGCCCAGAGCATCTGCATCCGGCGCCGGGGCGTACTCCAGTTGTTTTTGAGAGTTTTGCCATCCTTGCCATAGCAGTATTCTTCGTCCTGAGCCTCTTTCCACGTAAAAGCTGCTGAAAACTCTTTTCCTGCACAAATGAGTTTAATTTCAACTCGTTCCGGAGTTCGTTCGATAATGTCATATTCACCATCGTATTTACTGCAAAAATCAGCGAGTATTGCGTCCGCCCTCATTGAAGGGCTTCCCTCTATAATGTGATAAGTTTTTTTGAATTCCAAAAAACTCATTTTCTCCTGAATGCATGTAGCGGCCAGAACTATTCCGGCGCCTTCGGTCTTTACTCCAAACATCCCTGATTGAGCTATTGCTAGTCCGAGGACTCTTAGATCATCCATTGACACAACCGGAAGATCGGCGGTTGCTACTCGTTTTGCCACTGCGGTTGTTGTTGAAGTTTTTGCTGTTGGAGGCATAATGATTTTCCTTATATTATTGGTGTTGAATTTATTCGAACAGAACGCCCTTGAAGCGTTTATATAATTCGAAAGTGAGCCGGACGTCCTTCTCGCAGTATTCGAGAAGCTTGATGCGGCCGGCTTCGGACTTGATAAGTTCAGGGAATTTGGTTACATCAATCTCTATTTTTTTGTTATCGAGAACGGCATCGGAAACATCATCGAGTTTTGCGTACTGCCCGTATCCTGCCCAGGACTGCATCAGATCGATATGATAGGTGTCATCATAACGGGAAGTCATGAGCGAAAGAGGAAGTGTAATCTTTGAAGTCAATCCGAGCATAATCGCCCGCTTATATATAAACGGAAGGTCAAATTCCTTTCCGTTCCATGTTACAAGCTGAACGCCTTTTTCAATGATGTTGAAAACTTCCAGGATTATGCCTGCTTCGTCAAGGTCGGAATCGGAAACTATCACTTTTTTATTTGTGATGTTTTCGCCGATCAGGACAGCGGCGCAAATTCTTCCGTAAAGCGGACTCAACGCCATTTTGCTGATCTGCTCTGACTTTGCCTCGGTTTTTTTTGCGGCAATTTTTACCGGATCAACGAGATTTCCAAACTTGACTTCCGGTTCCGGGAGCCGGTCGATCATTTCGGAATTCGGCATTGTTTCAATATCGAAGGCAAGTACTGTACTCATGATTATTTGATTCCTTTCGCGCAAAACTGTTTGAATCCTTCGATCATCTGGATTGCATCGCCCTTGCCGAGGTAAAGCGCATCCATGATCCGGCGAATTTCAGAGAGAAATTTTTCTCTGATTACAGCAGTTCTTTTCTTTATGGCTTGGGTCGATTTTTCTGCGGTCGCAATTTTGGCTTGATACTCAGGCATATTCAGCAATGCGGTTTCTATGGATGCCGAATCGTAGGAGCGTTTGCCTTCGGAGTATGCCTCCATTGCTTTCTGTGTGAAAATTGCTGGTTTTCTTTTTGCCTCTTTAATGGCATCTTCTATTTCAGGCTTGGGAATGGCGGTTGCTTCGATTTTTTTAAGACTTTCCACCATTATTTCAGCGAGGGAGCTTTCAACACGGTTCAGTTGCATTTTATCAAGTTTGCTCATGATTAAAACCTTACATCGTTATCGTCATTGTTTTTGTCGGCGGCGGGTGCGGCAGATTTTTTGCCGTTCTTCTTGGGGGATTTGGGGGGAGTGGGCGGTTTTGCGTCCGGAACTGACGGTGGGATTGGCGCAGAATTGGGATTTTCTTTGTCGCGGAAAAACATCTGCCATGTTTTGTCCTTGAGGAACAATGTTATATATTTTTCGTTTTCGAAACAGTTCTCTTCTATAAAGTCTTTAACTTCATCTTTCCCATCTTGCCCCGTTGCTTCCGGAATTTTATCCCATCCCGTCGCGAGCAATTCTTCAATGCGGTCGTTGAATTCTCCTTCTATTCTGCAGTATTCGCAGTTTGTGAAAATTACTCCGCTGTTCGTGAACATTATGCTTCCGTCTTCGGCGGTTTTGGAAGCCGGCTCTTTTTTCGGCGCCGCGTCCTTTTCTTTCTTCCCTGATTTTTTGACCGGGCGCTTGTAGATGCTGAACTTGCCGCCAGACTTGTACAGCTTGTAATCAAAGCTGTCAGTGAGCGTGTACGTGACCATATCTCGGTCATTGCCTTCGTAAGCCAGACTCCAGCCTTGGAACTCAGCTTCTTTTCTGTCTGTTTCCGAAATTGCTTCGTAGTTGATTGAGAGTTCTTTGCGATCGAGGAAAACGAACATGTTATCCTGTTCGCCGAGGGCATTGATGAAAAGATTCTGTTTTTCATCTGTGGTCATGGCTTCAACCCTGATTGTTTCGCCAGTATCAAAGCGATACGTAGTTTTGATACCGTCAGTCGGATTGTTATAGTGAAGCTCACATTCGACTTCGCGGTATTCCTTGCCCGTTTGTATTGCCAATGCCAACACTCCGATGCTGGAATCACAGGCATCTATTTTGGCCTTAAAATCTGAAGAAATTGCTTTCTTTTGTTCATCAATACTCTGTTTGCGCTGATTTGTTTCGGCCAGCTGCTGACCTTTTTTCTGTTTTTCCTCTGCGGAAAGAACGCATTCTAAACGCTCCTTAAACTTCTTTGATCTTTCATTTGTGGTTTCACTCATTTGACATTTCCTTTGAATTGGTTTATTCTATAGACATTCATTCATTTTGATTTGTGGCTGGCCAGTGTTTCGGCATTGGTCAGCCGTTTTTATTCCCGAATATTGTTTTCCCTCCTGTTGTTTTTTATTTCCCCATTATCTCGAACGCCGCCCAGACTGCCATGAGCGCGATTGCGATCCCGGAAACAAACCCCAATTCGAAGTACTGCTTTTTCATTCTGTCACCTCTTTCGGCTGCTGAAATTCGGTTGCAAACCGTGCGTACCTTCGATTCCCCGGCTCCTTGTCGATAAATGCCGCAATGTCTTTGCGATTGAAGCGGCCCCGGCAGACCATCCGGGGAAATCCAAATCGGCATCCGCTGGCCATACACTGAATAGTCGTTTTTTTTACCGTGAGGACTTTTTCGAGATCGATATATCCCGGAAGCTCGGGACAACCCCATTCCATGAGTTTGCGCTCGGTAGTCGTCATGAATGCTTCTCCATCATGATTGGTTTTCCGTATCTGCGCTCTATTGCCGCTTTCCTGCGGACGTCCTGTTCTTTTGTCATCAGGACAGGCGGCGAAGGTTGGTAATCAGGATTATGGACAATGTGTGTATCGGTTTTGCGTGAAAATTCGCTGGCGATGTTAATCCACATGCCGCGTTCGGATTTGTACAAATCCACTCTTTCTTCGAATTCGAGTTCCGCGTCTCCGAGTTCATTGTCTTTTTTCTGAATCACAGCGTGGAGATCGGCGGCAAGGTTTGCGAGGTGTTCGTTTCGTTTGATTATAATCTGGCGAAGGGTTTCTTCGATGCGGTTAAAGGCGGTGATGTAAGTTTCTTTAAATTGCGCGGCAGTTTTCCCTTTGAATCCCATGGCAAGAAAAACAAAGCCATCTTTCGTTAGGTTGTACATCGACGACTTTACTTCTTTGCCGAGATTGTTCTTCCACAAATATTCGGTCAGCTGAAAATTCAGCCAACCGAAATTTTGACTGCATTCCAGCTTTTCAATTGCCTGGATTACATTCTTGTGTTGCTTCCCAAAAATCTCAGCAATTTTCAAGCTTGTTGTCATGGGCTTGCTGTCAATGACCGTTACGGCATCGGCGGGGATAATGGTGATTTCATTCATTTTTGATTTACCTTAATCTATTATTTGCCTTGATTTTGTTGTGTATTTACACAATTGCGGGCAAAAAAATTGCCTGTTATTTCCTCCCCATCAAAAAACCAAGATTTTCCGCCTTTAAGCTTCTTACCCGGGAGTAGTCCTTTTCTACATTTATCCCTTACAGTAAAGGGAGTTATGCGCAAATATTCAGCTACATCATTAACTGTCCACATCTTGCTCACGTTATACCTCCTTTCTGCTTTATTTCTCTATATTATAGCTGTGTATTTACACAATTGCAAACAAAAAACAACAAATTCTTATGTTTTTTATTGAAAACCTCTGTAAATCAACGTAATATATCTATTATAGACCATTGGGGGATCGAAGGATTGTTATGCAAATAGATTCAAAAATTCGGAATGCGCTACAAAAAGCCGTTGATTCAACCGGAAGTATCTTGCAATTCAGCAAGAAAATTCGGGTTGCACACACAACCGTCAGGGATTGGCTACGTGGGAAAACACAAAAAATAACCCCAAACACATGGGTACAAGTCGAACCTTTCCTGCGTCCGTACCTGCAAGAAGCAAAGCAAGCTTTTCGCTACGGCAAGGAAGATGAAAACAACGATCGTGAATTCAATAGGACTGAATATTGTGGGGCTGAGGTAAAAACTATTGATGACGAAATCAATCGCTTGCATTCACAAATCAAGCGGGAATTCAAGGGAAAACATGTTGATTTGCAATACCTTGAAGAACAATTGTTTGATAAGCTTGTAGATCAATTCGACGCCCGTAAAAAAGCTTTCCTGCGCCGCCTTGCCGAACTAGAAACAGGCCAACCATCATCTTTTGTGGGGGCGGAGGGTACGGGGAAAGAGCCGAGGACGGCGGCAGAGGGGATAGAGAACGATCCATCCCTCACTCCCAGAGAAAAGAAAGCAATGCTTTTGAGATTGAGAGAACTTGAGCTTGACCGTCAATTCGGAATAGACGGCGATTCGAACGAAAATAACCCCACGTCCGGGGCGGTTGCAGGATAATTGTGTTTGAAAATCAGCAGGAATCCGAGCAATCCGAACAATTGGAACTCTTTGAATTCGAATACGATAAGGATTTTTTTAGGCTCGTTTGAGCATAAGAAATATTAAAGATTAAGATGTAAAAAAGGCACACAGGAAAAAGGAATGAGCAAAGAAGATGATGAGAATAAAACAGTAGCTTTGGAAAATAACAGAGGATGCCGTGAGAAAATTATAGGAGCATTCGCTATCCTTTTCGTATTTTCAATTATTTATAACTGTCTCAAAAATTCTTCACACAATGATTTATTTATGGGGGCGTGGGTTATTATAGCAACATTTGCCGGCATTGTTTTGGTGCAGTATTTATTTAGATGAATCACATTGTTTTTACCCCTTTAAAAATCATCTAAAAAAGACCATCAAAAACCTCTCTAAAAAACACTCTAAATTGACCCGTCAACCCACCCGTCAACGCATTTTCCTCTTTTCTCCATTTTTCGACACTGTTTAAAAAATGTTCCCGGATTACATGTCAACGGTGTCAACGCTTTTTCCGGCAGGTGTCAACATATACGCCCTGTTAACGTCTTCTTAAAATCATAACTCCTTAATTATCAACCTTGTTGACATGTTAACATGTAATTACTATAAATTTATTTTATTTTATATTTTATATATTTATATATATTATATAGAGAGCAGACGTCTACGGCGTCTACAAGCTCAAAGTCGTTAAATATTTAACAAGTAGTGCCGGATAGTAAAATGACTCTTTTTGAGACCCTGTTTTTCATATCATTCCTGAACCATGAAAAACGATAAAATTTGCTCTTCTTTTTTGAGACGTAAAACCCGACCTGTTTTCAAAGCTTGTCTTTCACTTTTTGCGATTCATGCAAGACAACGAACCTTGTCGATGTTTTTTGAAAATCAAATCCCGAAAACGATCCCGGCAGTCTTTAAACTCTTACCCTCGGCATTATTTTTAAGTTTTTTCTGGATAAAGTTACTCAAAAGTTACCCAATGCTATATTTTTAGGGTATCTTGAGTTATGCGTAAGTCGTTAATCATCAAGCTGGGGTGGATGAGGGGACTCGAACCCCCGGCCTTCTGGGCCACAACCAGACGCTCTAACCAACTGAGCTACAACCACCATAAAAAGGAGCCAATAAACTAGCCTTGATTCGGAATATTTCAATCAGCAAATCGAAAAGCTTCTTAAAAAAGTTTTCAGCCTTGTTGTGATTATCCTACGGAAGAGCCGCTGTCGATTTCGCCGTCTACGGTGATGAGTTTGAGTCCCTTGCCCTTTTTTGCGGCAAGAAGCATTCCCTGCGAGTCAATGCCGCGTATTTTTGCGGATTTCAGATTTGCCACGACGACTATGGTCTTGCCTATTATCTCTTCCGGAGTGTAATACTGTGCCACGCCTGCGACTATCTGGCGTTTTTCGCCGCCGATGTCTATCTGGAGTTTTAGCAGTTTGTCGGCGCCATCTATTTTTTCAGCATGGACGACTTTTGCCGTTTTAAGCTGCGTTTTGAAGAAGTCGTCGATGCTTACAAGCCCGGCATCGGAATCAGGTGTCTGCGCTTGACTCTGCGGAGCGGTCTCCGGCGCTTTTTCTGTTATGCATATCCTTTGGAAGAGGGAGCCGGAGTCATTCATCTTGGAGCCAGGGACGAGTCCGCCCCATTTTTCAAGTTCTTTCATATTTACCTCCGGAGTGTTTATCCCGAGTGCTTTCCTAAGTTCCGTCATTTTTGACGGCATAATCGGGTACAGGAGTACGGAAACAAATCTGAGTGCTTCTGCGGCGGTGTACATCACTGTTCCGAGTCGTTCGGTATCGCCTGATTTAGCGAGGGTCCAGGGTGCGGTTTTTTCGATGTAGCGGTTTCCTGCTCTTACCGCGTTCATGACTTCTTCTATTCCGCTGTTGAGTTTCATTCCCGGAACGGCCGACTTCATTACTTCTACGGCCTTGATTGCGGCACTTTTCAATTCTTTATCGTCATCATTCTCTTCTGTGGGGGAGGGGATTATTCCGCCGAACTGTTTGACGGTCATTTTGACTATGCGACTGAGGAGGTTGCCGAGGTCGTTGGCAAGATTGCTGTTGTATTTTTCGATGAATGCGTCTTCGGAAAACGAAGCGTCCTGTCCGAGTGACATTTCGGCGAGCAGGAAGAATCTGAACGCATCTACACCGTATCTTTCAGCCATTTCCATCGGATTGACGACATTGCCGAGGGACTTGCTCATCTTATTCTGTCCGGTCAGCCACCAGCCGTGGGCAAAAATAGACTCCGGCATTTCGACTCCGATAGCCTTGAGCATTGTGGGCCAGTAAACGGTGTGTGTGGTAAGTATGTCTTTGCCTATGAGATGAAATGAGGCGGGCCACCACTTTTTGAATTCTGCGTCGTTGCTGCCGTAGCCTGCCCCGGATATGTAGTTTACGAGCGCGTCGAACCAGACGTAGCACACGTAATCTTTATCGAATGGCAGTTCAATGCCCCAGGCGAGGCGTGATTTAGGTCTTGATATGCAGAGGTCGGCGAGAGGTTTTTTTAGGAAGCCCAGGGTTTCATTGGCTCTATAGTCGGGCAGTATGAATTTCGGGTGTTCCTTGATGTAGTCGATGAGCCATTGCTGGTACTGTCCCATTTTGAAGAAGTAGTTGGACTCCACTATTTCGTTTGTTGGTCGTCCGCATTCAGGGCATGTTTTTTCTTCATTGAGGTCTTTATCTGTAAAGAACCTTTCGCATGGCACGCAATAGCAGCCTTTATATTCGGCCTTGTATATGAGGTCTCTGTCATAGAGATCCTGAAGGATTTTGCGGACAACGTTTTTGTGGCGAGCTTCGGTCGTTCTGATGAAGTCGTCGTTGCTTATGCCGAGTTTTTCCCAGAGTTCCTGAAAGCGGACGACGGTTGTATCGCACTGTTCCTGCTCGGTCATTCCGTGTTCGACCGCGGCCTTCTGTACTTTCTGTCCATGCTCGTCTGTTCCGGTGAGGAAGAATGTTGCGTCGCCGTTCATCCTGTGGTATCTGGAGAGAACGTCGGCGAGTATTGTTGTATAGGCGTGGCCTATGTGTGGTTTATCGTTGACATAGTATATCGGAGTGGTTACGTAAAATTTTTCTGACATGAAGAATTCCTTTGTTCTGAATAAAAATACCTTTTTAAAGTAAACTCTTTCAGCGATAAATCAATCGTATTTTCTGAGCTTTGGCGGTTTGATATATATCGAAAGTCCCGTCAGTACAAGTGTTACGGCGAGAGCCGTGACCAGGATGGTAAATGCGTCGGACGCCCTGACGTATTTGAGCAGCAGTCCGCCTATTGCCGCAGTGGCGGCGGCGCCTCCCATCTGCATGGTGCCAAGCATTGAGGAGGCGGCCCCTGATATGTGTCTGAACTGGTCGAGCCCTATTTTGGTTGAGATTGGGATTGACAGTCCGAACGCAAAGCTGAAGATTGCCGCGGCTGCAAGTATGGTTGCGGCATTGTTCGTTCCACAGATGATTCGGGTTCCTATCAGCAGAGTGCCTGCCGTGGCTGATATCAGTGTTATGATCAGCACCGTGTTTTTTCTGCTGCTTATCCTATAAATAGGGCTTGATACTGCCCGTCCGGCTATAAGTGTGGATACTAGCGGTATATACGTCAGTCCGAACTCAACAGGGCTGTAATTGAACTCCCCCATAAATATAAAGGGACCTAGTGTGAGATAAATGCCCTGTATTCCAAAAAATATCATATTAGGGATGGCTGCCGACATAAAGGTCCTGTCAAGGAGCATCTTAAAATAATTTTTGATGGTCTGCGCTATTTCCAGTGAGTATCTTTTTTCGGGGGGATTTGTTTCTTTGAGCCTTAAATACGCGTAAAAGAAGGAGACGATACAGCAGGCGGACGATATTATGAATGTAATTTTCCAGTTAAAATACTGGGTTATTAGTCCGCCTGCAAAAGGTGCGGCAATCGGGACAAGTGCGGAGATTATTCCCGTGATTCCGAGGATTGACACAATTTTGTCTTCAGGGTAGGCATCTCTTATCACTGCGCGGCTCGTAACGGGGATGGTGCTTGTGCCTATTGCCTGGACAATTCTGCCTGCGATGAGTATGGAAATCCCGTTCGCAAACATGCATATTGTCGAACCTGCGGCCACTGTTATCAGTCCGGCGAGTATCAGCGGGCGCCTCCCGAAACTGTCAGAAAGAGGCCCCATGAAAATATTGGAGATGGCGAGGCCCAGGAAGTATACGGTCATTGTTGCGCTTATAGCGGCCTCCGACGCTCCGAAGTCCGCAGCGATTGCGGGCATTGCGGGCTGATATAGACTACCCGCCAGTCTTACAGCCGATGTTGCAAGGATTAGTGCTATTGTGAGATATCTGAGTTCCAAAATTATCGGGCTTTCTTTTCTCTTACGAGTATTACCGCCAGCTTGAATATTTCGGCGGAGACATTTACAGGACAGCAGCTTTCAATTCCTGCAAAGCCTGGGGAGGCGTTTATTTCGCAGATGGTAAAACCCTTTGCAGTGAAAAGGAGATCGACCCCGGCAACCCTGAGACCGAGCGCCTCGGCGGCTTTTATCCCGAGCGTTTTTATCTCTTCCGTCATGGGATAGTCCTCTACCGAGCCTCCCAGCGAAAAGTTTGCTCTGAAATCGCTGCTGTGGGCCTTTCTGCACATACACGCGATAGCCTTGCCGTCAACGACAATCACGCGCAGGTCTTTCCCACTGCTTTCCTTTATGAATTCCTGTGCTATCATGTTAGTTCCCGGAGCCGTTGCATGCAGGAGCTGAAGAATGCTGCGGCATTCCTCTTCCGTTTTTACCATTATAACGCCGGAGCCTTTGGCCCCTGTCAGGATTTTAAGTACGGCCGGGAAGCCGATGGTATCTTTTATTGCGGGGATGGATTCTTCGCCGTTGACAAGGATTGTCTTGGGAAAGGGCAGTTTGGCCCGTGACAGTATCTGACAGGAGAGAAATTTATCATTTGCGGCAAGAACTGCGTTTTGCGGATTTACGCATGGGATATTGAGCTTTTCCATTTCCAACATGAGGGCCAGGGCATTGTAGTGATGATCCTTCATTATGCTAAGGTAGAGGAAATCCGGAAAGGCTGCTTTTGAGCCATCGTAATATATTGAGCTTGTTCTACTGTCATCCACGCATATTTCCGTCAGTGCCGGGTCAATCATCTTAAGTTCTATTCCGGCAGCGGCGGCATTTTGCTGTCCTCGTTCCCATTCCAATGGTACTTTTCCGCTGTAAATAACCCACCCGGTCAACATTTTCTACCCGTCCTTGTCTTTAATATGGGATTACCATGTCATTGCATTTTTTTACATAATCTCTAAGCTCTATGGCCGAGGTGCTGTCGAGCATAATTTTATCATATTCTATTATTTTCGGAGTTACGTAGGTGTAGGCGGCATACCAGCGGCTCTGGCTGTGTGGGTAAATCCCTGAAAAGAAGAAGCCTTGGTCTGCGAGTCCCTCCGCGGTATCTGCGAATGCCGCATCCCACAAAGGTAAATAGAGATAGAACGACTGTATTCCGCGGGCGGCAAGATCGAAGCGTTCTTTTTTTATGTTGGCATAAAAGTTTCTGCCCTTACGTTGGACTCTGATAAAAACAACCTTGTAGAGGTCATTGCACGAGGATGTCATTTCTGTTTCCTGTATCAATTGCGGGATAGAGGATGGCTGTTTCTCTTCGATGTCGTATCCGGCTGCCGACAGGATTTTTAATATGATTTCGCTGTGTTCGGGCGGGGGGAATATTTCGGTCTGGATTTTTTCTTTGAAACTTACGCAGGAGATCAGAAGGCTTTCGCGTTCACGTGCCGCGACGTTCATTGAACTGAATGCGGCTTGGTCATGGTAGGCGAGTTGAAGAGCTGTGGGGGTTACTTTAAACAGTTCTCCGATTTTCTGTGACTGCGTATGCGCCGTCACAAACTTGAATATGTAAAGATTCTCTTTGTTTTTATCGGCATATTTGCGTGCCGCTCTTAACAGCTTCAGCAGGCAGAGACTCTGTCTGTAGCGCGGGTCTATCATTACGACCCCGAACTCTATTACGCCCGGATCGTCTTTTTCCGTCAGCGCACCAACGTGCCCTACGAGTTCTTCGTTATGATTGAATGCACCGATGGAGGTCATTTTCCCTGACTGGATGTAGTTTTCCACGGCATCGGGATAATAAAAATCGTCTTTGGAATAGGTGTACCTGTAAGTTCTGTACGACAGTTGGACTATCTGGTAGGCCTCCTCCGGCTCCAGTTGTCGTACAGTGAAAGAAGGATGGCTCTTTGACGTATCGTCATGCTTTTCTTCATTTTGCAGGCTGAAGTCATTAGGGTTAACAGGACTTGAAAGCTTTTTGAAGAGGATTGTTTCCCATCCGCCGGAACCTTTATTTTTGAATTCAAAACGGTCGGAGAGTTTCCTCATAAGGTAGAGTCTGAGGCCGAATATGGACTCCTCCGGATGTTCCGTGTCATAATCGGGGAGCTTTTTGAGATCAATTGGCATTCCTTTGTCCTGCAGGGTTATTTCGATGCCATTGTCACTGAACGCGCAGCTTATTTCAATGAACCCTCCGGCATCGAAGCCGGAAAATCTTTCTATGGTGCCTGCCGCCGCTTCTTCTACGGCCAGCATCATTTCCTGGGATTCTTTCTCATTGGCTCCGTAGTATTGCATCGTATTTTTTACGAATGGCAGCAATATCTCAAGTACGCTCAGGTTGCATGGTATACTAATTGTAATCATAAAGACCTTATATTCTTTGAATTTGTGTAAGCTATGAAAATAGTCAGGGTTTAACTTCGTTCAAGTCTCTCTTTAAAAAATGATTCATTGATGGCTTTTAAAATATTTATTCTCATAAGGTTTTAATTTTTTTATGGTATTTGCTTTTTATTTTAAATAACACTCGGCTCTGGGTATGCTTTTCTTGCTTTAAGAATGATTCAAAAAATCAATAGAGCAATGTCCATTTTCTTAAGCGAATCCAAATCTACTTTGGAATTGAGGACAAGGCAACAGCGTAAAGTTATCAGGATGAATAACAAAGCTTCGTCTATAATTTTACGACATTTTACTACACTTCTTTACATGTTCGGCAAGGTACACTAGAATATCCGCATATATAATAGGGGATGAATTTTATTCGGGGGAGTTCTAATGAAAGGATTTGACTGGCAGAATCTTGTCGGCAAAATTCTTGAAGATTTTCTTCTGTCGCAGAGCGAACTTGCTGAACTCTGCCGTGTTTCTCAACAGGCCGTTTCCAGCTGGAAAAATGGCAGACGCGTACCCGGTATTTATGCGAGAAGAAAACTCCTTGAGATTATAAAGGATTCGGCCGGGAAATCCATCGAAAGTCATCGAGAACGCCCAAGTGATGACAGAATAGCGGATTGCGAGGAGAGGAATAAAGCCCTTATTTCCGCGCTTCCCGACCTTCTTTTTATCCATACAGCGGATGGAATATTCCTTGATTTTGTGATGAACAGTCCGAATGCTTTTCCTATAGACCCTTCATACTACATAGGCAGAAGCATGAAGGCCTACCTGCCGCCTCAGATCTTCGAGGAGCTTCTTTCCGCTTTCCGCAGAATACTCTCAAGCGGCGAGATGGAGGTCCGTGAATATTCTCTTTCCCTGGGTGGCTCCAAATATTGCTTCGAGGCCAGAATGGTCAAGTACGGTCATGGCAAAGTCCTCACCGTGGCACGGGACATTACCGAGAAAAAAAATATAGAAGACATCAAAAATGACCTTAATATGATAATGCATCATGACCTTAAGGCTCCCCTTTGCTCGATTGTCGGGATTCCCGGCATTCTTGAACAGGAGCTTTCGCATCTGATGGACTCACGCCATTTGGGGCTTCTTCACAGTATCCGGGAGGCAGGCAGCCATATGGCGGACACGGTGAATAATGCCATTAATATATTCCGTATGGAACAAGGTGTTTTCGAGTTAGTTCCAGAGAATATAAATGTGATTCCTGTCATAAAGCGCATCAATGAGCACCTCTCTTTACTCCTTAAAATACATAAGACGGGCATAGTCCTTGCCATTGACGGCGAGATTGTTCCATTCAGTTCATCATTTATTGTTCGGACTGAGGAATTGCTTTTCTACTCGCTTGCTTCAAATCTTATTAAAAATGCTGTTGAGAATTCCACGCAGGGTTGTGATGTTGTGATAGCCTTTTCACGTACAGACAGGGGCATTGTTATGGAGGTCATTAACAGAGGCCTTGTTTCTGAAAAGATTAAGGACCGTTTTTTTGAGAAATTCGTCTCTTCCAGAGGGAAAAAAGGCTCGGGAATAGGTACTTACAGTGCTAAGCTTATCGCCGAGGCGCATGGTGGTTCCATTTCAATGGAAAGTACCGAAAAGGACGGAACGGTCCTTCGAATCATCCTTCCAGCCTGAGTTTTTTTTAACCGCCCATTGACAAAAGGTGGAATCTATATTATGTTATATGTAATGTTGCATATGTATTTTTTGAGGATTCATTTATGGTAAAGCTTAAGGAAATAGCGGAAAGGCTGGAATTGGGTGTTTCGACCGTTTCGGCTGTACTGAACGGCAAGGACTACTGCTATGTTTCCGCGTTGAAAAAGAAGCTTATAAGGGATACCGCCGAGGAAATGGGCTATATTCCCAACCGCATGTCCAGAGGGATGAAGGGGCTTCCTACGCAGACCATCGGAATAATAGCTTCACTTTTTACTGTTCCAATTCAAGGCCGCCTAATCTATTCCCTTAATATGGAGCTTGCCAAGGCGGGTTATTCGGCATTGCTCGGTGACTCAAAATCGCAAATGAAAGATGAGAAGGCTATAATCGGCGAGTTTCTTTCCAGGGGTATTGACGGGATTTTAATCCAGACGACTTATTCCAGGACTGAACTCGAAGCTCTTTTTCACGACCATATTCCATATGTGGTAATAAACAGGGAATTCGATGGTACTTCGGTTACCGTCGACAGAGCGCAAGGGGTTTTTATGGCTGTTGAACATCTTGCGACCGTCCATAAGCGCCGGAAGATTGGTTTTGTGTCCGACGGTTCACTGACAAATCAGCGGAAAACCGAGGGCTACAGGTCCGCCGTCAAAAAAATTGGCATGCAATATGGCGGCGATTATATCATAGAGATTCCTGACTATATTGAAAATGCCCGCGGGATGGCTGAAAGAGTGGCGGAACTTGGACTTGATGCTGTTTCTGCCTCAAATGATGTAGTTGCGGGGCTTCTAATCAAAAATCTCCGGCGTATGGGCAAGCGTATTCCTGAGGACGTGGCGGTAATCGGCTTTGACGGTATTGATTATCTTTGCGAAATGACTGAACCTTCTCTTACCTCGGTGAGGCAGCCGATGGAGCAGGTGGCTGAAAAGGCTGTCGAACTATTGTTGGCCCAGATAAAGGGAGAGAAAGTCCCGGAAAAAATGTCCTGTATAAAACCAGTTCTTAAAATAGGCGAATCATGCGGATGCGGAAAAGGAGCCACGAAATGAGGGAAAAGGCCGATTTTACACTTTTGGAACTCTTGATAGTTATAGCCATAATAGCGATGCTTGCGGCAATGCTTCTGCCCGCGCTCTCAAGAGCCAAGGAAGCATCCAGAGCGACTGCCTGCCAGGGAAGTTTGAGGCAATTTGCATACGGCGCAATCCAATATTCAGGCGACTACAACGATTATACTTTGACTTATACAAATTCCACAAGCACGTCTTCTTCTGATAATTATTCGTGGTATCATTCAATCGGCCTTTACCTGGGACTTGGAAATAACTTTGCCGAAGTCAATAAAAAATTTACCACGCACAACACTCTTTATGTATGTCCCAGCCATCGCTGGCGTGAAGGATCTTATCCTAACGTACGGGGATACTATGGACGCGGATATGGAATCAACTATCACTTTGCTTCTACGTGTATAACCGATTACTTTTTGGACGGGGGGATGCTTCCAAAAACATCAATGGTTAAATATCCGTCTGAGCTGATTTATTTCCTCGAATCAGACAATCCTTCGGTATTAAATTCCCATCAGTACAAAATCTATGGGGATACCGCTACGACCTGGAAAATGAATGACGATGGCTATTACATTGAAAAAGCCTGGCACAACGGTTATCCTAACCAGCTCTATTTTGACGGTCATATAGCTAAAGCCAAATGGTACTCGATTCCCGGGTCAATAGAAGGCGGTTTGAGAATATGGTATCTTGACGGAGTCGGCGGACGTTGAATTTAAAAATAAAAAACCAGAGAAAGGAAATAATATGCGGTTAACGATGAGCGGATCCACTGGCCTCCTGATAATGGCGGCCGCGTTCGGAATGGTGTCGTGCAGTCAGAGTATACCCGAAATGAAGATAACTACAGCGCCGCGGGAGGCACTTAAGCTTGTAAAATACCCGTCAAAGGATGCTCCTGTTCCTGAGGGATTTAAGGAGAATCCCTTTGTCGAGACAAACCCTGAAATTGTTCCGACCGCACAGGAAAATGAGCTTGGCTTTATCATCTTCAGCCGACCAGTTACCGAGACGGTTTATCCCCAGTCGATTCCGCTTCCGGATGAACGGATTTCCTCGCTTTCAGCATTCGGGACTCCGGGTGAGTTCGAGCCCGTGACGTTTACGCTTTATCCTCTTAAAGAGCTCCAGGACATAAGGGTCGAAGCGTCTGCTTTAAGCTCCGGGAAAAATGTAATCGCGCCCGAAAATATTGATACGAGGCTCGTTGTTTACAGGAACATCAATTATCCTCATTATACGACTAACGGTGTTTATCGCCGTATGCCGGAACTTCTTGAGAAAGTGACGCTTAACAATGCTCAGGCGAAAGAGTGTCAGCGCTACTGGCTGAAGATAAAAGTGCCTGAAAGCGCGGCTCCCGGCCTTTACAGCGGCACGGTAAACATTTCATACAAGGGATCAGAAAAGGCTCTTTCGGTCCCCGTGAGTTTTAGAGTGCTCTCCTTCAAGCTTCTGAAAGACCCGGATAAGCACTATACCGCCTACAATTATGATGTTTTCAGGGCTTATAAAAAGAAGCCTTTGAAATGGCAGGAAAATGCGGCCCGGAACGATTACAAGGCCATGGTCGAGTATGGATTCGATACCTTTCCCACCATCTATCTGTCCTATGACGGAAAGACCAATTCCTTTTTCGTGGATAACGGCGACTTCATGATTAAACAGATAATGGATGCGGGAATGAAAGGCCCTGTGCCGGCTCCGGGTATTGGCGGATTTTACTATGCACAAACGAAAAAGACAATGGGTCCCCACCATAAAATTGATGAAATGCCGCCAGCGGATTTCTATGTCAAGCTTACGGAGGCCGTTAAGAATTTCGAAAAGGTAAGGAAGGAAAAAGGCTGGCCTGAATTCATCTATGTGCCGCTCGATGAAGTCGATGCAAACTCGAAGGAATTCGGGGAAAAAGTATATAAGGCATTTAAGGATGCCGGGGTCAGAACCTATGCTACGAAAGACCCCATATCTCCAGATGCAGGTGATTATGCGGCGAATGTCGATTTCTGGTGCAGTCAGCCTTTTTCAATTCCTTATGAAAAGGCAGCTTTTGATAAAACACACGGTTACTGGTGTTATCCGAATCACAACAGCTATGAGATAAAGATTCCTGACGTCATGTGTCGCGGGGGCCGTATGACTTACGGATTCGGCCTCTGGCGCTCCGGCTATACTCTGCTGATTCCATGGATATGGAGAAGTTATGTCCAGGACTATCTGCGTGTCGCTTCTTCCGGAGGGAATTTCGCGGATGAGGATGGTAATATCGTCCCGACACCGTACTGGGAATGTTTCCGCGAGGGCTATGACGATCTGAGATACCTCTATACGCTTCAGACCGCGATTGTACAGCGGGAAAATTCGAAGGACGCCGCCTGTCTCAAGCTCGTAAAAGAGGGCAGGGCGCTTCTTCAGAAAATATGGGACGCTATAAACGTTCAGCCTAAATATCTGGGAAATAATGTATGGAACCCCGAGGAATTCAATATATACAGATGGCAGATGGCGGAAATGACGGAAAATCTCCTCAAATATCCAGCATCTAATAAATCTCCCGCGCCCTCTGTAATAGTCGATACAGGCAAAGGCGCCGCTGCTTCCGGGGACTTTCTGGAAGAGCAGGCCCGTAAAGGCAATACCATCATAAAAGACCTTGGAGATGAAGACTTTACCTCGTGGAATAATTCTGGTACTGAAGGCGCCCTTTCCGTAACTGAGAAGTTCAAGCATTCCGGCAACAAGTCATTGCTCTTTGACGTGACAGTAGATCACAAGAAAGACGGCGGCGGCGAAAACGGCAAGTACCCTATAGGCTGGCCACGCTTTCTCATCTCTTTTCCCGGAAAAGGTCTTGACCTGACAGAGTATAACTATATATCGATGTGGGTACTGGTGGATTCCGAAAGAGACGAGGTCGCTGACGATTTTTCACCGTTTTATATTTCAATAACATCTTCAGTCAGACGTAATTTTTTCGGAAAGGATATTATCTCGCAGGTGGAACAGCGCGAATGGACACATATACTCCTTCCGATAAATGAGCAGATAAGTTCAAAGGAAGATCTGGACGGCTGGAAGCACGTAAGCGCCATCCAATTCGGGATATCCGAAGGCAAATATGCGGACGGGACAAACATCCGATTCTATGTTGATGGTATTTCTTTGATAAAATTAAAGAATCCGACAATATTTTCGATTGACGCGCCGTCCGCTGTCCTTCTTCCGGCCAAGACTCTTGCCCTGCCGTGTTCTTTAATGGGAGTCGATAGGGAAAAGGCAAAGGAATACTTGCTTGATATAAATCTCCTTGATTCCAAGGGAAAAAGCATCTGCAACGTATCCTCGGGAGTGGCAAGAAGCCTGCGCGCGGTGATGGATGTTTCGGCCCTTAAAACTCCTGGATATTATACACTTCAGGCTGATTTGAAAGAGAAGAAAAGCGGTAAAATCTTTTCTTCCTATAAAAAAGAGCTGGATGTTATTAATTCCCCCGTTGTCGCTGAATAGCCTTTTAAAACTTTTTCCATAGCTTGCCGAATGCATGAGTCTATGTTAGATTGTAGATTCAATAAACCCCGGTGGAGTTATGGAAAAAGTTACTTCAAATATCTGCAAGACCAAAGACATCGGAACCTATGGAAACCTCTTCGGCGGCGTGATGCTGGCGTGGGTTGACGAGGCTGCTGGTATATATGCCATGAAAAAGACCGGCGAAAAGCATATGGTTACATTGCGTTTCGGAGAAGTCCTTTTCAGAAAACCCGTAAAAGTCGGCGATATTGTCGAATTCTATTGCGGGAATGGAAAAGTCGGAAACAGCAGTTTTTCTTTCGATATAAAGGCGGTGGTTGACGGGATCGATGTTTTTTCAACGGACTGTACCCTCGTGGCTCTTGATTCTGAGGGCAGGCCTAAAACGATAGACCAAAAATGAAAAAAAATGCCGCGCGGAATTATCCTTGCATTTTGAGAAAGGTGGCAAAGTGATTATAATACTCAAGCCCGGCGCGCTAAAGGAAGATGCCGATACCATACTCAAGAAGATAAAGTCCGAGGGGTTGAAACCCTTGTACATGCCCGGTACGGAGCGTACCGTGATCGGAGCTATCGGCGATGAGCGCAAGCTGGGAAAGTGTCATTTCGAGAATTATCCATGCGTAGAGAAGATTACGCAGGTGCTTTCACCGTATAAACTTGTCAGTCGTGAGGTACATTCAGGGAACACCGTTGTAAAAATAGGCAAGGCAAAGATTGGCGGCAAAAAGATTGTCGTGATGGCCGGGCCTTGCGCTATTGAATCTTTCGATCAGATGCTTGCCACGGCTAATATCGTCAAGTCTGCCGGAGCGGAAGTACTCAGGGGAGGGGCGTTTAAGCCGAGGACAAGTCCTTACGCCTTTCAAGGGTTAGGTCTCGAGGGACTAAAGATACTTAAGGATGTTTCTCGGGAGACGGGGCTTCCTACTATAACCGAAGTGGTTGAAGTCGCTGATGTTGAAACTGTTTCCAATTATGCTGACGCCTTCCAGGTAGGCGCGCGGAACATGCAGAACTTCAGGCTTCTCAAGGAGCTTGGCCAAGCGCGTAAGCCGGTTGTGCTCAAGAGGGGGATGGCGGCAACACTCGAAGATCTTCTGCTTGCGGCTGAGTATATTGTAGCAGAAGGAAATCCGAATGTCATTTTCTGTGAGCGCGGAATAAGGACTTTCGAGACGGCGACAAGGAATACGCTCGATCTTGCGGCCGTCCCGCACCTGAAGAAAAAAAGCCATCTTCCGGTAATTGTCGACCCGTCGCACGGCACGGGCGTAAGGGACTATGTCGCTCCGATGTCTGCGGCCGCGATAGCTTGCGGAGCCGACGGAGTGATAGTGGAAGTTCATGTACATCCAGAAGCCGCTCTTTCGGATGGTCAGCAGTCGCTGAACGCGGAAGAATTTTCAGAACTGATGAAAAAGTTGAGACTCTTCGCCGCTGCCGCGGGAAGAGAATTGTGAGAGGCATATTGCAACGAAAGGCTTAGTTCGTAATGACAAAATCCATAATGTCGGGCAATGAGGCGATAGCGCTCGGCGCTTTCGAGGCAGGGGTGAAGGTTGCCGTCGGTTATCCAGGAACGCCTTCTACGGAGATTCTGGAGAACCTCTGCAGGTACCAAAGGCGTCAACAGCGAATGGTCTGTAAATGAGAAGGTAGCGCTGGAAGTCGGGATTGGCGCCGCGCTCGCGGGAGCGAGGACGCTTGTTACGATGAAGCATGTCGGAGTCAATGTCGCGGCCGACCCTCTTTTCACCGTGGCGTATACGGGAATCAAGGGAGGGCTCGTGATTATCACTGCCGACAATCCCGAGATGCATTCTTCCCAGAATGAGCAGGATAACCGTCATTATGCGAGAGCGGCGAAAATTCCCATGCTTGAACCGGCTGATTCCGCCGAAGCTAAAGAATTTACGAAGATTGCTTTTGAGATGAGCGAAAAATATGATACGCCTGTTTTTATCAGGACGACTACAAGAATAGCTCATTCGATGTCGCTTCTCGAAAAGGGTAAGCGCAAGGAGCTGCCGGTCGATGGTTTCGTTCGCAATCTGAGAAAATATGTGATGGTTCCAGCCAACGCTCGGGCGCGTCATAAATTCGTCGAGGACCGCATGGAAAGGCTTTCGAAGGATGCGGACTTGATGAAGATCAGTCAATCACCTCCGGCTGAAGCCGGAGGTAATTGACTCTTTCCAGCGATATCCTTTCCCGCGCGGCGCTTAACGAGGGATTCGATGTCAAGAAAAGCGAAATACACGGGATGAGCCAGCGCGGCGGTTCCGTATTTAGCCACATAAGGTATGGGGGGAAAGTTTTTTCACCCGTAATTCCTGATGGTGAGGCAGACATACTTCTTTCGCTTGAGGAAATGGAAACTTTAAGGTGGACTTCCTTTGCCTCGCCGGATACTCAGGTCATATGTATGAACGACCAGATACTTCCACTGGGATTGGAGACTTATCCTGAAGGTATCGGCAAGGCGCTGAAGAAGTCCTTTAAGAAACTATCTATTATTGACGCGGCGAGTTTCAGAAAGTCATTGGAAAACCCAAAGATCATGAATGTCGCCCTTCTTGGAATAGTTTCGAACTATCTTGAAATATCTGCCTCAGCGTGGAAGCGCGCCATAGAATCTTCTGTTCCTAAAGGTACGGAAAAGCTTAACCTGAGAGCATTTGAAACAGGGAAAAAATATCCTTTGGAGTAATGTTGAAATGATCTGGAACAAAGAAATGGAAACCATGTCCCAGGGTGAGCTTAGGTGCCGCCAGGGAGAAAATCTTGTAAAACTGGTCAACACTCTTTACGGGAAGGTCCCATTTTACCGGAGGAAAATGGAGGAGAAAGGCATCAGCCCTTCTGACGTGAGCAGCATTGACGATATAAGTCTTCTTCCGTTTACGACAAAAGACGAGATGCGCGAGGTTTATCCGTATGGATTGCTTTCGGTGGAAAAACGCGAGATCGTGGAAGTGCATATGTCGTCCGGCACTACCGGCAAATCGGTAGTCGATGCGTACACAAAAAATGATATTGATATATGGGGCGAAGTCATGGCCCGCACACTTTCCATGGGTGGCACCACATCCGACGATATCGTTCAGAACGCCTTCGGCTACGGGCTTTTTACGGGCGGGTTCGGGGTTCATTATGGAGCGGGGAAAATCGGTGCGACGGTATTGCCAATTTCCGGCGGCAACACGAAGCGGCAGATTGATGTTATGCTCGACTTCGGTTCGACCGTGATAACATGTACTCCGTCCTACAGTCTTTATCTTGCAGAATTCGGAAAGGAAGAAGGCGTAGATTTTTCGAAACTCAAGCTCAGGGCGGGATTTTTCGGTGCGGAGCCGTGGAGCGAGAGCATGAGAGAAGAAATAGAATCGAAACTTCATCTTAAAGCCTTTGATATATATGGGCTTACGGAAATTATCGGGCCAGGCGTGGCCGCCGAGTGCGAATTCCATAACGGACTCCATATCTTTGAAGATCATTTCTACCCTGAGATAATAAGTCAGGAAACCGGCGAACCCGTTAAAGAAGGCGAAAAAGGCGAGCTTGTCATAACTACGCTTACAAAAACGGGGACGCCTATACTCCGTTATCGCACGAGGGACATTACATATTTTATCAATGAAAAATGTCCATGCGGACGCACCCTGAGAAAAATGCACCGTCTGCTCGGAAGAACTGACGATATGCTCATAATAAGGGGCGTAAATATCTTCCCGTCACAGATAGAGCAGGTACTTTTCCGTATCGAAGGTGTTGAGCCGCATTATCAGCTGATTGTCGAGAGGAAAGGCCATCTGGATACACTCGAAGTCCAGGTTGAAATGAACGAGGCTATTTTCTCCGATGAAATAAGGAGGCTTGAATCGCTCGAACGCAATATGGAAAAAGAGCTTCACTCCAATCTCGGGATACATGCCAAAGTCAAACTTGTCGAACCCAAGTCCATATCGAGAAGTGAAGGCAAGGCTAAGCGAATAATTGACAAGAGAAACTTGAGATAAAAAGGGGAGGATTTCCGCGATGATAATAAAACAGCTTTCAATATTTCTGGAAAATAAAACGGGCAGGGTCTGTGACATAGCGTCGATACTCGGAGACAATAATATAAACATACGGGCTCTTTCGCTGGCGGATACTTCCGACTTCGGAATAATGCGTCTTATCGTTGACAAGCCGGATGCCGCACTGGCAAGGCTCAAGGAAAGGGGATTTTCCGTGGGGATAACGTCCGTCGCGGCGGTAGAAATCCCCGATGTTCCGGGCGGGCTTGCCTCTGTCATGAAGACCATTGAGAGCGGTGGTTTCAATATCGAATACATGTACGCATTTGTAGAAAAATCGCACGACAACGCGATTCTTATTATGCGCTTTGAAAATGTCGAGAATGTAGTCGACAAGCTTTATGAAAAAGGCGTCAGGGTATTGAAGGAAAAAGAAGTGCTTTCACTCTGATGGAAACAATACCGGAAGTCATACTCAAGCGTGGACGCGAACACAATATTCTGAAGCGTCATCCGTGGATATTTGTCAGGGTGCGATTGCGGAACTGAAAGCGGAGCAACCGCCCGTTTCCGGCGAATGGCGGCGACACCCCGGGCTTTCAGTGTGTATGCCCTTGCCGCCGGCGCCGGACAGAATGCAAGAATAGTTCAGCGTCTTTTTCAGGCACCAGATTATCCTGTCCCCGTATCATTTCCAGAAGACCTTTGTCCTCAAGCTGTACGGCACCGAGTAAACGGTGTTTGTCCTCAAAAAGCACCGAGGGCCATGCTTCCGAAGGTGGCGGCGGGCGCCTGGTTCCTAAAGTCTTCCACGGATGCTCTGATCTGTTTGACGGTCCTCAGTACCTCGTCATAAAGTTCACGGTCTTTAAGGAGCATGCCGAGAGAGCCGTTGCTGTTATTCAATTGTGTCGCGAGTTCTCTGACGGTTTTTAGGGAGCCGTAGAGCTCGCCGTAAAGTTTGCCGTCATCGTTCATTATCTTTCCGAGTGAACCGTTGCCTGAAGATATTTTAGACGAGGCATCGGCCACGGAATCCAGCATCTTGATAAGCTTTTCATAGGCAGAATCGTCGGCGAGGAAGCGTGAGAAGTTATTGTTTCCATCCTTTAGCTTTCTTATTTCGGTAACGAGGGCATTCATATTTATGGAAGTTTCTTTCATCGAAGAAAAAAGAGAGAGAGTTTGGTCATATAGATAGTTGTCGTTGATGAATTTTGAAGCCGTACCTTTTCCGTTGATAAGGCTTTCTGCAAGCTTATTGATCTTTCCCGCGCCCTCGTTGAATTCCCGCGCCGCCGACTTGAGATCATTGAAAAAGCTCTCGTTATCGGTCATTTTTCTAAGGATGGCCTCATCTTCCTTGAGCGTTCTTATAAGAGAGGCGGCCTCACTCATAATGTCCACGGGCGGAATGCCTTTCAATAGCAGTTCAGGCGCAATCCTCTTTCCAGGCCTTGCCCCGGGATTTATTTGAATGAATTCTCCACCGAAGACGGAGGAGCTTCTTACTGTTATCTGGTATCCTTCATAGACGGGTATTTCCTTCGCAATGGCCAGAACTGCGATGACTTTCTCATAATCCTCCGAAAGTATAAGCGATTTAACCTTACCTACTTCCATGCCCAGTACGGTAACCTTGTCGTTTTCTTTCAGCGCGCCAACGCCTTGGAATTCTACCTTCATAGTGAATTCTTTTCCGCCGAAGATGACGCTTCGTCCATTTATAACCGCCGTAAAGTAGAAGAGTATGGCCATTGCCCCGAGGAAGAAAATACCTATGGAAAATTCCAGCATCAGCTGTCTTGTATTGCTTTTCATTTTTTCAGTTCAACTCCCGGCAGTCTGTGCGGCTATAAACTCGCGCACATATTTATTTTCACTCTTTTTAAATTCCTCGACCGAACAACATTCTTCAACCCTTCCATCGTTGAGAAGGGCAATCCTGTCGGCTATATTAAAAGCGCTTATCAGGTCATGAGTAACCACAACAGAGGTAATATGTAACCTATTCTTGAGGGAAACAATCAATTCATCTATTTTTCTTGACATAATCGGGTCAAGTCCTGATGTTGGTTCGTCATAAAGTATCAGTTCGGGATCTGTCACGATGGCTCTCGCGAGTCCGGCTCGTTTTTTCATGCCTCCGGAAATTTCTCCAGGCATTTTGAACCAATGTTCCCGTAAGCCGAGAGTAGAAAGTACGTTTTCAACCTTTTCTTCAACCAAGTCTTCTTTGAGGCGTTTTGCCTCCCGGAGCGGGAGCGCTACATTGTCCTTTATGTTCATCCAGTTGAGAAGTGCCCCGGACTGAAAGAGCACCCCGAAGCGGGAGCGGAGTTTTTCAAGCCTGCGCCCCCTGAGACGTCCGACATCCATTCCGTCGACAAATACTTCTCCTGAGTCCGGCACGTGAAGCCCGACAATATGCCGGAGCGTAACAGATTTCCCCGTCCCCGTCGGACCGAGGATGACGAATGTCTCGCCGCTTTTTATCTCAAGGTCGATGCCTTTAAGGATATGCTGCCCGAATAGATATTTATGTACGCCTTTGAATTGAATCATCATTTCAGTAAAAAAGCCTTGTAAGAAAGTAACCGCTTATAAGTACGAGAAGAAAGGAAATAACAACAGAGCTTCGAGTCGCAATCCCTACGCCGATGGCTCCTTTTGTGGCGCTGAGGCCCTCATAACAGCTTATCCCAACTATTATTATAGCAAATACCCATGACTTGAGTATCCCAATCCATATCTCTTTCAAGCCCAGCATGAAGAGAACATTTTCATAGTAAAGACCCCACGAGACGTTAAGCTGACTCGACGCGACAGCGCCGCCGCCGACTATCCCAATAAAGTCGGTATATATCGTGAGTACCGGACACATTACCATCATAGCGGCCAGGCGCGGCATCACAAGAAAACGCACCGGATTTATCGACATTACCTCGAGCGCGGCAATTTCCTCCGAAACCGCCATTGTCCCAAGTTGAGCCGCAATTGCCGAACCAACACTCGCGGAAAGAATAAGCGCCGTCATAATGGGCCCCATTTCACGGCACATGGCCTCAGTAACAAGGGTGCCGACCCGCATCTCCTGGCCGTAGTCACGGAGTATAAGGCCCGACTGAAGTGCAAGAATCATACCTGTAAAAAGGGCGACAACGGTGGTTACCCCGAAACTTTTTATTCCGGCGAGGAACATCTGGCGCGCGACTTCGTCTCTGCTCCTCAGTATAAGGGGAAGAAACAAAAAAGCCTCGAAGACCATAAGAAGACCACGCCCTGCATGGCGGACGACCTTAAGAAAACTTCTTCCGACATATATGACAGGATTATTAGATGGCGGGTAATAGTCCTGCTCGTACGGTATTATCATGATGATCCTTTTTCCAATCTGGATATCTTTCTATTCTAACTCAAAATGACCTAAAATTCAAGGAGCTTGAAAAGTTTAAGATGAAAACCGTCTTCAGCACCCGTGCGCAATGAGAAAAGCCCGCCAAGGAAATCATGTTCCGTGAGTGACGAGGTGTCTTCCCAGTGCACAGAATAAAATGGTGAGATTGAAAACTCATTCCGTCCATCCGATCCGTTTCTGTACGAAAAAAGTCCCCATAGAATCTCCATTCGGCCCGCGTGTGAAGATTGCTCAAAATCGAAGATCGTCCACAGCGGCTTCCAGTTTCTTTCCACGGCCGAAAAACTGTCAAGAAGCCAGAGGTCGGGACACGAGATCCTTATCCTGTCTGCATTGGATTCGTAGGACAGGAAGGGCCATGCCTTCAGAATTTCCTCTTTAATCTTGCCGTCGCGGGAAGATGTGGTTCTTGTTCTTGCGAAGGGCCAGAGATAAAAGCTTTTCTCCTGCCCGCTCCGCTCAGTATTTCCATAAAATGGCCAGAAATAAAGCCTCGATTCTCCGGCGTAAGGAAAGTCATCGCGATACTGAAAAAATGGCCAGAGCATATCCAGCCTGCAGAGGGAGGAATCGTTTGACTTTAGAGAAACCTCAAACAGAGGCCATATTGAGCTCCATGAAACAGTGTTTTTATCATAACAACGACCGAGGAATGGCCAGAGCATCCAACCTCCCGAAAAGTTACCGGCTCGGTTTCTGAATAGCGAATAAGTATAAAAAGGCCACATGATAAAGCCGGAGTGGGAACCGCCTTCTTCAATATTTACCCCGTAAAAGGGCATTATCCTATACTTGCGGCCGGCCTCTCCTTCCGCAAATGAAACAAAAGGCCATAGTATGGAATGTTCAGTTACCTGTCCGCGTTTAGTTTTTACATAGAGAGGGAAAACTATAAAATATATACTGTCATAGAGGAATATTTTACGAAGTTCTCCATAAAGCGGGAAAAAGGTCAGAGACTTTCCTTCATCTGATCCGGAGTCATAAGAGAAAAAAGGGAAAACGGCGAAAGATCCGCTGTCTGCTATCTTATCATGAAAGTGTGAGTAGAACAGTGCGCGCCCGCGGCTTTCGTACCAGTATTCTTTGAATTCGCAGAATGGCCAGAGAATGTCAAGTTGCGAACTTTTCTTTTCGTTAAGTGTGCTGAACAGCGGGCATACGGCCCATACCGTTTTCTCAGGAATTGCTGTGCGCCTGGAGTAGATTAAAGGGCCGAGCGCTCTGAGGTAATAGGCATCGGCATTATCTACAGGAGAATACTCTTCGTATTTGATGAGGGGAGCCAAATTTAAGTCGGCAAAAACTGATTGCCCGGCACTGATGAAAAGTAGGACGGTCAATATAATATTTTTTCTCAGGAGAAGCGGCATACGCCTTATTTCCTGACCTCAGCGAGAACCGATTCGACCTCGCGCACTAACATATCGGTAAACTGCACGCCTTTCTGCATTATTCTGACAGTATTTTCGTCAAGGAACTTTTTTTCATCATCATTGAGATTTTTTGCGGTATTCACGATAACCGGCACTTTTCTGATATTTTCAGGCTGTTCTTTTTTCCATTTAAGAAAGTCAAAACCGTTTTCATCCGGCATCATCAGGTCAAGAACGATGAGTTCGGCAATTCCACCCTGCACCAGGTAGTTACGGGCGTCTTTCGCCGCAAGAGCTGTTTTGACCTCAAATCCTCTCCTCTGAAGAAGAATTTGGCTCAACCTAAGCAGTGTCGCTTCATCATCTACTATAAGGACGGTACCGATACTCATTTTTGAACTCCATGTATACAGGGGGTAATATATCTGTTATTCCGGACGAAGCTAGAGTGGCATGCAAGTTTTTCACATTGTTTTTCAACATGGGCGGCGCGGAAAGAACACAATAGCACCGCCGTTCGGAAAAATGTTATAGTTCTGTTTGACACTGCGGTATTTAGTTTTGGCTTGAACGACTTTGCGAATAGTCTTTCCGATAAAAACGTTCCGGCGCTACGGTAGCATAGGCAGGATAGCGTTTTATCAATGATTCCGGGGCCTCTTTGGGTATATAGCGGAAACGCTGGTAAAACCATAAATATTGTTCAGGATGCTGCCGGACGAGTTCTTCGGTAAGTTTCATCAGCTCCTGTGTCATTTCGGTATCGTCGGCATATTCCGAGGTCGGTTTCGAAAGATATCTTACAAATGACGTGTAATAACCATTTTCCCTTGAGCAGCCTCCTATGCATACCGGCACGTTAAATTTTCTCGCAAAAAAGGCTGGCACTGTCGCGGTCGGAACGGGAAGCCCGAAAAAATCAACGAAAACCCCGCCGTCCCGCGCTCTTGTGTTTTGATCTACTAATGTCGCCATTATGCATCCGTCCTTGAGGGCTTTTACCATCCCTTTGACTGCACCCTTGGCAGGTATGACTTTTGTGCTTGTAAAGCGCCTCCCTGAGTTGACCAGGTTGTTCAAATAGGGATTGTTCATTGTCCTGGCCACCACGGCAAACGGCAGTCCGCTGTAATGGGAGACCATAAGCCCCGCAAGCTCCCAGTTTCCGAGATGCGGAGAAACAAAAATAAGGCCTTTCTTATCTTCTCTGGCACGCTGGATGCAAGCCAAGAAATCCTCGCAGCAACGAACATGTTTTTCAATCCTCTCCGGACTGTCCGAAAACCATATAAACTCCAGCGCTGTCATTACCAGGCTTGACAGGTTCAGCATTCCCAGTTTCTTGATTTCTGATTTGCTTTTTTCGGGAAAAGCGGCGGCAAGGTTTTCATTAACAACTTTTCGGAAATATGGTACCTGATACATTCCCCAGCCCACGACTGTCGCAAAAAAGCGAAGGCCGCAGAGCGGAAGATTTTTTACAATCAGATAGAGAGGATAAAACAGCGCGAACTCTATAAGATATCTAAGTTTTTTGAAAAAAGTCATCAGAAACTTCTCCTTCTCCTTTTCGGTGCGGCGCTGAAAGATATCAGGCCTTTTTCCGAAAGATTAACTCCCTGTGTGAAAAGTATCTTGTGGACGGAAGATACTGCCATATTCTGGATAAGATGGTACCTGTTGTCGGACGAACTGTTCCAGTTGAACGCGCTTGCCGCGATCTCCACCGAAAGGTCATCCTTTATATATAGAAGTCCCCATCCGTCCGCAAGTTCGGAGGGCTTTACCGTACCATCCGGGACCGCGAGATAAAGGTAATCCGCAACACGGGCCGTGCGTATCTTTTCAAAAACACTTCCTTTGTAAACAGCATGTTCAAGTTTCTCTATTTTGCGGACGCATTTATGGTACTCCTTGTTCTCTGATTTTTCGAATCTCCAGATATCGATATCATCGAAAAGTGAATCATTTTCTCTCAAAAATGGCTCCTCTTTTTTGACAATCTCCCGGAGCCTTTCCAGCTTTGATTTTTCCATGGCGAGAATTGGCAGAAGCTTATCCTTTTCGCCGCAGTCGGGCCAGCATTCCTCGCGCCCGGTTTTTATTTCTACGATAAGTGTTTTTTCCGGTTTGAGAATTTTTCTGACCGGAATGGACCAGAATGCGGCGATAGATGCCTTGTAGCGGGAAATCCTGGTGGGAACGTCAACTGCTATTCCTGAAGGAGTCTGAATCGCGAGCCATCCCAGCACTGATTTTTTCAACCTTAGGGGAAGTTTTTCCTTACGAGAAGTTTTTTTCTCTTCCGCGAGAGCATTGTCTCCGGCGGGTTGTTCCTGGAATTCAAAAGACATCTGTGAATCACTATCCATAATTCTGCCTATATTCTGTTTCCTTTGTAACAAGTAACTACAAACTGTGAATTATCCAGAGGCGGTGGGTGTTTTTTAATAAAAAAAGCCGGTCTCCCCGAGGAGACCGGCCATGTTTTCACTATTATGAGTCTGACCGGGAGGAATTACTCTCTTCCATCAGATTCCTGTCTGCTTGCGTGTTCTGCGATCGAACTGTCGAGGAGCTCGCCCATGTCAACCATATCCTCTCCGGGACGGAGGGCAGCGGTGACTTCCTCTGCCGCCGCTCTTAGATCAGCTTCTGAGAAGGTTTCGCTGACAGCCTTGATGCTGAGGCCAATCCTTCTTTCTTCCTGATCGATCTTGATGACCCGGGCTTCGACTTCATCGCCGAGCTTAAGGATATCTTTGACCTTTTCAATATGGTCTTTGCTAATCTGGGATATGTGGATGAGTCCGTCTATTTTGTGAGTGAGCTCTATAAACGCGCCGAACGCGGTTATCTTGGTGACTTTGCCTTTGACAAGGTCGCCTATTTTGTAGAGCTGATCAATGTTTGACCACGGATCATCTTCCGCCTGTTTGAGGCCGAGGGATATTCTCTGCTGTTCCGGATCAATGTCGAGGATTATTGCTTCGACTTCATCGCCGGCTTTTAATATCTCGCTTGGGTTGTTTATCTTACGTGTCCAAGACATATCGGATACATGGATCATTCCGTCTATGTCGTTTTCAATTTCCACGAATGCTCCATAGCTGGTCATATTCCTGACTTTGCCTTTAATCTTGGTTCCGGCAGGATATTTTTCGGCGAGGACTTCCCATGGATTACGGGATTTCTGACGGAGTCCGAGGGAAATCTTCTTCTCGTCCTTGTCAATGTCGAGCACTACCGCTTCGACTTCTTCGCCTACGCTTACAACTTCACCGGCCTTGGTTATTCTCTTGGTCCAAGACATTTCGGATACGTGGATGAGGCCTTCAATACCGTCTTCGATTTCAACAAATGCGCCATAGGGCATTATATTTACTATGCGGCCCTTAATCTTGGTGCCGACGGGATATTTTGCTTCGACATTTTCCCACGGATTTTCTGATTTCTGCTTGAGTCCGAGTGAAACGCGTTCCTTGTCATAGTCTATATCAAGTATCATCACTTCGACTTCATGCCCTATTTCCAGCATTTCTGAAGGATGTGCAATCCTGCCCCATGACATATCGGTGATATGAAGGAGCCCGTCCACTCCGCCGAGGTCGATGAACGCACCGAAGTCGGTGATGTTCTTGACAAGACCCTTGCGGACCTGGCCGACTTCCATATCCTTGAGTAGGCTCGCTCTCTTGTCCTTGCGGGATTCTTCGAGGAGTTCTCTCCGGGAAACAACGATGTTTTTTCTTTCCTGATTGATCTTGAGTATCTTGAAGTCGTATTCCTGACCCAGGTAATCGTCCATGTTGCGTACGGGGCCGATATCAAGCTGTGAACCGGGCAGGAATGCCTCAACTCCGTTAAGGTCAACGATGATTCCGCCTTTGACGCGGTGCTTCATGATACCTTTGATGATGCTTCCTTCGCCGTATTCTGAAGTGACTCTTTCCCAAGCTCTTACGAAATAAGCTTTCTGGAGGCTGATACAGGGCATGTTTTCTTCGTTTTCTATTTCTTCGAGGAAAACGTCAACCTTGTCGCCGCTTTTTACATCCGGCCAGTTTCTGAATTCGGCCATTGGGATGAAGCCTTCGGCCTTGTAGCCGATGTCCACCAACGCGCCGTCGTTTCTTTTTTCGACGACTATGCCGTCTATTATAGAACCTTCCACGAATTCGCTTTTCGACTCTTGTGCGGTAAGGAGCTCTTCCATGGATGGCATGTTTTCAAGTTCGATGAATGCCAGGCCTGCGCCTGCGGTTTGTTCGGTTTGTTCAGATGACATTTTTAGGTTTTTTCTTTGGTTTCGATTTAAGTTTCAATACTTATCGGCCTCCCCGCGTCAGGAAAGCCGAACAACAAGCCCCTAACATAACTCTCTCTCCGGCAAATGCAAACAGGCTCTTTAGTTTTTTTAATTCAATTGCTGAGGCGGCGGCAGCTCATTTTTGGGGGGCGTGGCTGTTGAACATCACCGTTGCATGAAATATTTAAGGATACCCAGTCTTATTCCTTTGTCGGTAATACTGAAGTCTTCAAAATTGTAAAAGCTCAGTATTGTCAGGAGGATAAGTAATCCGGCGGGCATTGAAGAAATCCTGTTAGGATCCATTCCAGGTATTTGGCGACGGCCTTCATCATTCATTTTTGAAATTGTTTTGTATATTTCTACAAGTTCTTTTCTTGAACTCTCGGTGAAATTAATCAATGCCCTGTCGTAGATAAACTGTTTTTTTATTATGGCGGCGTATGTCACTGCGACCCCGCCGCATGCGAGGACTATCGGTTTACGGTCGGAAAGCCATGAATATATTTCGCTGCCTACTTTTGTCTCAAGTTCCTTTACTACTGTGCTTCTGGCCTGCCTCGTGGGCGAGTATCCTGGAAGGAATGACATTGTGGGGACATTTAGTTTGAACGTTTCATTTATGTTCATTGTTCCCGAGGCAAGGCAAGATATTGATTTTATGTCATTTCGGGTTCCATAGGCAATTTCAGTTCCGCCTGCTCCTACATTTATCATTATGATTGGAATGGACGAATCCATGTTCTCTGTAGCGCCGAGGAAGGTGAATCGGGCTTCTTCCTTACTGCTAAGTACCTGAGGGTATATGTTGAGTGCCTGGTTGCATTTGAGGAGGAATAAACTTCTGTTTTTTGTGGTTCGGATTATACTGGAGGCCGTTACTATAAGGTTCTGCGCTCCTTCTTTCATTGCTATAGCCTGCATTTCGGAGGCAGCCTTTATTGTGTTCTCTATGGCTGATTCGGAAAGCGTTCCGTCTGGAAAAATATTCTCCGCGAGCTTTGTGGCTGCGACATATTCGTTGATAGGCTCAAGGACTCCGTCAGGGAGGCACTTTGCCACCAGCAGCATAACGGCTGTGGGCCCTATGTCGAGGGCTGCCGCGATTCGTTCTTTAGTAGACATTTTATATTATGATATTTTTAGTATTCTTCTAAGTGCAATTACGACAATTTTTCTGGTGATACTCTAATCTTTAAAGGAAATCTTTTAAAGGAGTTTTATTTATTTATTTTGATTTTCCGCGAAATGAATGTAAATGTTAGGGATTATCTGAATCCATGAAGTATATAAACTATGATTGTCTCGTTTTGTCATGGACTTAAAGATCACAAAAAAGGAGCGCTTGTTCAATGATTATCGTTTTTAAACAGCACACGAAGGAATCTGACATAGAAGATGTCTGCAAGAAGATAGAAAAGCTCGGATATGAGCCGCGCATAATTAAGGGGGTTGAGCGCACGGTCATCGGGGCCGTAGGCGATGAACAGATGCACAAATCGCTTGAGGCCTTCAAGGCATTTGACTGCGTCGAGGATGTTCTGCCTATTCAGAAAAGGTACAAGATTGCAAGCCGCGAGTACCACAAGGAGAGCAGTATCGTAAAAATCGGGGACAGGCGGCTGGGGAATGGCCATTTTCAGGTCATAGCCGGACCCTGTGCAATAGAAAGCTATGAGCAGCTGAAGACAACGGCGGAGGCCGTGATAAAAGCAGGGGCAGGCATAATCCGCGGCGGAGCGTACAAGCCGAGGACCTCGCCTTATGATTTTCAAGGGCTTGGCGAGGAAGGGCTTGAGCTTCTACAGAGGATCAAGGATGAATACAACGTGCCTGTCGTGACGGAAGTTGTCGGGGTAACCCATATTGATAAGGTCGCTAAGGTCGCGGACTGTCTTCAAATCGGGGCCAGAAATAGCCAGAACTACCACTTACTTGAGGCTGTCGCCGGGGCAGGGCGGCCTGTACTTCTGAAGCGCGGAATGTCATCGACAATCGAAGAATGGCTTTCTGCCGCGGAATACCTCATTGTGAACGGTTGCCATGATGTGATTCTTTGCGAAAGAGGAATAAGGACATTTGAGCACGCCACACGAAATACGCTCGACCTGAGCGCGGTGGCCATAGCCAAGCGCGAGACGCATCTGCCCGTAATCGTCGATCCCAGCCATGCCGCCGGGCGCTATGACCTTGTTCTGCCACTTTCGAAAGCAGCAATCGCTATCGGAGCCGACGGGCTTATAGTTGAAGTGCATTGCGATCCAGTCAATGCCGTAAGCGATGCCGCCCAGCAAATTCCGTCAGGCGAATTCGGACGCTTTATGAAGGAGCTGGAACCCATCATGAAGGCCGTTAATGTGGCAATAGAATAATGAGCAGTGAAAAAGTTCGAACAGCCTGGAAGCGAATAGATAAGGAAATTGTTTTTGAAACTCCCGTCTTTAATCTTTTTCGGGAAAAATCAAGAAGCCTCAGGACCGGTGCCGAAAATGACTTCTATTACTTCGCTTGTGTTGACTGGGTGAACGTTGCCGCGATTACCCCCGACAAGCACCTTGTGATGATAAGGCAGTTCCGCCATGGAAGTGAAAGGTGGGAAATGGAAATACCGGGCGGCGGAATAGACCGCAGCGATTCCAATCCGGTCGAGGGTGGCGTTCGGGAGCTTTTTGAGGAGACTGGCTATCGTGGCTCAAATGCCAGGATTATCGGAAAGGTGTGTCCAAACCCGGCGCTTCAGGGAAATTTCTGTTATACGGTCATGATTGAAAACGCAGTGAAAGTTTCAGAGCCTGAAATGGAGGCGACTGAAGATATTGAAACTACCCTTATTCCTCTTGCCGAACTCCGAAATATGATAAAAGAAGGAATCGTGACGCACGGACTTGTCCTTAATGCCCTTCACTTTCTTGAATTATCACTGCATTGACATACGTTAGAATAGAAATCCTTATAAATCAGAGAGGTTCAGATGAAAAGCGCATTGGAACTGGTCATGGAAAAAACGGGCGGAAAAATAACCGGACTTTCTTCTTCTAAAAAAAAGAAAATATCCGAGATCGACATGATATATAAATCAAAAATAGCCGAAGAGGAAATCGCGGCCACTGGCAAATGCAGGAAGGCCGGCGAAAACGAGGAAGAAATTGAAAAAATAAAGACTGAACTGGCATCCAGAATCACTTCACTGAAAGCTAAATGCGAAAAGGAAAAAGCCTCAGTGCGCAATATCTAAAAACGGAACAGATTGTGATGGAAAAAGACAAGGAAACCTTATCACTCAATCAGCAGATATACATAGAGACTGTGTATGCCTTATGCAATGCCCACCAGCATGCTCATATCAAGGCAATATCTGAAAAGCTCGGAGTGAAAATGGCTTCCGCTACCGAGGCTGTCCGCAATCTCGCCGAAAAGGGTATCTTCAATTATCAGGCAAGAAAAAATATAACGCTTACCGCGAACGGTATGGAAATAGCCCAGAGACTGGACAGGCGCCATCAAATTCTTTCCGGGTTTTTCAAGGAAATACTGGGCTGTCCTGATATGCGGTCCGAGAAATTCGCCTGTAGTATAGAACATGTTATAGATGAAGATTTTCTAATGCGGCTTGCGGCGTTTACCGTTTTTATGAATGGAAATGCCCTGAAAATAATCTCCGAGTTCCAGAAGGAATATAACAACGCGTCTCGTCAAAAAGATTCTTCCCGATGAAATATGTCTACTTGGACAATGCCGCTTCTAGTCCTCCCGCACGTCACCTTCTTGACGAGTATTCAAGACTTTTACTGAGATATTACGGCAACAGCGAATCCGTACATGCCGCGGGAAAAGAATCGAAAGAACTTCAGGACGAGAGTGCCAGGCTTCTGGCGAGAACTATTACCGGCAATGAAAAAAACGCTTTTGTCCAGTGGACCTGTTCAGGAACGGAATCAGCCAATACTGCGTTGTCTCTGCCCCGCTTCAAAAAGGGTGTTATTGTAACAACACAGGCCGAGCATCCCTCAATCCTCGCAGCAGCCGGAAGAACGGGTGCTGAAATCAGGTTTGCCGCTATTTCAAGCGATGGCGGAATTGACATGGAAAGCCTCGCGGGACTGCTGGATAGTTCGGTTAATCTTGTCGCCCTCCACCACGTGCAGAGCGAGACGGGGAGATTGCAGGATATTAAAGCAGTTTCGCAGATAATCAGGGAAAAAGCGCCGCGCGCCGTTTTTCTTCTTGATACAATACAGTCTCTCTGCAAAATTCCTGTGTCAGTGGGAGGGGACGGTCCCGGGATTATCCTGCTTTCCGGTTATAAAATAGGCTCTCCGGCGGGCGGCGCGGTAATATGTGCGCCAGCCTTTGCCGATGAGTTCAGAAAACTTCGTTCGGAGGCACATCTTGTGCCGCGGGTTCCTGCCGCCATGACTGCAATTCTAGCTCGGCAGGTAGAAGAACTTTATGAAGAAAAAGACGCTATTCTGGCAAGAGTGAGCGGAATCGCGGCGCAATTAAGGAATTCTCTCGAAACCCTGGACTTTGAATGCACGCCTACTGTCCCCGTCGAAAAGGCGTCGCCATTTATTGTCCACGCCAGATTTCCCGGACACGAAGGCGCGGTACTTGCCAGGATGCTTTCGGCCAGGGGAGTAATAGTTTCAGCAGGGAGCGCCTGCTCCGCAGAAAGCGGGGGGCCTTCAAGGGCCTTGACTGCAATGGGGCTCTCAGAAAAAGATGCCTATTCCGCCCTGAGAATAAGTCTTTGGACTCAGAATACTCAGCCCGATATCGACCAATTTATTACAGCTCTTAAAGAATCTTTGAAGGATTATTAGCGCCCCGATTTCGCGGGTTTCTTCTTGGGGCCGCGCCGGACGCTTCTGGACTTTGCGCTTGGAACTCTGGCTTTTGGCGAAGAGAATGAACCGCTCTTTCTAGTTGCAGGGCGCGCGCTTTTTGACTTGGCCCTTGGAGCTTTGGTATTCGCCGACGTAGACGGACTGCTTTTTCTGGTTGCAGGGCGAGCGCTCTTTGACTTGGCCCTTGGAGCTTTGGTATCTTCAGACGTAGACGGACTGCTTTTCGGGGCTCCGGGCCGGATGCGTTTGGGCCTTTTGTTTTTAGGCGGTGGCGGCACGAAGGCACGCCGCTCTTTTTCGCGAAGTTCAAGCTTTACCGGAAGTCCGGCAAAAGCGAACTTCTTTCTCATGAAGTTTACCAGATACGGCATATAATTATTGGCCGCGTACTTCGGGTTGTTTACGAAAAGAGCGAATGTCGGCGGTTCATTTTTTATCATCGTGGCATAGTATATTTTAAGCTGCTTTGTCCCGATGCAGGGCGGCGCGTTCGACTGAACGGCATCGGAGATGACCTTGTTCAATACCGATGTTGTGATATGAACGTCCATCTGTCCCATAACCTCGGCGATGGAGTCAAGCAGTTTTCCAAAATTGTATCCGCTTAATGCGCAGGTGAATACAACGGGCGCATAGGTCATAAGCGGCAGTGTGTAGTAAACCTCGTCAAGAATATCCTTCTGCTTGAAACTTCCGCAGACGTCCCACTTGTTCGCAACTACGACGCAAGCCTTCCCACTGTCAACTATCATTCTTGCGATATGTCTATCCTGGGCAGTAAGCCCATCCGGCCTGGCTTCGACGACGAAAAGCACTAGCCGTGCCTTTTTTATTGAGTCTTCCGCGCGCATGACGCTGAATATTTCCACCGCAGAATTTACTTTGGCCCTTTTTCTGAGACCTGCCGTATCAATAAGTATCGCCGGGATTTTCTCATTGCGGAATTCAAGGCTGAATGGAATATCGATGGAGTCGCGGGTAGTTCCCGCTACATCGCTTACGATTACTCTTTTTTCGCCGAGCAGCCGGTTTACGATTGAAGACTTCCCCACATTCGGCCTTCCGATGACCGCGATTGAAAACGGTTCACCGTCATCAATATCGCCTGATGATTTTGTTATGCTGGCGATAATCCTGTCCATGAGATTTCCGATACCATGCCTGTGCGTGCAGGATACAGGATAAAGTTCGCCGAAGCCAAGTACCGAAAACTCAACAGCATTCTTTTCAAGAGCTGGATTGTCGACTTTGTTTACTGCTAAAATGACTTCCTTACCCGATTCATGAAGCTTCTTTGCGATTGTCGAGTCAAGCGGCAGCAGTCCCGATTGCGCTTCCACTACTAGGACTATGATATCAGCGTCTATCAATGCTGCTTCGAGCTGTTCGCGTATCTCAGCATCCCAAGGAGCGGACGCATTCTGATTGTCGTGAAAAAGGCCCAGTCCTCCAGTGTCTACGATTTGAAAACGTCGGCCGGAGTATTTTACGGGCGCGACTATTCTGTCTCGGGTAACACCGCATTCTTCATGCACTATCGAAATACGTCTTCCCGCTATCGCGTTAAAAAGTGAGGACTTTCCCACATTCGGGCGTCCAACTATGGCGACTGTCGGTATCTTGCAAGCTGTTTCCATAAGAATTTCTAAAGACCTGTCTGTATTGTGAAAAATATAGTCAGTTAATGTAGCTCAAGTTTAGATAAATTAAACACTGTGAAGTGTTTTTCTTTCATCCTTTTGCAAATGAGCAATAATCTGCACAACGACAGCCACGCTTATCAGTGCCGCCGAAAAGTAGTAAGGCATTCCCAGGCCTACATTGTCCGAAAGTACCCCTCCGAGAAACGGTCCCGCAGTCCCGCCAATCCCGACAACCATCTCGTTTACCGCGATGTAACGTGCGCTTTTGCTCGGGTGCACCAGCGAATGAAACACCAGATAAAAGAAGAAACCGCCCGAGTATATCCCGAACAGTACAGCAGCCACGCAATAGGAAAATGTGCCGGAGCCAAATCCGAAAAGAATTGATGACACTATGCCACAGACACCGAACGCTCCAACCGGAAGGGGCCGGTACATCCATTTTTTGCTGAAACATAGGAAAAGTCCCGTGAATGCCTGCGAAAAACTTAAAAGAGCAAGCGCAAGACCGCTGCCCGAAACGGCAACACCATACTCCGTGGCCGTTTTTGGGAAAACACCCCTTATTATCGCAATGACTACACAGCCCGCCCCCGAGCCAATCCAGCCGAGCCACGCAAGATCCGGCATTCCTGAGTAATTCACGGATTCCTTTTGAACGGATGCGGATGTCTCATCGTGCAGTGCCCGCCTCGTTTTTCTCATTTTTGAAAGAAAGTAAATACCGAAGAGGCAGAGAAATCCTATTATTATATTAAGCGCGTGACAGTACTTCCATCCGTAATTTTCCCAGACCGGCCCCGACACAAAAGGCCCGCACGCAAGTCCGAAACTCCATGCAAACGTGTAAAGTCCTGTAGAACGCACTAATCCTGATGAACCGGTTTCAAACTCCTTCATGAACGTCTGGAACGGCGCGAAGAAAAAAGCCCCGGCTATCCCTGAAAGTATTACCCACAGATACTGTATCATAGGCCCAGGCACCAGAATGAAACAAATCGAAATCACGGCGATTGCGAATGATGATCCCAGCAGCATCTTGACGGCATTCCTGGCGTTTATGAAACGGCCTATCAGCTGGTTGGAAATTATATACGGAATGGCCCACGCTATTATTATACCGCTGACAAGGGTCGCCCGTGCACCGCTTTCGGCGAGCCGCATCGGACACAGAAAGAAAATCGTCCCGAACGCCATATCCATAAGGGCCGGGAAAAAGTATATCAGAAATCGTTCCATCTCAGCGAATACCTACGGCCTTGCGCACGTCACACATGGTAAGTTCTGCGACTGCTCTTGCCTTTTCTCCGCCTTCACGAATAATTTCTTGAACATAGCCCAAGTCGTTCTGTAGTTCCTCTCGGCGCCTGCGCAAGGGACCAAAATATTCCCAGGAAAGCTCGAATAGCTCTTTCTTGGCATGACCGTAGCCATAACCGCCTTTGTGATAGTTTTCTCTCATCTTTTTCTGATGGTGGCTGTCCGCAAAAAGCGAATACAGTGCAAATACGTTACATTTATCGGGATCTTTCGGGTCGTTCAGACCTTTTGAGTCGGTAACTATTGACATTATTCGGCTTTTTATGTCTTTTTCCTTTCCGAATATCGGAATGGTATTGTTGTAGCTTTTTGACATTTTTTGTCCATCAATTCCCGGAATTACCGCCACATTTTCGGTTATCTGCTCATCCGGAACGACAAATATCTCCCCATAGGTGCTGTTGAAGCGCTGCGCGATGTCTCTCGTTATTTCCAAATGCTGTTTCTGATCCTTGCCGACAGGGACGATATTGGATCTGTAGATCAATATATCCGCAGCCATGAGTACTGGATATGAGAAGAGTCCGTTGTTAGGCACGAATCCCTTGGCCACTTTATCTTTGTAACTGTGTGCCCGTTCAAGGAGCCCGACTGATGTGACGCAGTTCAATATCCAGGTAAGTTCGGTGACCTGCGGGACGTCCGATTGTCTGAAGAAAACGGTGTTCTTCGGGTCAAGGCCGCATGCCAGAAAATCTACCGCCACCTCCTGAATATACTTTTTAAGGTCTTCCGGGGATGGTGATGTTGTCAGCGAATGATAGTCGGCTATAAAAAGAAATACCTCTCCTTTTTCCTGAAGAGCCACTGCTGGCTTCATCATTCCGAAATAGTTGCCAATATGCGGCAACCCCGAGGGTTGTATGCCTGAAAGTATCCTCATTATTACTCCTGCTTCTCTTAAAAGAGGTCTTTTGACGCATTAAGCGCCTGTATCTTTCTCTTCGCCTTTTCTATGTAAGGATCATTTTCGTTGTCTTTGTATTTCTCTATGAATTCCTCCAGTAGACTGATATCATCATTTATTTCACTGATAGAAGCCGGGTTCTTTCTCAATTTCTTTCCCAGAGCCTTATACGCTTTGTCGGAAGACTCTGAAAGCTCCACGGTTGGTGCTGCCGCTGCTGTGTCTTTTTCGCCTGCTGCCAGTTTTTCTTGTGACGGTTCTTCCTGTGGCGGTTGCACGACTGGTTCGGGGGTGGTCGGAGCCGAAAAGGAAGGGCGTTTTACCTCTGGCACCGCGGATTTTGCGGGACCCATATTTGTGTGAGTGGGCACACGGCGGGATGATTTTTTTTTGTTCAAAAACTTATTTCCCGCTATCACGGCGACATAAATTCCGGCGATAATGAGAACCACGCCAATAGCGATTATAATCATTATCTTTTTCTTCTTTGCCACCTGGAGCCTCATTATATTTGTCTGTGTCAGAAAATCAGGAATATCTTTGGGGGCAATGCCTGTCAGGGTAGCGGCAGACCCGTTTGAGGAGTCTTTTTTCTTTATGCCGTTTCCGGGACGCTGTCCGGGGGTACCTTTACCATATTTGCCGGGAAGACCTGTTTTTTTTGTTGCTTTTTTATCCTTCTTGTCATCGTCCTTCTTGTCATTGTCCTTCTTGTCATCGTCCTTCTTGTCATCGTCCTTCTTGTCATCGTCCTTCTTGTCATCGTCCTTCTTGTCATCGTCCTTCTTGTCATCGTCCTT
>MHBG01000048.1:89416-107840 GCA_001804785.1 Lentisphaerae bacterium GWF2_45_14
CCTTCTTGTCATCGTCCTTCTTGTCATCGTCCTTCTTGTCATCGTCCTTCTTGTCATCGTCCTTCTTGTCATTGTCCTTCTTGTCCACTGTTTCCCTTTTCTCTTCGGAGGACGGCTTGACTATTGTTTCGGCTTTGGAGGTTGATTCGATTTTTTTCTTGTCCTCCTCTACCTTCTTCTTTTCTTCTTCAATGAGCTTCTTCTTTTCTTCCAGTGTTTTCTTTTCCTCTTCTATCTTTTTCCTGGCATCTTCCATCGCTTTTTTATCGGTCTCGATTTTCTGTTTATCGTCATTAAGCGCCTTTTTATCGGTCTCGATTTTCTGTTTATCGTCATTGAGCGCCTTTTTATCGGTCTCGATTTTCTGTTTATCGTCATTAAGCGCTTTTTTCTGTTCTTCTATTTTAAGCCATTCTGTTTTTATCCGGCTGTTCTCTTCTTCTTTTTCCTTACGTGCGTTTTCTTCACTTTCGAGCTCTTTTTTCTGTTTTTCGAGTTCTTCTTTTTCCATGCGGAGCTTCATTAGCTCCTGTTCTTCCTTGAAGCGTCTTGATGCGAGCTCAATGTCTTTTTTCTGTTTTTCGAGTTCTTCTTTTTCTTTTTTAATTTTTTCTTCATTTTCTCTGACTGAACGCAGGGTGTTCTGTTTTTCGAGTTCTTCCTGCTCTTTTTTTACTCTCAGATATGCTTCCTGTTCAATTCGGTTTCTTTCATAGAGGGCTTTCTGTTTTTCAAATTCTTCCTTTTCCTGGCGGAGCTTTTCTGCTTGGTCTGCCAGGCGTGCAGAACGCTCGCCGTCCATGGACGAACGTTTGGACTTTTCTTCTTCGAGTCGCTTGCGCTCTTCCTCTTCCCTGAAATTTCTTATAAGTTCCTCTTCCCTGCGCGTCTGGTCCTCAAAACGTTTTTTTTCTTCGAGTCTTTTATGTTCATCCATCTGGCGATTAATGATGGATTCCTCGATCTTTTTCCGTTCGGCAACTTCGGATTCCTTTCTTACCTTGCTCTCAAGCTCCTGCTGCGCCCTTATTTTTCCGGCGTCTATAGGCGCTGAGGCGCTTTTGGTTGGAAGCTGGAGGCTAACGGATGTCGAGCCGCTGGAGAACATTCCGACGTCCACCGGTTTTGCAATTTTGATATTTTTTTTGTATTCGCTGATCTGTTCTTTGGATATGGCGATGGTCGGTGTGTTGTCATCACTCTCATCAATAATCGCTTCTTCGATCATGGCCTCGTCGATAAGCTGAGTTATCTCTGTGTTCTGAGTCTGCGTGAAGTCCTGTGGTGCGGGTGGGCGCTGATTAACAGGACGCATTATTCCTCTGCAGTTGGGGCACTCGAACTCTTCTATGGCTTCTTCCATTTCTCCGACAACACCGCAGTTCTGGCATTTGAGGAAAAAAATCTCCGGTTGCTCCTGGACCATCTGGTCTTCCAATATCTGCTGTGTTTCCTGCAAGGCACTGGATGCCGCCTGCGGTGTTCTTTCTGCGGCGGAATGGCCTCCGTGTGCTGACTGTTTTTTTACGGGTTTCGCCTTGCCGAACGAGAGGTTTTTGCCGCCGCCTTTTTTTGTAATGAACTTGGCCATGAGAATTCCTCAATCTTTATATTATTTATTTGTTGACTTTTCTATGGTAATGAGACACTCCACGCCGTTGATATCGCACACTGTCGGGTCTTTCACGCCTTCCATGCTTTCGGAGAGTTCCAGGCAAAGCGTTTCATTGCATATGTAGTCTTTGAAATTAGAAACTGCGCCACGGAAGTTTCCGCCAATCGAACATGATATCTTTATCCTGTCCGTAACATCAAAGTCTTGATCTTTTCGCATATTCTGGATGCGGCTTACAAATTCGCGTGCAAAACCTTCTTCTTCTAGGATTCTGTCAATATTCGTATCCAAGGCGACCGTTATAACCTTTTCCGTCGCCACGGTCATCCCGTCTTTTTCCTGACGCTGGACTATCAGGTCTTCCTCTACGATATCCAGAACAGTTCCTGAACTTAGCGTAAGCGGTACACTCTTCCCCGAAAGGATGTCCGATACGTCTTTATTTGAAAGAGCTGCTATTTTATTGGAAGCCTCCTTCATTTCGTTCCCGAGCTTCGGGCCGAGCTTTTTGAAGTTGGCCTTGACGCTCCGGTTTACGAGGCTTGATTCATCTGATTGGAGTTCAACCGACTTTACGTTCAGCTCTTCGGCGATTATGTCTGCAGTTTCTGAAAGCATTGAACGAATTTTATCGTTGTGCACGACTATTACCGCCTTCTTGAGCGGCTGGCGAACTTTTAGAGAATGCTGAGTCCGGAGATAACGGCCGAGTGAAACGGCTGTCATTGTATATTCCATCTGCCGCTCCAGTCGAACATCGCGCCGTTTCAATTCAGGTTCCGGGTAATCGCAGAGGTGTACGGAATCTGGCATGGCGGACGTTCTGAGATTTTTATATATAATCTCGGTGATGAAAGGAATGAAGGGCGCCGCTGTTTTTGCGAACGAGATCAGAACATAGTGAAGCGTCTGATATGCCTCGCTCTTGTCGTTATCGTTCTGGCTCTTCCAGAACCTTCTGCGACTGCGCCTTATGTACCAGTTGGTGAGGTCATCTACGAATTTTTCAAACCGGTTCGCCGCTTTCTGAAGATGGTAACCGTCCATCTCCAGACGAATTTCCTCAATCATTTGCGAGAGCGAGGAAAGTATCCAGCGGTCAAGCGGGTTGGATGGATTTTCCGGCCCCTTCGCTTCTCCTTGTTCGGGTTGCCACTGGTCCACATTAGCGTAAGTTACGAAGAAGCTGTAGGAGTTCCATATCGGGAGAATCACCTTGCGAAGAACGTCCTTTACCCCATCCTCGGAGAATTTGAGGTCTTCGCCTCTGACAACCTGGGAGCCGAGCATGAAAAGCCTGAGAGCGTCCGCTCCGTAACTATCGATGACTGCCATCGGGTCAGGATAATTTTTCTTGCGCTTGGACATTTTCTGTCCGTCTTCCGCCAGTACAAGCCCGTTTACGACAACGTTTCTGAATGCCGGCTTATCAAAGAGCGCGGCGCCCAATACTACGAGCGTATAAAACCATCCGCGTGTCTGGTCAAGACCCTCTGCAATAAAGTCTGCCGGAAAATTCGCCTCAAAGTGTTCCTTGTTCTCAAATGGATAATGCTGTTGTGCGTAAGGCATTGAGCCGCTTTCAAACCAGCAGTCGAGTACTTCGGGAACTCTTTTGAGAGAGGCATTGCCGGCTGGCGATGCGATTTCGATATCGTCAACAAAGTGCTTGTGTATATCGTCTATCTTTTTGCCGGAAAGCTTTTCAAGCTCAGCCACCGAGCCGACGCATACGGCTTCGCCGGTTTCTTTGTTGCGCCATATCGGCAGAGGGCAGCCCCAGTAGCGGTTACGGCTGACTGCCCAGTCGCGGGCGTTTTCGAGCCATTTGCCGAAACGACCGTCCTTCAGATGGTCGGGCACCCAGTTTATCTGTGAATTGGCGGCGAGCATTTTTTCTTTTATGAGGTCGATCCTCACAAACCATGTCGATACCGCCTTGTAGATAAGTGGGGAATCGTCGCGCCAGCAATGCGGATAGTTATGCGCGATAGTCCCGCGGTGTATGAGTTTTTTCTCTTCCTTGAGCCGCTGGATTATGTCCTTGTCGCAGTCTTTAACGTAACGGCCCTGATAGTCCGGGACATCTTTTGTGAATTTGCATTCCTCATCGATCGGGCAGACATCGGGGATGTTATACTTTTTTGCGGCTTCCGCGTCGTCTTCGCCGAATCCGGGGGCCATGTGGACGATACCCGTTCCGTCTCCGGTGCTTACGAAATCGGCGTTTATCACTCTGAACGCGCCTTTTTCGGCAAAGTCGCTGAAATATGGAAAGAGCGGCAGATATTTGCGCCCTTCAAGCTCTTTGCCTTTAAAGCGAGACACTATCTCGGGTTTTTCCTTCTTGTAGTATTCGTCAAGTCTGGCCGCCGCGAGAATATAATATGAATCGCCGTCCTTGACCTTTACATAATCGATGTCGGGCCCTGCCGCGAGGGCAAGGTTCGAAGGAAGAGTCCATGGCGTGGTCGTCCATGCGAGGAAGAACTCGTCAGGCGTGTCCGCGCTCTGGAACCTGATTGTTATCGCGGGATCAATAACCTCCATATAGCCCTGATTGGCCTCGAAATTGGAGAGTGGCGTCGAGCATCTAGGGCAGTAAGGCAGAATCTTGTACCCCTCATATATGAGTCCGCTGTCCCATAGCTGCTTGAAGACCCACCATATCGATTCCATATAGGTGAGGTCCATTGTCCGGTAACCATTTTCAAAATCGACCCAGCGCCCCATGCGCCTTACTACATTTTCCCACTCTTTTGTATAACGGAGCACTATCCCGCGGCAGGCCTCGTTGAATTTTCCGATGCCGTAGTCCTCTATTTCTTTTTTACCGGAGAGCTTGAGTTCTTTTTCCATTTCGTATTCAACGGGCAGTCCGTGACAATCCCAGCCAAATACGCGCCCGGCCTTTTTCCCCCTCATTGTCTGGTACCTCGGAACAACGTCCTTGATTGTTCCCGCCAGAAGGTGTCCGTAATGCGGGAGCCCTGTTGCGAAGGGAGGACCGTCATAGAACACAAATTCGCTTGCGCCCTCGCGTTGTTCCACGGATTTCTCGAATATTCGGTTTTCTTCCCAGTATTTCAGGGTTTCCCTTTCCATTTGGGGGAAATTCGACCGATTGCTTACGGGGTCAAATGTTTTCTCTTCTTTCATTGGTCCTCAGATAATGTATGTGATGTTAGTCAAACCGCGTTTCCTGTTCCATCCATCCATTCCGACTTCAGTTCGCAGCTTGATATTTTATTGTATGGCAGGCGTATCTTTTTCATTTTTTCATCGGGGCCGCATATTTCCAGCTCAAAAACATCGGCATAAGCATCCAGAAGCCTCACGGCTTCGATGTAGCGGCCATCGTTGAGCCCTACAATGTACGGGCCGAGATGATTCCCGTCCGAGTCCGTCGCAAGTGAATTTATGTACTTGTGATCGAACACTATTTCGTCCGTTTCAGGCTCACTCTTTACCCCTGTCGTTTTTACCTCTTCATCTTCTTTTTTTACAGGGAGCTTGGGTATGTATTCCCCTCCCGTTTTTTCCACAAACTTCTTTGTCAGCTTCTGAGCTTCGGTAAGTATCTGTTGGCCTTTTTCATCAAAGAATTTAGCCGATTCGTCCACGGGTTCCGGGAGTTTGGGCAGGAAGAAATAAACAAAGGCCGGATAGACTAACGGCAACAGAAGTCCGCCTGCGAAATGAACCAGCCGACTACGGTGTTTCATTTCGGAAAAGGTTGCCGCCGCGAAACCGCTCGCAAGATAAAATACTATGATTACAGCAATACCCGCCGTCATTCCCGCCGACGGCATGAGACCGGACAATATCACAGCACATTGCAACATGTTGTTCCTCTGAGAATATCGTTGTTTATGGTATCAAACGACCAAGATGCAAATATAGCAGAGGATTTTTAATTTTCGAATTCTTTCTCCTGAAAAAGCACAGCTTTTTTCCGCCGTCGCAGTCTTTAGTTCAGATTCGCGCAGGGAGCGTTACTTGGTTGCCAAGAACAATATTAAGACAGAAACTTCTGACGGCAAGCGATTCATCTACGTAGAAGTTGAGGTCGTACAGAAATTTTTCCGCAGCCGCCAGGTCGTTCAATGCCCTTTCTTCATCTATTTTCTGCGGCAGCTCCAGGCCCGCGAAAAGCTCAGGATTGGACAATTCCTCAGGAGCCGCCCCGCAACTCAACTGATAAATCTGCGAAAACCAGCAGTGCAGCGCGCTTAAAAAGCAGGTCCTCCGCTTGAGATATTCTGCGCCGCCTTCGGCATCCATGCGTTTTTCAATCCGTTTGCGTCCAGCTGCCTCAAGTTCATCTTTCGCGTGTTCAAGACGCTTTTCCCATTTCGCGGCTACAGCGTCCGATGCTTCATCACCCAGGGCAGAAAATATCTCAATGATTGCCAAGGCGCAGTCTTCGCCTTTTGCCAGGCTCTCTTCCGAATCAAACTGAAGGGCTTTCAGCGTTTTGAAAAGAGTCTCAGACCACGGGAATGAGTACGAACAGCGGTTGCTTATAAGCGAAATCATTTGGCATCGTGACAGCGTTGTCGGCAGGAGCTCCGACGGGTGCCCTGTCGTTAGAATGAAAAAAGTGCTGGACGGAGGCTCCTCAAGCGTTTTCAGAAAGGCGTTTTGTGCGGCAGGCTGCATCCTGTCGGCATCATAAATAACTCCCACTTTTTTACCCTCGCTCGTCGCGCTGGTTAAATAAAAAAGCCCCTCGAACCAGCGGAGGGTATCTTCTTCTGGGTTGCTCGTTTCTCCCACTGGTATTATCCTGGATTTCGAAGCTGGCTCAAGTGTGAAGAATTCAGGGTAAGTCCCATTTTCAAGCGAGCGGCATCCCTTGCATTCTCCGCAGGGTGAGCCGTCCTCCGTGGGGAAAGGGCATATGGCTATCTGCGCGGCAACGGTCGGAAAGTCCCTTCTCAGCTCGGGGTCGTCACTATGTAGTATATAGGCGTGTGACAGCCTTCCGTTCTTTCTAGCATTTTTAAGACACGCCATCTGGATTGGGAATTCTTTTTCAAAGCGTTCAAACAGCATTGTCTATTTCCTCAATGATCTTTTTATGTATTTCTGAAGCTTCTCCGAGTGCCGAAACGATTTTGATCCTTTCGGGTTCACGCGATGCTATGTCAAGAAAGCCGTCTCTCACGGCTCTGTGAAAATCCAGTGCTTCAGACTCGATCCGGTCATCCTTGAGAAGTGTCTCCTGGCGTGTCTTCGTTCTTCGGAATCCCTCTTCAACGGGCAGGTCAAGCAGTATTGTAATGTCCGGACTGCGCCCGCACGAGGCGAAAGAGTTCAATTCGTTTATAAAGTCCAAATCCATTTTTCTGGCGTAGCCCTGATATGCCGCGGTCGAATCGTAGAAACGGTCACAGATGACCACGCAGTCGTTCTTCAGCGATGGTATTATGAGGTTTCTGACGAGCTGCGCCCTGCTTGCCTCGAAAAGCAGAAGCTCTGCCTCCGCGTAAAGCGGTTCTTCGCCCTTGTGGTGCTTGAGGATATCTCTCAGTTTCTCCCCGATTTCTGTCCCGCCCGGTTCGCGGGCGACCACGCAGTCCTTCCCTCGCTTTTCAAAATATTCACGGAGCAACTCAATCTGCGTGGATTTGCCGGCTCCTTCAGGCCCCTCAAACGTGATGAATAATCCGTTTTTCGCTACTGTCATCATGCGCTCCTGACATATTTTGACGTCAGTTCAAGCAGCTTATCGGTCTCGTCATCTGTACCGACCGTTATTCTCACGCAGTGTCCCGTCATATCCCCAGGAAAATAACGAACGAGAATAAGGCTTTTTCTCAGATATTCATAGTATTTTTCGCCATCCCCGTCAGGCGGTGAGACGAATAGAAAGTTTGTTTCCGACTCTGTTGCCGCAAAGGAAAGCTTTCTCAATTCCTCATTAAGTCTTTTTCTCGTTTTTTTGATTTTTCCTGTAATTTCTGTAAAGTAAGCCTGGTCGCGTATCGCGGCCGCAGCTATTTTCTGAGTGAGCATATTTACGTTGTAAGAGTCTTTCACCTTCATCATCCCCGCTATGATCTCCGGCGACGCCACCGCCAGTCCGAGCCTTGCGCCCGCCAGTGAATAGCTTTTCGACAGGGTTCTGCATATTATGACATTCGGGTATTTGCCGACGAGTCCGAGGCAGTTCTCCCTTGCGAAATCAGCATAGGCCTCGTCTATCATAACGGCTCCATCAAATCCGGCGCAGAATTTTTCAATCAACTCTATTGGAAATGAGTTTCCTGTCGGCGCATTGGGTCTGGCAAATATGAAAAGCCCTGTTCCGCTAGCCTGTTCCAGCAGATTTTCGGGCAGTGAGAAGTCGCCGTTGAGTTTGACCTCCTTGCATTCCGCTCCCTGGATACGGGCCAGAACTTTATAGAGTGAATAGGTTGGAGTCATACAGCCAAGCGGCTTTTTATCTGAAGTGAATGACCTTATCGCAATCGTAAGTATATCGTCCGAGCCGTTGCCGATGATTATATTTTCTCCACGGACCCCGTACAATTCCGCCGCCGCTTCCCTTAATTCCGTACATAATGGATCGGGGTAAAGCCTCAGTCTCGCAAAATCGCAACTTTTCAGAAGCTTTTCTACTTCGGGCGAGGGAGGGTAGGGATTTTCATTGGTATTTAGCTTTATAAAGGTCATTCCCTTAGGCTGTTCGCCCGGAACATATCCTTCCATTTCATCTATTTCAGGTCTGAAGTACGACATGACTTTATCCCATTTTCATTAGCAATTATGACTTCGGTTTACCCTTGATTCTTATTGATGCGCTCCTGCCGTGCGCGTCCAGGCCTTCCATTTCGGCAAAGCAGAGAATGTTGGCCAGCTCGCTCTGGAGCGCGGCCTTTTGATAATTTATTATGCTCATCCTTCTGAAAAAACTTTCCACGGTCAGTCCACTGAAATATTTGGAAGATCCCCCGGTCGGCAGCACATGGCTCGGCCCCGCGACAAAGTCGCCGACCGGTTCCGGTGTCCACTGTCCGATGAATATCGCGCCTGCCGCCCTTACTTTTTTTGCGGTATTTCCAGGGTGCTCACACATGATTTCCAGATGCTCCGGCGCGTACCGGCTGGCTATTTCCGGCGCTTCGCTCATGTCGCTGACATGGATAAAGAATACTCCGTCGCTGAGGACTTTTTTAACCATGGCGTTTCTGGAGAGGCTCACAGCCTGCGACTCCAGTTCTTTCGTTACGTTTTCTATAAGGTCTATGGAATCCGTCACCAATACCGCCTGCTCGAGTCCTGAACCGTGTTCAGCCTGTGACAGCATGTCGGCTGCTATAAATGCTGGTTCCGCCTTTGAATCGGCTATTATCATTATTTCAGAAGGCCCCGCTATCATATCTATCGCGACTTCTCCGAAAACCAGCTTTTTCGCGGCTGTCACATATGCATTGCCGGGGCCGACTATTTTCTCGACCTTCCTTATGGTCTTTGTCCCATAGGCCAATGCGCCTATGGCGTATACGCCGCCAATCTTGTATAGTTCCGTAACCCCCGCCTCTTTCATCGCAAAAAGCACTGCCGGATGTATTTTTCCGTCTTTGCCGGGCGGAGTGACTGCCACTATCTCTCTTACCCCGGCGGCCTTCGCTATTCCCGCGGTATGGATAACTGTCGAGACCAGCGGTGCCGTTCCTCCCGGAATATAGACACCGACCCGTTCCAGAGGCTCGAAACGTTCTCCCGTTATAACGCCGGGACGCGGTGAGTATGTCCACGGCTGCGGTATCCTGTTTTCCGCGAAAACAGTGATATTTTCAAGGGCCTTTTTTATCGACTTCTTGCATTGCCCTGATATGAGCTTTTCGGACTCAAGTATTTCCTCTTCACGGACGAGAAATTCGGATGACCTGGCAAATTTACAGTTATCGAATTTTAAAGCATATTTTTTTATAGCGCTGTTGCCGTTTTCTTTCACGTCCTCAAGTATTTTTTTTACTTCGTTTTCGACATGAAGTGGAACGGCCTGGCGGTTATACAATTTCTCAAGTTGCGATTCAAAGTTTTTGTTCTTGTAACTTACGATTTTCATTGACGGACCCTGCTTTCATACGGATTCAGACTTAACTTTTTACCTTGGCGTACGCTTTTGGAGAACGCGATCTCATTATCGCCTTGTGTAGAAATATGTATCCTCCAGCGAGAATGGCAAGTCCCAGAAAAATCCATATGTAGTTTTTCTGGATCATGGACATTCCCTTGTGGACAAGGTCCGCGTAGGTCATGTCTTTTGAAAGGCTGCCCAGATAAAAACCGATAAAAGCAAGAATGGCTGTCCATATTACCGCGCCAAGCGCCGTAAAAAAGGAAAAGCGGACGAAGTTCATTTTTGCGATTCCCGCCGGAATTGAGATAAGCTGGCGGATTGCGGGGATTAGGCGGCAGACGAATGTCGTAATATCTCCGTATTCCCTGAATATCTCTTCCGACCGGTCAAGCACGTGAGGCGAAAGGAAAAAATATTTGCCGTACTTGTGGAGGAAGGGGCGTCCCAGAAAAAGCGCCAGAAAATAGTTGACGTACGCACCGACCATTGAGCCGGCAAGTCCGACGCCGATGGCGAGGACAAGATCAATCCACGGCATGGCGAATGTGAGTTCGCCTCTCACGGCGAGAAAGCCCGCCGGAATCATGACAACCTCACTCGGAAATGGAATGAACGAACTTTCCACCGCCATAAAGAAGAATATCAAAAAGAATCCCCATACATGAGCATATTGCGCCGCCAGCTGAATATGATTTATAAGAAATTCATTCATCTTATCCGTATCCTTTTTTGTTTATTGTAAAAAACCAACGATAGCCCGATAAGATAACCTTTCTATCGCCAAAATCCAACACCCCTGTATCGTCCAATTGCAAAAATGATAAATTATATTATAGTTTGCGACTGTGCTGTTTAGATTTAACCCAGGCGGAAATATGCAGAACTATGATACTAAAAACGATTTCAGAACAGGAGAAGGGACGTCTTTCCATCTCGCCGGTATCGGCGGAATCGGGATGAGCGGACTCGCTCAGATGCTGAGAGCGTCGGGCTCCGAAGTGAGCGGGAGCGACAGAGCCTTGAATAACCCCGAAAATAAACGCATTTTTGACTCGTTGAGAAGGCAGGGCATAAAGCTTTTCGAGCAGGACGGCTCATTCATAAAAAGCGTAAAGCCTGACTTTATCATCTACTCGACCGCAATTGAAAATGATAATCCCGACTTCGCAGCTGGCGCGGCTGTTACCAAAGTCCACCGCGCCTCCGCACTCGCTTCCGCGATGCTTCAAGGGGAAAAACAAAGCCTTATAGCTGTTACCGGAAGCTGCGGCAAAACCACCGTGAGCGCATGGGCCGCCGAGTCGCTTTTCCGTGCCGGGAGCGATCCCTCTTTCCTGACAGGCGGGCTTGTCAACCGTTTTGTAAGTTCCGACTGCGCTGGGAACTACCGGAATGGCTTCGGCGGATACTTCGTTTTCGAGGCCGATGAAAGCGATAAGAGTCTTACCGCCTACAGTTCCGACTATGCCATGATTCTGAATATCGGGACCGACCACTATTCCAAAGAGGAACTCGTGGACGTTTTCAATAAATTCCTTTCAAATGTCCGCGTCGGTGCCGTGGTGGAAAGGGACGTTCTCGAAAAACTCGACAAGAATATCACAGGAAAGCTTAAGATAAAAACCTTTTCACAGAATGAAGGCGGAAACGCGGATTGGAATTACTCTGACTACAAGACGGTCAATGGAAAAATAGAGGCATTGCTTAACGGGAAATTCAGGATAAATCTTCCGGCCCCCGGCAGGCATACCGCCGCAAATGCCGCCGCAATCGCGGCATTGATGGACCTCATGGGCTACCCCGTCGGAAAGGCCGTTGAAAAACTTCAGGAATTCAAGGGGGTCTGGAGGCGTTTTGACTTTGCGGGAAAAATGCCGTCAGGCGCGAAGGTTTTCGACGATTACGCTCACAATGTCGAAAAAATAGTTTCGTGCCTGACCGCGGCGAGGGAGATAACTCAGGGCGGGCTTAATATCCTGTTCCAGCCGCACGGCTACGGCCCGCTCGGATTTATGCGGGATGAACTCTTCAAGGCGCTGGAAGAGAACCTCACGGAAAAAGACCGCTTTATAATGCTACCCGTTTTCTACGCCGGAGGCACATCGTCATTCAAGCCGACAAGCGCGGATGTTATTGAAGATTTCGCGTCAAAGGGAACTAAGAAATATCTTTGCGCCGAATCAAGGAATCATGCCGCGGAGCTCCTCAGATCATCAGGGGCAGGGGATACTGTCGTCGTCATGGGCGCACGTGACAATTCCCTTTCCGATTTCGCCAGGGAACTCGCAGCTGTTCCCCATGAATAAGGAAGATTATCTTAAACCGCTCGTGGATGAGCGGGGACGTGAGCTTTTGCCGTGTCGCATAGTTCCTTCTCCGATGGAAGGCGTCATGACAGATCTGTTCTGCCGCACAATGATTGAACTTAAGCTGACCGACTGCTGGATAAGTCCTTTTATCAGAATATCCAATGCCGTCCCGGGAATTAAATCGCTTAAGGGAAAAATACGCCGCTTTACGGAATCAGGGCTTCCGCTCACAGTTCAAATTATGGGCAATGATCCATCATTTATGGCAGGGACAGCGAAGGAGCTTGCATCACTAGGAGTAAAGGGGATAAATATCAATTTGGCGTGCCCGAGCAAGACCGTGCTGAAGAACAATTCCGGCGGGGCGTTGTTGAAAAAAATTCCACTGATGAAGGAAATCATAACGGCCGTAAAGGACGGGGCAGGGGGGCTGCCAGTCAGCGTGAAAATCCGGTCAGGATTCTCATCAATATCAGAGACGCCGCTGATCCTTGACGCACTTCTTGAGGTAGCCCCGGCGTACGTGATATTTCATTTTCGGACCGTTGCCGAAGAATATGAAGATGTCCCGGACGGACTCAAGCGCACTTACCGCGCAGTAAAATTTTTTGGAGAAATTCCGCTCATCGCAAGCGGCGATATATTCAGTGTCGCCGATGCGTCGTCGACCATTGCCGCCACGGGCTGCGCCGGACTTGCCGCGGGGCGCGGCCTTTTGAAGAACCCCTTTCTTATAAGAGAGATACTTGAATCGCTTGACAGCGAGAAAATTTTTCAGGAAAAATCACATGAGGAAAAGGCTGCCCTGTTTTTCATGAAAACACTGGATCTTGCCCGCGAGAACCCCTCCAGGTATTGGAACAGGTCGTCAATCATCGAATCAGCCCGCAACCTGTGGGGTGTAGAACACCCATTCTTCAAAAAACTTCTTTCAATGACCGATAAGGAAATACTGGCCTCATTAAAAGACTTGTTCTGAATTTGATTCTATAAGTTGAAGAATTCCTTGGGGCCGTAATAGGCCATTTTCTTCGCCAGTTCCTCCGCGGGCGCATAGGGCATCTGACCCAATTCGACCATCTCTCCAATTACGTCTGAAAGAACCCTTCTGAACATTTCGAACCTTGATCCGTATGAGAGCAGTTTTCTGGAGTCCGATACCATTCCCGCGAAATTTGAGAAAAGGTCGACCGCTCCAATATATTCAAGTTGCCGTTTCATACCTATGGGATGGTCGCAGAGCCACCAGGCCGAGCCCAGCCGCACCTTCGATCCAAAGGCCCTTGATATCGTGGCAAGAGTAGCCTGATGACCGGGCTCAAGGCAGTAAAGCACCGTCTTCAATCTGTTGTCAAAACGGTTCAGGAACTTTTTTAAAGGACTGAGTATGTCGATATAGTGGTCTGAGACATCTCCGCCCGCGTCCGGCCCGAGGGTCTTGTATATGGAGTCTCTTACATCCCTTACCGCACCTATGTGGAGTTGGAAGACCCAGTCTTTCTGTGAGTCGAGTTCCGCTATTTCGCCGAAGATGTAGTTCATATAGCAGGATGCTTCGGTCTCCGTCAATGCCTTGCCGTTCATCGCGCTCTTGAATGCCGCATCTGCATTTTTTATGTCAGCGTCCGCGGAGAGGGGAGCGACTACCGCGTGATCGCTTGCAACGCAGTTTCTTTTCGCGAAATAGTCGTGAGACATTTTCAGGGCGGCAGTCAGGTCTTTTATCGAATTGAACTCCATGTTGAAGCGTTTCGCGAGCTTATCCATATAGCTCTTCCAGTTTTCCGATTTGATGTTGACAGCTTTATCCGGCCGCCATGTCGGTCTCACAATGGTTTTATCCATTGCCTTGTTGAGCTTGTCGTGATCTTCAAGCAGATCAACCGGATCATCCGTTGAACACATCACCTCAATATTTATTTCTTTCAGGAGTTCCTGGGGCCTTTTACTTTTTATAGCGAGTACAGCCTGAGCCTGTTCCCATATTTCCTTTCCCGTGGCGGGGGCGAGTATGGTATTGATCCCGAGGTATCTTTTTAAATCGAGATGTATCCATTCATAGACAGGATTTCCGGCTATTTCCGGAAAAACGGCTGCCATTTTTATCCATTTTTCTTCAGGATCGGCATTGCCGGTGATATACTCCTCAGGCACGTCTCTCTTTCTCAAGACTTCCCACACATAGTGGTCTGTTGCCGCGAAAAGCTGCCATGGGTCTGAATATTTCTTATTTTCCGCCAGTTCTTTTACGTTTGCGTGGTTGTGCGGATCGACTATCGGAAGCTTGCCTATGGCATTGTACAAGGCCAGCGCTGTTTCGCTCCTGAGAAGATATTTGTTGTCCAGAAATCCCATTCTGACTCTCCGTTTTTATGGTTTAAGCATTGTATTATTTGAACCAAAAACTGTTAAAGACCGAATCCAAAAACGCTCTTATGGGCCTTTTCCTGAGCTTTTTTCTGATTTTCGAAGTAACTGTCGACCTCTCTGTTTTCCGCATCATTCAAATCATAGGAAAGGCTTGACCGTGATTCGGCCTTTTTCTTTTCCGCTTCTGTCTTCTTTTCCTTCTCTATCCTTGCCTTTTCTATTGCGGCTTTTTCTGCGGGGGTCTTCCCTTCTTCTGCTTTTTTTGCATTTGCGGCCTTTGTCTCCGGATCCATTGAATTAATGAAACTGCATCCGGAGGCTAGTATCGTGAACGCCAGCGTCAAAATTATTATTTTTGCCATAGTGGCCCTTGTTGAGATTTTAACTCTTAAAATATTCGCGATTCAGAAAATTTCAATTAGAATTTATTCCGAATCCGGTGATGTGTGGCTTTATGGGAAACTTTCCCAAATCTGCTTATTTTCAAAGAATGTGAACCTTAGTCCGGGCATTTTCCTCGCGAGCGCTTTTGTGTAGTTTTCCAGACCCGGATTCTCGCTGAGCTCATGACTCGTTTCTATCATGGGAATTCCGCATTCCGCGGAGAAGCGGAAGCCGTAGTTGTCTGTTTCTCCGGCGATAAGCAGGTCGACGCCCATCTTTATAAGTTTCTCCTGATAAGAGACATTTACGAAAAGACCCATTCCTCCCCACGGGAGTCCTATGCGCCGTATCTTTTGCCTAAGCCCGTTTGGGGCGGTATAGCGTAGACCTTTCATGTTCATCGTTGTTCTGACGTGCTTCAGCATCTCGTCCAGTGCTATTTCAGGAACCGCGTATATCTTTACCGGATATTTATCCGAAACGGCGTTCCCGAGTCCCAGCTTTACTGCAAAATCGTCAAGAATATTGAATTTGTCTGACGAGCTGTGTATGCGGACAAGATTGATTCCATATTCTTCGAGGAGTTCGCGCCGGAGTTTATTTGTTTTCCAATCCGGCCAGTCAGGGCTGTTTTTTCTGGAATTGCCTAAGTCATATGGAAAGTAAAGTGACTCATGAGCGATTATAAGTTCATCCCCTCTTTTTCCGGCATCCTCTATGGCATCCGGTGAAGACATCCAGCAGACGGTCACCCCGCTGACCTCCGCATCTCCGGAACCATGAAACAGTCCTTCCTCCTGATTAAGCGGATGTCCGGACATTTCCTCTATACCTTTTATTACTTCATTGACTTTTACCATTTTATATATGTCCTTCTTCGTTGCTGAACATTAGCGTTTCTCCTGGGAAGAGAATGACAAGACGCTCTACCGAATATTGGTTTTGAAGCTCCTTTAACCTCCCCATATATATGTCCTTTTCCATTCCGTGACATGACTCGAATGCCGCCACAAGAGTATAAATCCCTTTCAGGTTCACAGCCAGAAACTCGAAATTATCGGGATTTTCCGTGTAAATAAGGTACTCGCCGGAAACAGTGTCTTTTATCCGTGCCAGAAAAGCGTCTGGATTGCCGGGGTAGGGAATCATCAAAACTTCCAGTGATGAAAGCAACTCATGCGTTGTCGTTCTCTTTTCGTCGGATTCGGATATGAGGGCCTCCCTTGTTTTTACAGGGCAGGCACGCGCAAAATACTTAAGAGCATTTCCCATTGTTTTTCCGCAGATTACCTCGAAGGCGTTTGATGACGGGCGCGCTATAAGGTCGGAACAGCAGAATATTTTTGAGTATGAGCTTGATGTTATTATTACTGATGACGGTACCATTTTTCTGTCGTGCTGAAGTACTGTTCCCTTACCGAGCCCGAGTACCACGCCGCCTTCTCCCTTTTGGTCTTCCAGCAGTACCGGGAAAATGGAATCTCTGTAGGTTTTGAATTCCTGCTCGTGGAAAACCTTCACGAGCGTGTCTTTTTTTATCTTGAGATCGAAGCTGTTTTTTTTGAATTCCCTGAAGGCGGGGTCTGTTTCCGGAAGAGAAAGCATTATTCCTTCGGGATGCGGGAGCAGTGCCGTTCCGACCCGGGCCTCGTGAAGCTTCGAGACGAGCTTTTCGTGAAAAGGCGGCGATTCTTTTGTCTGCCAGGCGGCAAGGTTGATAATCATGTTTGCTGCGCCATGGAACTCGTCGGGGACTTCTGCCTCGGGATTGGAAAGTTCACAGAAAAATATCTCAGGTCCTCCGCTCGCTTTGAAGGAGATGCGGAATGCATACGACGCGAAGGCCGACGGGCTCAGGTATTCAACGGAAAAGTCTTTATCCATCATGATTTCACATGCTGAAAAGGCGTCAAAGGATTCAAAGTCAAGCTCTTTTAACTTCTTTGAATTGTAATCAGTTTCCATCATGAGGGCATGTATCCAGCCGAGGAAAAGCTTCGGGGCGTGAATCTTTAATAACGAGTCTTCTTTTGCCAGAAATGATGAAAGCTGATCAAGCCCGCTGATATTAAGCATGTCAGGCCCGCTCAGGACAAGATGGGATACTTTTTCCTTGCCGCATTCGGATTTCATGAGCAGTGCCGATGCGGCTAGGCAGTTTAAAGACAATGTACTACTGCCCGCGGAAATAGAAAGGCCCAGCACGCCATTGAGCGCACCGGACCTCTTTGGTCTGGGGAAGACTTTTATCTTCAATTCAGTCCTCCACTATTACGGAATACTATTTTGTTAAAAGCTCGGCTATCTGAACGGCATTGAGCGCCGCACCCTTGAGCAGCTGGTCGCCGCTGATGAATATATCGAGTCCGCGTTTGTCGTCGCGTGAAGAGTCCTGGCGTATTCTGCCCGCAAGCACATTGTACTGGCCGGTCGCGTCTATCGGCATCGGGTAGTACTTTTCCGCCGTATTGTCCCTTACTTCTATTCCCGGCGCGGCGGCAAGGATTTTTCTCGCCTCTTCCGGTGTTATTTCCTCTTTGAACTCAAGGTTCAGCGATTCCGAATGCGCTCTCATTACGGGTACTCTGACGCATGTGCAGGAAACTTTCAGGTTCGGATGGTGCATTATTTTGCGGCCTTCATAGAGCATCTTCATTTCTTCTTTTGTGTAGCCGTTGTCCTGAAATACATCTATATGAGGGATAAGGTTGAAGGCTATTCTGTGTGCGAAATGAATCGGATTGATTGGTTTGCCGTCCTGTACCTGGCGTGTCTGCACCATCATTTCTTCCATCGCCTTTGCGCCAGCCCCGCTGGTTGCCTGATAAGTCGATGCGACAAGACGGACGAGTCCCTTTGCCTTATGGAGCGGATATACCGCTACGACCATTATAATTGTTGTGCAGTTCGGGTTTGCTATTATTCCCTTGTGCTTTTTCGCGTCTTCCGGATTGACTTCGGGAACTACGAGCGGCACGTCGTCATCCATCCTGAACGCACTGGAATTGTCTATCATGACCGCGCCGGCATCGACGGCGTTTTTCGCGAATTCCTTCGAGCGGGACGCTCCAGCGCTAAAGAGAGCGAAGTCTATATTCTTAAAGGAGTCCGCCTTCAGCTCCTCCACTGTTATTTCCGTATCTTTGAATTTAAGTTTTTTCCCTACGGACCTTTCCGACGCCAGTAGACGAAGATTTTTCACAGGAAAATTTCTTTTTTCCAGAGTTTCGATCATTTCGATTCCAACAGCACCGGTGGCGCCTGCAATGGCAACATTGAACTCTTTACCCATTTGAATTTACGCCTTTCTTTACTGAAGTTAATTTCTAAAAAAACATGCTTCTTCGCCGGAGTTCGTAAAGTACACGCAGAGAATTATCCTTCAAGCATTAAAGTTAAAATTATTTGTAGATGCGGTCTTTCGATGATGCCGCCAAAAGTCATTCTGGTGCGACAAGCTCAATAAATTCTAATATCTATTAGTTGTAGGGGTTGGCTTTTTCTCGTGTTTCTGTATTGTATCTATTTAACCATAAGGAGTTTATAGATTAAAATGATTAGCAGGCGCGATCCCCGGCAAATACTCCTCTTCGACCATTCGGATGGTCGGATGAAGAAACCGTCGATAAATATCTTTACGATTTGAAGATT
>MHBG01000049.1 GCA_001804785.1 Lentisphaerae bacterium GWF2_45_14
GGAATTCGAAGATTTTTACCTGCCGTTCGGCGGACGACTGCGCAGTGACAACCGCTGGGTGAAGTTGGCAAAAATGCTTCCGTGGGATGAGATCGAAGCAGATTACGCGGCACAGTTTTCCGATAACAAAATGGGTGCCCCCGCATTGTCGGCGCGCGTTGCCGTAGGAGCGTTGATTATCAAGGAGATGCAACATATATCAGCGACGAAGAGTCGGTCGAGCAGATCCGAGAAAATCCCTATCTGCAATATTTTCTAGGATTCCGCGAATACAGCGACGAAGCGCCGTTTGATCCTAGCATGTATGTGCATTTCCGCAAAAGACTTGCACCGGTAATGGCTCGTTTTAACGACCATTCCACGCCGGGCGGCGGTTCCGGTTCAGCAAACCAGGGGCAGCTTCTGCTTGACGCGACATGCACGCCAGCGGACATCACTTATCCGACTGATCTGAAACTGCTTAACGAGGCGCTGGAAAAGACCGAAAAAATCATTGACAAGTTGTATGAAGTCGTTAAGGGAAAAGAACTTGCCAAGCCGCGTACATACCGCAAAAAAGCGAGAAAACATTATCTTGCCGCTGCCCGTTCGCGACATCTTGTGGCAAAAAAACGCCGCCGGGCAGTTGGAAGACAGCTTGCTTACGTGCGACGTAATTTAAACAGCATCAACATGTTATTGGAAAATTCCAAAACAAGCCCGCTGTCATTGTCACGCTATGAGTATAAATGTCTTCTGGTTATCTGCGACTGGCCCCGAAAGTTGGAGAGATTGAATAAGTGTAAAAACTCCCCAAACTAAAAACAAGAAAAAAGGTGCAGCCCTACGTGAACTTCTATAATTTGCACATACAGCATACCGCACTGGGTGCAGTCGGGGACTATATCACCCCGGACGAAAACTATTTGGGGGCGGGCAAAATAATTCAGAACAAACTTGACATAATAACTTAAAAGTTAAATCCCGCGTGTAAAAAGGATTGTGTTCGGTTCAGAGTTTTCCTAAGAATGGGGCCTCGATTATACCGCGTTCAGTAATGAAGCCGGTAATGAGTTCATTAGGTGTGACATCAAAGGCGGGGTTATAAATCTTGACGGTATCAGGGGCAGTAACTTTACCGAAGCCGCGAGCGACTTCATCTCTGTGGCGCTGTTCAATCGGAATCAGGCTTCCATCCTTCAATGAACTGTCAACAGTCGAATAGGGGATGGCGACATAAAAGGGTATTTTGTGATATTTCGCGAGTATGGCGACCCCGTAAGTGCCTATCTTGTTGGCAGCATCACCGTTGGCGGCAACCCTGTCGGCTCCGACAATCACGATATTGACCTTGCCCTCCTTCATGAGCTGCGCAGCCATATTATCGCATATAGTCGTCACATCGACTCCGGCACGGTCAAGTTCCCACGCGGTAAGGCGCGACCCCTGAAGAAGCGGACGGGTCTCGTCAGAGTAGACCCTCAATTTTATTCCTTTTTCGTGGGCGACATAGACGGGAGAAAGCGCTGTCCCGTAATCACCTGTGGCAAGAGCCCCCGCATTGCAGTGAGTCAGAACTCCGAAGTCGTTTTCAAGGAGGGCGGAACCGTAATTTCCGATAGCGCGGCACATATCAATATCCTCTTCGAGTATTGAGAGGGCCTCCTTGAGAAGAAGCTTTCTGAGGGATGCGGGACTTGAAAGTTCAGATTTGCGGCAGGCATCGGCACAGCGATTGAGGGCCCAGAAGAGATTCACGGCGGTTGGCCTGGAGGAAGCCAGAAATGAAGATATCTTTTCGAGGTCTCTGAGAAAAGACGCTCTGTCCGCAGAGTCAAAATGCTTTGAGGAAGCGGCCAGACCGAGTGCGGCGGCACAGCCGATGGCGGGAGCGCCGCGAACGACAAGGCGCTTTATGAAGTCAAAGATTTCCTCGGGTTTGTCGGTCTGGAGATATTTGAGTTCGACCGGCAGAAGGGTCTGATCAATAAGCCTCAGCTTGCCGGAGAAAATATCATCACAGTCTTCGAATTTATCATAAACGCGACCGTCATCATCAATCCATCTTACTGGGTCAAGCATTATTCAAATCCCTATTTAAACATTTCGTCTTCGCTCTCATTATAGTCTTTATCTATTTCGGCCGGCTCGCCGCCAGCAACGATAACAGCTCCGCTCTGTGGGTCACGAACGAGAACGGGTGAAGTTTCCTTCTTTTTATAAATCTCTTTTCGTTCCCTTGTCCCGTCAATGTCATAAAGCATGTACATAAAAACATCGGAACTCAGTTTCTGAAGTATATGGAGCCTGGATAGAGCATCTATTTCGCATTCGGGAACTTTGTCGGCCATTTCGTAGCCTATTCTCTTTATGGCATAAATGCGGGAGTTATCCTCGATAATCATGTAAAAAACTTTATCTTTTCCGTCGAACATGGAGGCTATCCTGTACTGCCGAGTTTTTATCTTCCCGCCATCGCTTGTTATGTCAGTTTGGGTAAAGGATGGCATTCCGACGACGGTTTTCCATGCGTCGACTCCGGATGAAACGGACAAAGTGAGTGTACCGGACTCATATTCGGAGACCATCTGCGAATGGTACACAATAGCCTTTACCCTGTATCTTCCGAGACTGGAGAGATTGTAGTATTTTGAAATGGGTATAACTATTTCGCTTGTTTCGCCGGGTTTGAGGAGAATTCCCTTTATCTCAGGGACATCCTTGGAGATTACCTGAGCCATGCCGCCATCGGGGGAGTAAATCTCGAACCTGATACCTCCGGAAATAGCGGGGTTAGTATCGCTAAAAATGAGAGCGGAACCGGCATAGTTTCTGAGCTTTATTTTCGCAAAAACATGCTCGTACTGGAGATAATTTTTCCTGTTAAGCTCCATGACAACACCGATCTGCCCTGCAGCATCCATTGAAGCCCCGAGAATAATTACGGCGAAAAGGGCAAGGATAGGATAACGGACTTTCATTTTGCACCACTTTTTTTCAAAATTTGAGAGATTCGGGCCGCCGCCATCCCGGGGTCAATCGCGGAATGACAGCCATAAGAGCCGTCTACACAATAGCGTCTCATACATTTTATGCAACCTTTATCAGCTGCGAATACCTCATTGGAGTCTCCGAACGGCCCCGTTTTTTCCGGATCGGTAGGGCCGAAGAGGGCAAAAACAAAAACCTTGAGAATAGCGGCTATATGCATCGGCCCGCTGTCGTTGGCAAGGACAACCAGGCATGTTCTGACAAGCTCCACAAGCTCGCTGATTCCTGTTTTTCCGGTCAAGTCATGAATCACTGCACCGGGTGCGGCAAGTCTGCTTATCTCAGATGCCGCAGTCGAATCATCGGAAGAACCTATCATAATAAACTCAACGTATGGCAGTTCCCCGGCGATCAGGGAGACGACCGACGCAAAGAAGTCAGGCGGCCATTCTTTTGTTTTCCATCTAGCTCCCGGCACTATACCGACAAAGGTTTTTCCCTGTTGAATCCCCTCTTTGGAAAAAGTATCTTTGAGTCTCATACAGGCCGCTTCATTACGGGGCGGCACCCATGCAGGCATTTTAAATGGGACTCCCATCGCCTCGCACACAAGATAAAGGTTTTTTTCGACGGCATGATGCTTATCTTCCGGCGTCTTGACTTTTCTATTATAAAAAAATGACGCCATTTTCTCTCGGGTGTCAGAGAAGCCCCAGATGACCTTTGTCCTCGCAAGTCTGGCAAAAAACGAACTTCTCAAAAGGCCCTGCATATCTATGACCATATCATATTTTTCAGAGCGCAACTCCCTTACAAGCTCCAGGAACGCTGGAAAAAAGGAAAAAAATTTGCCAAGCTGCTTGCGTCGGAAAAGGATTTTCCTGCGTATTCCGGGATGGAGTTCAAGCAAGGGAGAAAACTGTGGCGCGACCATCCAGTCAATGACCGCGTCCGGATACTTTTCCTTTATTATTTCGACGACCGGCAGGGCGTGGAGAATATCGCCCAAGCTGCTGGGCTTGATTATCAAAACTTTAAAAACGGAAGACTTGCAACAATTGTCAGCCATGGAATTGACTCTGTTCAATTTTTTGGGGATAAGGTGCTTTAATTCCCGCGTTCGAGCCTGGCCGCGAGCCTTTCGGGAAGCCCGGCATTACGGATCTTGGCCTGAGCCGCCATTATGTCATAGGGGAGTCTGTAACGGGTAACCCTCTTCGCCCCGGAGTCATAAATGGCAAAAGACGCACGCGGATCGCGGTTTCTAGGCTGGCCCACACTGCCCACGTTGAGAAGATATTTAAATCCTTTTTGGATATCGATGGAAATAGAGTCTGCGTTTTCGACCTCCTTGGGAATCATGCCCTCGTTCTTTTTATAGGCCCAATCGGTGATTTCCTCTATGGGGTTTTCCGACTGCATGGTAAGGGGTTTCTTGCAAAAGGCGATAGGCACATGCGAATGACCACAGAAGCAAAGCTGAGTAAACTGGTAGGAAAAATTGTCCGCCGCATGATGTGTATCGAATATATACCCCCACGATTCGGGGGAATCCAGCGTAGCATGAACGATTGTTACATTTGCGCCCGGAATAGTGGCCCTCATGGGAAGCTTGGAAAGCCAGTCGCGCTCCTCTTCAGTGAGTTGGGACTTTGTCCAGAGAACAGCCTGCTTGGCATGCGGATTGAAACCTTCCATTTCCTCATCTTCGTTTGACGCGTACTCGTCATGATTGCCCTTGACGACGCATACGGGGTTGACTTCCCGTATCCGTTCGAGGCATATTTGGGGTTCGGCATTATACCCGACGATATCGCCGAGGCATATATATTTAGTCACTCCGACTTCCCTGCATTTCGCGAGTACAACATCAAGCGCGTCAATATTAGCGTGTATATCGCTCAACACAGCGTATTTGCTATCGTCAATTCCAAAACTTGCCATAATATAATATTTTGTGTTATATAGTAGTTAAAATGTTGAGTGTTTAAATTAACACATCAAGGCGTTATTTCCACAAGGCCTTTGAAATTATTTCAAAACAATCAGTGAATTAACGGGATATGCCGAAAGCTTTTCCCGTCCCTTTAGAAAATCCAGCTCTATGACGAACTCGATGCCCGCTATTTTGGCATGGAGCTTTTCCAAAAGCCTCACCGCGGCGGAAACGGTACCGCCTGTCGCCAAAAGGTCATCGACAAGAAGCACGTTCGCACCGGCACTGACGGCATCCTCATGCATCTCTATCGTAGCGGAACCATATTCCAGATCATAGCTTTCGGACACTGTTTTATAGGGAAGCTTTCCGGCCTTTCTTATTGGGACGAATCCGCATCCCAGCCTGAGAGCGAGCGGAGCGGCAAACATAAATCCGCGCGATTCTATTCCCGCCACGTAATCAATACTTGAGTCCGAAAACCTTTCCGCCAACAGTTCGACAACCTCCGAGAAGGCGGCGAAATCCTGAAGGACAGGCGTTATGTCTATAAAGTTTATTCCCTCTTTGGGAAAATCCGGAACACTTCTCAGAGCTGCTTTTATAGTCTCGATACTCATCCGTCCTCCAGTCTGTTTTTAAATAATGAAAAAGAACGATCATAAAAAAGGCAAACGGCGGAATAAGCCGGATCCTGTTCTCCTGTTAAGGAGCGGCAACCATCTGTCTATGCGGCCAGAACCCGGGATTCAAGCGCCGCGGGCAGCGGCATCATCCCCTATTTGGCCTTGCTGCGGGACGGGTTTGCCATGCGGCGCGGCTTACACACGCGCCCGGCGGGCTTTTACCCCGCCTTTTCACCCTTACCCCGAATGAACGGGGCGGTATATTTTCTGTTGCACTTTCCTTTCCGCGGAATATCGTCCGCGGCACCCTCTTTAAAAGAGGGGTCCCTGCCCTGCGCAGTCCGGACTTTCCTCCCAGCACCGGAAGTAAACTCCCGACACCGGACGGCTGCCTACCGCCGCTGCCATGTCTATAATACTTGCCCCGCGCATTTTTTCTACCTATATATGGAAAACTTTTTCCGTTACTGCCGCTGGAATCAAAAATCCAGGAGCTTATTCTTCATTCTTGGAATTCTTATCCGGCATCCTGCTTTTCTCGATTGCAGTTCTTGTACGAAAAAAGTTCAGGAAAAGAAGTGAAAACTGTTGAACCATAAGCTATATTTGAAGACAAGAGAGAACAGGAAAAGGATATGGACACGATAAATAACTCGGGAAAAGATAAATATCCGGCATACGCCATGAAGCTTCAAGTCATGAACAGGGTGGTCAGGCATCGCTTGAGAAACCTCTGTGCCGGTGTCAGGATGACAGTCGAAAGAATAGCATCGGTAACGGAGAAAACACATCCGGACATCCCCAACAGATGCAAAATAATATGCACTGAACTGGACAGCCTTCAGATTTTCACCGACCGCATGGACACACTCTTCGATACTCTGCCTACCTCTGTCCAGAAGTCTCTTTTCGAACTTTTGGCAGAAACCCGAGATTGTTTCGCAAGGAAAAATCCGCTCTCATCACTCGACCTGAGCGGCCCCGAAGAAAATATTTCAATCAAGAACGGTTCATGGTTCGTTATCGCGCTTGGGGAACTGCTCGACAATGCAGCCGAGGCGTCCGGCCCCCAGGGAAATGTAAAGATGAAGTGGTCTCTCGGCAAAGAAAACCAATCTTTCAAGATCATCATCGAAAATACGTCAGAGCCAATAGCGCCCGGAATACCGATAAATCCTCCAGTACCCTTCCACACCGAAAGAAGCAGGCACGACGGACTCGGAATGGCAATAGCGTACAGAATATGCTCCGAAACCAATTCAGGAATGGTCGTTGAAAATTCCCCCGACAAAGTAAAAATTATTATAAATTTCGCAAAAGAGGAAATAATTAATGAGTAAGGAAAAACCCCGCATACTTCTGGTAGAGGACAATCTGCTTGTGAGCACTGCGCTACAGGACATCCTGGGCGAAGAAGGCTTTGACATCCAGTGCGCCGGGACAGGCAAGGAAGCCGAAGCTATGATTAAGGATGCGTCATTCAACCTCGTATTGCTTGATCTCATGCTGCCCGACACTAACGGGAAAACGCTGCTCAGCAAATGGAAGAGCGAGTTCCCTGAACTGCCTGTCGTCCTAATGACCGCGCATGGAGACATCCCGACCGCAGTCGAATGCCTCAGGCTAGGAGCATACGACTTCCTTACAAAACCCGTTGAAAAGCCGCTCCTCCTTAAAACGATAAATAACGCGCTTAACCATTCGGCGATAACCAAAAAAGTCACCGTCCTCCAGGAACTCACAAAGCGAGAAGTGAACTACGAACAGCTCGGTGATGTCATAGCGGTCTCGGCGGCAATGACAAAAACCTTTGAAATCCTCAAGCTCGTCGCACAGAGCGACTACTCATGCCTCCTCGTAAAAGGCGAAAGCGGGACAGGCAAAGGACTCCTCGCACGAACAATCCATAAAATGGGCGGACGCGCCGACAAGCCATTCGTCGAAGTAAACTGCTCCGCGCTCCCGCCGAACCTCATAGAAAGCGAGCTCTTCGGGCACATGAAGGGCGCCTTCACCGATGCCAAAGAAAATAAAATAGGTCTCTTCGAAATGGCGGACGGCGGAACTCTCTTCCTTGACGAAATCGGTGATATGGACTACAACTTGCAAGCCAAACTCCTTAAAGTAATGGAAGAGCAGAAGTTTAGAAGAATCAGCGGAACGAAGGATATCTCGGTAGATGTAACGATTATCGCCGCGACAAACCAGAACATCGAAAAGCTCGTGTCCGACAATAAATTCAGGCTCGACCTCTATTACCGATTGAACGTTATCCCTGTCGAAATCCCTGCGCTCAGGGAAAGAAAAGAAGATATCGCCGCACTCGCAAGCCACTTCATCAAGTTCTTTTCCCGAAAGTTCGGCAAAAAAATATCCGGTTTCTCGCAGGAGGCACTCGACGCGCTCATGGTATACCCGTGGCCTGGCAATGTCCGCGAACTCAGAAATACCGTTGAAAGAGCCTGCATCCTTACACGCGGCGAAGAGATAAACGACCTTGAGATACTTTTCCCGGCAGCCGCGCTAAGGCAGCCGGAATCCCTCGTTTCATCACCATCCCCTTCCCCTGCTCCCGCGGCCTCTCCGGCAGTCGTAGAATCTCCCGCGGAAGGCCCGGCAACAGGCTTTACAATGCCGCCAATGCCGCTTGCCGATGCGGAAAAACTCGTCATAAAATCGGCAATGTCCGAGGCTCAAGGCAACAAGAACAAGGCCGCGGCAATACTAGGACTTCACCGGACAACCCTTTACAAGAAACTTGAAGAATACGGAATGTCCTGACAAATGCGCGAAACAAAAAAGAAAGTACTGAAGACCAATGAGGCCGCCGCCTATCTCGGTGTTTCGCGGTCAAGCCTGACAAACTGGGTAAGACAGAACCTGTTATCGGGCGGAGTCACCCCTGGCGGACACTACCGTTTCACCGTCGAGGAGCTTGAGGCCTTCGCCGAAAAAAGGGGCCTTGAAACAGCTGGCGGAGCGGAAGCGTCAGACGAAAATGTCAGGATGCTCGTAGTCGATGACGACGAAGGCTTCAGGACGTTCGTGAGGGAAGCTCTGGACGTTTTCGGCGGCTATGAACTTAAGGAAGCTCTGGACGGAATGCAAGGAGCAATGCTCGCCGGAAGCTGGAAGCCCGACCTTATCATACTCGACGTCCGCATGCCCAACATGAACGGCGTCGAGTTCCTGAAACTAATCCGACAGAGCCCGGACACCGCCTCCGCCGCGGTCATAGTTTCAAGCGCCCACCTCTCAACCGAAGTGCGGAAAGAACTCGAAGAACTTGATGTGGATATGGTGCTGGAAAAACCCGTGCGGCTCGCAAGACTAGCCGCAGCAATACAAAGTCTCGTAAATCTGAAAATTCTCTAAAATGTCTCTGAAAATTTTCACAGCAGTCCTCCTCTTTCTGGCATTCGCCGGACGCGCAGACAACATCGCGGGCGTCGCATTCGCGGCAAAGGCTCCGGTAATGGACGGTAACGCATCCGATGCCGCATGGAAAAACCTAGCATGGAGGACTTTTGAAAATCTGGAGTTCAAAACATGTTCCGACGGAATAAAAATATTCTTCCTCGTCAGGTTCAAAACACCAGCCCCTCTTGATGAACACAGGCGGTGGAACTGGGACAAAAAATCAGGGATATATGTGCCGGGAAATGAATTAGAAACTACACTGAACCTTGTCATTGCGCCACACGCCAAAACTTCACTATTCGCCGACCTGTGGGTCTGGCGCGCGGGAAGAACTAATCCAATGGCCTCAGCGGACGACCTCTACATCTCGTACGACTCGGAAAAATCAGTGCCTCAGGTATTCCCCGACAAAGGGCAGTCGGCGTGGTACAGCAGGTATTTTTCAGACTATGCGGGCGACATCATAAAGCGTTTCTATCTCAGAACGCCCTCCGGCAGCGCTGCCGATGTTTCGGCAAAAGGCTCATGGAAGGACTCCGAGTGGACAATTGAATTTTCACGCAAACTCGATACCGGCAATATCGATGATCTCCGCATAACCGCGTCAGAACCGTTTCTATGCTCATTTGTCGTCGGCCCCGAGCTTCCGGCAAAGCCCAGCTTCATCACGCTGCAGGTTGAGAAAGGCCCTGAAAAATGAAGATTAATTACAGAACCTTCAGACGCATAATCTTTTCAATCTACATATTCATCACAATTGTTTTCTGCATACTCATGCTCCATATCGGAAAACGAGAGATAGAGCGCGCCAGACTATATACGGAAAGTGAAAAAAATTTCGCCGAATCCCTTTATTCATGCAGGGAAATATTGAACAACGTAGAGCACGCCTTCTATGCCGTGTCACTCAACCCATTGGCGCAAAACACTGTAAGTCCGCTGCTCTATAACGTAAAAAGGCTCAGGGATTCGGTAGGCACTCTTAAGATATTCGGCCCCGCAAGAGAAAAACGGCCATCAGCGATGCTGCTCGCGCTCGAGGATAAAACCAGACTCCTTCTTTCCACGGTGAATGCATTTCAGTCTGACCTGGCGGAAGGTACACAGTCCGAACGAAACACCCTTGCCGCACAGGATACCGCAGGGACAGCGTCCGCACTCACCGATCTCAGGGCAAGCCTTCAGACACTTCTGCGTTCTGAAATGGAAAATGTCGGAACATGGCAGCAACAAAGCCTCTTCTTCTTTAACCGCCTCCAGTACCTGCTTATCCTGTTCTTTGTACTTACCGCAATCTTCACCTTTGCGGCATCAAGCCTCTCAAGCCACTTCCTCCGTATCTCACTGCGGGAACTCAGCGACGGCACAAAGAAAATCAGCAGCGATCCGGACTACCGTTTCAAATCAATAAAAAGCGATGAGATAGGCTCTCTCATGCACGATTTCAACGAAATGGCAGAACGACTTCAGAAGCAGTCAGGCGAACTGCGCACCGCAAATACTCAGCTGGAACGTAAAGCCGAAGAACTCATGGAAGCCAGACGCCAAAGAGACAACTTCATGTCAAACATGAACCATGAGCTGAGAACCCCCCTCAACTCGATAATAGGCTTCGCCGAGCTCATCATAGAGAGAGCGCCCACAATCCATCCGGACAAGGTGAAAGACTTCGCAAACAGGATACTCAAGGCATCGGAGCATCTGCTCGACCTCATCGCCGACCTCCTTAACCTGGCAAGGATTGATGCCGGAGTCATGGCACCCGCATACAGTGACTTCAACCTTAATGACTGCCTTGACGAAGTCGATTCGATGATGAGGCCCGTCGCAGCGAAAAAAAAACTTGAACTAAACTTCATATGCGAAGACAATTTTCTAATCCGGGGCGACAGACGCTTCATCAAGCAAATAATCATAAATCTTCTTAGTAATTCGTTAAAATTCACCCATGAAGGATTTGTCGAAGTAAAAGCGTGGAAAGACAGCCCCAAAACGAACGCGATACGTGTAACAGATTCAGGAATAGGCATATCAGAAGAAAACCAGAAACTCATATTCAAGGACTTTCACCGTGTTGAGACAGGTCTCACCTCCAACTATGAAGGAGTGGGAATAGGCCTTACTTTAAGCAAAAGACTTGTTGAATTACACGGAGGAAGTATTATCGTATCAAGCAGCGTAGGAAAAGGGAGTACCTTCACGGTTTTTCTCCCGTATGAAAATAATTAAAAGGAGTCAGTCATGAAAAAATTATTAGGTCTCTTCATGTTGCTGGTCGTAACGGCTAGCGTAACGATTCTTCCCGCAGGATGCAGTTCCAGCGGCGAAAAGAAAGAGGATGAAGCAGCGAAAGCGAACAGCGACAAAAAAACAGAACTCAAGAACGTCAATGACGATGAAGCTGAAAGAACAAAAAAAATTGCAGTTGAATATATTGACGATATCCTTCTGGGCATGAAAAACAACGACTACCCGCGCTTCTCCAAAAATATGGTTGATGAGCTGAAACAGGACATTACTAAAGAAAAGTTTGTACTCATGACGCAGAAGTTCAAAGAGGAAAAAGGCGATATCGCTGAAAAACAATTCCTCGGTACCTTGGGAAAAGGTTACTTCAAGGTATACCTGTGGAAGACTTCTTTCGTAAAGAAGGACGCAAAGACCAAGGACAAGGAATTGAAGGATGATACTCTCACAAGACTTATCCTCGGAAAAGTTGACGATAAATATGTTGTCTTCGGTTTCTCATTCCAGTAATGCCGTAACTAATTCAGCGCCGTCACAGTCCTGACGGCGCTTTTTTTTTGCTCCTCGACACCCTAATAAAAATTAATAAAATGTTTTTTTGTATCTTTATATTCACAGTCCCTAACAATTAACAGACACTAATGTATTTAAAATGAGAAATGCTTTTTTTTTAACAAACCCCTTGACAAAGCCGCCAATTTCACTAAAATAGGGACATAACAAACTTGCCATGGCTCAAGATGTGCGCAAAGCGTGCGACTAGGTAAAGTGAAGGGGGAAAAATGAAAGGGTTAACAGAAAAACAGCGCAAGATGCTGGACTTTATTGAAAGCTTTCAGGAACGGGAAAGCATGTCGCCCACCGTTTACGAGATAGCGGATTACTTCAAGATAAAAACATCCACGGTGTTCGCCCATATCCGTGCGCTCCAGCGTAAAGAATATCTTTCAAGGAGTTCGAAAGCAAGAAGCATTTCGATCACGAAGTCTTCAAAACGAGCAAAAGCAAAGCACAATACGGGAATACCGTCGATACCGTTGCTCGGGAAAATCAATTCCGGTGTATTTACAGAAAACCTCGACAAGGACGGTGGAGTTTTCTGCGATCCCGCAGCCACTGCCGGTGAGGATTCAAAAGATCTCTATGCCCTTAAAGTGCACGGAGAAAATATGCACGACATGGGGATATTTGATGGTGATGTCGTAATATTCAAACATACGAGCCAGCCCCAGACAGGTTCGGTTGTAGTAGCCTTTGTAAACAATGAGACCACAGTCAAAAGATATGTCCCCAAAGGCGAATATATAGAGCTCAGATCGGCAGACCTCAATCAACAGCCGCAGATATATTCCGCAAGCGATGTCCTCATTCGGGGCTCAGTAATCGCACTTCAGAGACGTTACTGAATTAAATTTTGCGGCGCGCGCTTTTCGCCCCTTCCCCCCCCCAAAAAAAGCGCGCGCTGCTTCCCTCTCCATAAAGGAGAGAGTTTGCATTCAAAAAACCTAGCGGTTCGTTGAGAGTTCGCTAAAACTAAGGGGTTTGAAGTTCCGACGTGCTTCTTCGCGAACTTCGGGATTTATGGACAAGTATTTCCAGTTGGAAAAGACAAAGTCGTGAGGCGCATAGTTTTCGAGCCACGAATGGATAAGCATGTAGGACATTGAAAAACTCTCGAATATCCACGGGCACCGGCTTGTAAGATAACGGTTCATTCCTGCATATTTCTTCGTACGCTCCGGCGAATCTGGCATTCCGAGTATTTCTTCATACATCGCATCGAATTTCGTGTCGCGGAAAAACGACCTATTGGAGGAGCCCGCATTTTTTCCATAGAAAAGCTGCAAAAAATTCTCGGCGTCAGGGTAATCGCCAATCCAGGACAATCTAAAAAGTTGAAGCTGACCTTGTGCTGACTTCTGTAGAAAACGCGGCTTATTATTAAGCGCCGGCTTTATTTTTATGCCTATCTTCTTCATGTCGTTTACCATAAGCTCGGCTATCTGACGGTGCTGAGGCGTTGTACCCATTAGGTCGAATGAAAATTCAAGAGGCTCACCGGTAGCTGGATTTACTCCGCCGGGAAAGCCTGCCGTTTTCAAATATTCAGAGGCCTTTGCAAGATCAAAAATTGAATACGCATTTATAAAATTTTCTTCATAGCCGGAAGTGCCGGGCGGTATCGCGCCATTGGCAGGGATAAGTTTGTTGTTAAAAAGCTTGACACGATCGGAGGTATTAAAAGCGCAGCTGACAGCTTTTCGAAGATTGAGGTTTCCGGCAAGGAGGGGGTCGGTAAAAGAGAACCCGATGTAGTTAATCTGAAATTCCGGAACCTTGAGAAGCCTGATGCCCCTCGACGCAAGCGCCGGAGATATATCAAGTCCGCCCGCGCCCACGGCATCCAAACTATCTTTTTCCAAAGTGCTTGCGTCAAGCCCGCCCTGCAGGAACATAAGCCAGCTCGCGAACGGCTGCCTGACAAGATAGCAGACAACTTTGTCAGCAAGCGGCAGATTCCGCGTTCTGTCGGTCGGCGAAGCAGCCTCTCTGAAAATCTGCTGTCTGTAGGCAGGATTTTTCTTCATACTTATCCTGTAGTCCCTGTACCATTCCTCAAGGACAAAAGGGCCTGAGCCTACGGGGTTTTCGGAGAAGGACTGCCCGTAGGAAATGACCGCCTCTCTCGGGACTATGGAAGCATAAGGCATTGCGAGGCGGTAGAGAAACCTCGGATCCGGCTCGTTGAGCTTTATCACGAAGCGGCGTTCATCGATAATCTCGAAACCGTCGCAGAGTTTATCATATATGCCGTAGTCGGAAGAAGCGGCGGATGAGCTTTCCTCACGGAATCTATCAATACCTTTTATTTTGCCTCTAAAAATCCAGAACCCCGGCGAATAAAGTCTGCCATCGGCAAGACGCATGAATGAAAAGGCGATGTCGCGCGAAGTTATTTTTCGACCCCGGAACTTGTCGATATTAGATGAAAAACACTTGTTATTCACGAAGTAAAGATCATCACGGAGAACAAATCTAAACTCCGTCATTTGCCTATTGACTTCCGGAAGCGATTCGAGCATTGAGGGTTTGAGTACGTAAGGCCGCTGTATATAATCATATTCAAGAAGCGTATCATAAAGGGAACTTACCATCTGGCAGCTCACATAGTCAGCGGCCTCCGCCGGATCTAGGGAATTTATCTTTCCGGACGCACAGACGTTGACCGTCTTTTCCATCGTTCCGGCAGACTTTCTCTTACATCCGTCGCAAAAAAGGAAAAGCGGGAAAATCAAAATAAAGATTGTCATTCTTGTCAGCATTATACAATTTAACTTTCTATAACGCTTGCGCAAATCCCTTTTCAAATTTAATTTATCTCTTTAATACCAAGACGGGACACGTTAATGATTAAAGACAAAGTTTTGAAGTGGACAGAAATTTTCGCCGTACTCCTGGCATTTCTCATGCCGTTGAAGTTCGGGGGGCTCGCCGCCATCCCGGAAACAACCACTCTTTATCTTCCTGATTTCTTCTCATGGGTACTTATATCATGGCCGACTGCCGCGTTTTCGCTTTTTTCAGGAATTCTGCTAATCATGACAACGACGCTCTTGCCTTTTCCGCCCGGAGAATTCACGCCGTCGTTCAAGACGGCACTGCTTTCGGCGCTCCTCGCGCTCGTCTCAATTGTCGGCATTATGGCTTCGAGCTGTACGATTTACGCCTGGCTTCAGATTCTCCATCTTTTCGGGATAGCTGCCTTTGCCTGTGCCGCCTTCAGACTCATTGCCTTCGCTCCGTACATGAAAAGTTATATTGTATGGGCCGTCATAGCAGGCGCGCTGCTCTCGTCTTTTGAGGGGCTTTACCAGTTGCTTTACGGATTTGAGGAAACAAAGAATTTCATCTATGAGCAGGAGCTCCGAACAGGCATAAAATACGCCTCAGGTAACCTAAAAACGCGCCTGAGTGAAACAAGGGTTTTCGGATTCTTTTCGCTCTGCAACAGTTTTGCCGGGCACCTTATCCTGACTATCCCGCTTGTATTCTGGGGCTTATGCGAAATATGCAAAAAAGCAAAACAGCCAATCTCCTCAGGATTCATTTTGATTACTCCGGTTATATTATTCATGCTTACGATGTTGTATTTCACTGGAAGCCGCGCGGCAGTGCTGGCGCTGATGCTCGCCTGCGGACTTTGCGTCATAGTATTCCCGTTTGACAGAAGGCTCAGAATTGCCGGAGTGATTTTCGGTACAGTGACTCTCCTTGCCGGAATAATCTATGTTAAATATTCCAGCCGCGGTTTCTTGTCGATGACCGTGAGGTTCGACTATTTCGAGGCCGCGTGGAAGATTTTTATGCACAACCCTTTGATCGGAACTGGCTGGGGCGATTTCTTCCACGAATATATGAATATAAAGACTGTCATAAGCGATGAAGCTCCGCACGACCCGCATAACTTTATCCTTTCCTTTGCTTCTCAAACGGGCATCGCAGGGCTCGTCGTTTCGACGCTTTTCCTGTTCTACCCGGCATTCGCGCTATTGAAAGCGGCACGCGCGAAAGGAAAGGCCTTTCGCGGGCTTTTCTCTCTCGAAGGAATGGTTTTCGTCGGCTGGACGGCTTGGGTGCTGCACGCGCTCAGCGATATAAATATCCAGGTTCCCGGAACTATCGGAACAGCACTTGTCATGGTATTTGCCGCGCTCGCGCCACAGGACAATATTCAAGAATATAAGCGAAAACCGCACAAGTACTTATGGACGCTTCTCTGCATCTTCATCGCTCTATCGTCGATTTACGGCTCATGGCTTACGATTAAGGCCGAGACGGCGTTCTACGAGCTTCAGGAACTCTGCGACTATCGGCTCAAGACACCCGAGGAATTTTCAAAGATATCCATAGATGAAGTCAACCGGACACTTTACCGGACGGTCAATCTCGTTCCGTCGTCGCCCTTTCCCTGGGCCGCCGCCGCCGATTTCATGTGGATGAAAAAACGGCCCGACCTCACCCTTATGTATTACAAGAACGCGAACAAGCTCAGTCCTGAACGACCGAGCTTCTACTTCCGGCTTTATCTCTTCAACCGCATGCTCGGCAACTATGACGAAGCCGCAAAAAATCTTAAAAAGGCCAAAGAGCTATTCCCCAACAACCCGCAGTATAAAAACGAGTCAATGCACTGATTGAAAATCCCGCAGGGAAAGTGTATTTTACCCGCTTTCACTTATTTACAGGGATGAAGACATGAAAGAAAGAGATTACGATTTCGTCACCATAGAAAAAAAATGGCAGGATTACTGGGAAAAGAACAAGACATTCAAGACCGATGACTTTTCGCCGAAACCGAAATGCTATGTCCTTGATATGTTCCCCTACCCCAGCGGCGCAGGCCTGCATGTCGGTCATCCCGAAGGATATACGGCCACCGATATATACTGCCGTTTCAAACGTATGCGTGGCTTCAACGTTCTTCATCCGATGGGCTGGGATGCATTCGGTCTCCCCGCCGAACAGTACGCCGTCGATACCGGAACCCATCCGTCCGAAACGACAAAGAAAAACATCGAAACATTCACGCGCCAGATAAAAGCCCTCGGCTTCAGCTATGACTGGGACAGAGAGATCAATACCACCGATCCCGGCTACTACAAGTGGACGCAGTGGATCTTTATCCAGCTTCATAAGAAAGGTCTCGCGTACATTGACGAGATTCCCGTGAACTGGTGTCCGGCGCTGGGAACCGTCCTTGCCAACGAGGAAGTTATAGACGGCAAGAGCGAGCGCGGCAGTCACCCCGTAATCCGCAAGCCGATGAAGCAGTGGATGCTCAGAATAACCCAGTACGCCGAGCGTCTTCTCGCCGATCTCGACGGACTGAACTGGTCAGAAGGCATCAAGGAAATGCAGCGCAACTGGATCGGAAAATCCGAAGGCGCGGAAGTCGATTTCAAAGTCGCCGGGCATGATGATGTCGATATAACCGTTTACACCACAAGGCCCGACACTCTTTTCGGCGCCACCTATATGGTGCTTTCGCCCGAACACGCGCTTGTTGAAAAAATCACGTCTGCCGCGCAGAAGGGCGAAGTCGATGAATACCGCTCGAAGGCCGCGAGAATGAGCGACCTCGAAAGAACAGGACTCAATACCGAGAAAACAGGCGCATTCACAGGCGCTTACGCGATAAATCCGGTCAATGGACACAAAATACCGATCTGGATTGCCGATTACGTTCTCTCGACTTACGGCACAGGCGCAATCATGGCCGTACCCGCACACGATACCAGAGACTTCGAGTTCGCGCAGAAGTTTGGTATCGAAATAAAGTGCATTATCGACCCCGATAAAAAAGAAGCCGAAGCCGCGAAAATATCCGTCGCCGACGTTCTCGCCGGAAAGACCTGCTGGACGATGGACGGAGCGTTGATAAATTCTTCCAATGCCGAAGGCCTTGACATCAATGGCCTTAAGGTTGACGATGCGAAGCGCAAGACGATTTCATGGCTCGAAGAACGCAATCTCGGCAAGTACGCAGTCAACTACAAACTTCGCGACTGGCTCTTCAGCCGTCAGCGCTACTGGGGCGAACCTTTCCCCATCATTCACATGGAAGACGGCTCTATCAGGCTCGTGCCGGAAAATGAACTCCCGCTCCGGCTTCCGCCCGTCGAAGATTTCAAACCCTCCGGCTCCGGCGAATCCCCACTCGCAAAGGCCGGAGACTGGCTCGATTATACCGACCCCGTCACAGGAATGAAGGGACGCCGCGAAACCAACACCATGCCCCAGTGGGCAGGCTCATGCTGGTACTACCTTCGCTATATCGACCCGAGAAATACGGACGCGCCATTCTCGCCCGAAAAGGAAAAATACTGGATGCCGGTCGACCTCTATGTGGGCGGCGCCGAGCATGCCGTACTTCATTTGCTCTACGCAAGGTTCTGGCACAAAGTGCTTTATGATATCGGCATAGTCTCCACGAAAGAACCGTTCATGCGGCTTATTAATCAGGGAATGATTCTAGGTATCTCATACAAAGACTCAAAAGGCGTACTTATTCCGACGGACAAAGTCGAGCATACGAACGATGGCCCTGTCCATAAGGAAACCCGAGAAAAACTCATTGAGTTCCCTGCGAAAATGTCGAAGTCCCTCCGAAACGTCGTCAATCCCGACGATGTAATAAAGGAATACGGCTCCGACAGCATGCGGCTATACGAAATGTTCATGGGCCCGCTTGAGGCCGTAAAACCATGGAACACCCGCGGAGTAGAAGGCGTTTACCGCTTCCTCAAACGCGCCTGGAAAATGGTTGCGGAAACCGAAATAGACGACAATGCCGTCATGTCGAAAGAGCAGCTCAAGGTACTTCATTATACGATAAAGAAGGTCGGCGACGATACCGACACGTTGAACTTCAATACAGCGATAAGTCAGATGATGATATTTGTCAACGAGTTCACTAAGTGCGAACGAATTCCGCGCGAGGCCGCCGAAGCTTTCGTAAAAATCCTCGCGCCTTATGCACCTCACCTCTGCGAAGAACTCTGGGAAATCCTCGGCAAAAAGGACAGCATCTCCTATGTGCCATACCCTGAATTCGACGAGGAATTCATAAAGAGCAACGAAGTCGAAATCCTTATTCAGGTGCTCGGCAAACCGAAAGCCAGAATCATGATGCCGGCCGGCACCGCAGCCCCCGAAATGGAGAAGATTGCGCTTGCGAATGAAGAAGTTGTAAAAGCAATCAGCGGCAAAACCGTCAGGAAGGTAATCTGCGTCCCCGGCAGCCTTGTCAACATTGTAGCGAATTAGGCACAAATGCGGGTAAAAATCAAAATTTCACAAAGCAATCTATCGAGGGCGGGCGGGCGACGGCACTGCCCAAAATCGACGGAGTGACATTCCGGAAAGAAAATGCGGGGTACATAACAGCGTCAGAAAATACCTGTATCTTATACCAATTTGCATTCAAATATATAATAATATATCGATGATCCATCGAAATCCTGTGAGGCTCCTGACGCA
>MHBG01000050.1 GCA_001804785.1 Lentisphaerae bacterium GWF2_45_14
ATCATCAGTTGAGTTACACTTGGAAGCGGAAAAGCACCAGCGAATTTGTGAGAGAACAGGACGTGCCCGTGGTGAAAGGGCAACTTGCAAATTACCGGCATTTCATGGAATTGAGGGATGAATGGATTGACTGTTGCATTCAACTGGCAAAGCTTCGCAAGAAGAAGTGAAAAAACATTATGCGCAATATTTCCGTGAAGTCATTGAGGGACAGAAGCGGACTATCGAAGTTTTAAGTTCCGCCGTGAAGGAGGCTGAAAAATCGGCAGGCGCGATGCGCGAAAAAAGGACACAAAGGACACGGAAGCAAGGATTTTTCACCGGAAGAAGCGGACAAACAAATTCATATTGACAGTGTTCCCGCCCCCTGCGAATGCGGCGGCATTTGGCTGGATGAAGGCAAGGAAAAGCATTGCGTTTATCATTATAGGCTCGGTGGATAATCAGCTTGCATCTTGATGAGGGCATGCTATATTGTTTAATCATGAAAATAAAAGATGCAAGAACAATAGATGCCGGGGCGTTGTATGAACGCCGGAAACAGGCGGTCATTCTTTTAAAAAGGGAATGAAACGTCACGAAATAGCACCAATAGTCGGGGTTCATCGCGTTACCGTCGGGATATGGATAAAAGATTGGCGCGAAGGAGGATTAGGCGCCCTGAAAGCCAACGTCAGCGGACGCCCTACAGGAACTGGACGCAAGTTTCTTCCATGCGAAGAGGTCGAACTGAAGCGCGCTCACACATGAAAAGCGTCCAGAAAAGGCCTCAACATATTAAGAATTTATTTCAAGCGGAGAGCGTCAGATATGCAAGCTGATTATCTTTCGGAGCAATAGTCCCGCTACGAGCATCGTAACCACTACGACCATCGGAACCGCCACGACCGTCGTGCCCGCCGCCACGAGACCCGGCGCACACGGAAGAAGTCTGAAGTACAATCGTTACGGAAAAGAAAAGGCATATAAGTCTTTTGAACATGGATATCTCCTATTACGAGGTTATTTCCTTCAATAGTCGTCATCAATAGTAAAAAAGTTACACTAATCACTTGGGCCCGCCATATTTATCCATCAAAACAGACGTCCTGCCGTTAATTCTTTAAATATTGAGAAAACGTCTTTCCCATTTTGATGAAAGAATGTATCTTAAGCTTTCTATATGAAAGGTTTTTCTATGGCTGACAGTGACATTTCACCTGAAGAGAACGGCGAAAGAGCAACCCCATTCGTCGGGGCAATAAAGATTTTAGCGCTAACGCTTTCGGTCGGATGTTTTTTCCTTCTGATAACGCTGGTCTTCCTTTCTTATTTCGCATACCACGCGGTATCAGATTGGAGTCTCCTGCAATCGGAAAAAAATATTACGAGCATCTTTTATGAATATACCGAAAAAATAAAGTCCGTCACGAATCTCGTTCTTGTCGAACGCAGTTCGGTGGAAACAGTGGAGCGAATCTTCTCTCGGCAATTAAAACTGCCATTTTTACCCAACGGACTTAAAAGCGAGGCATCCCTTACAATAAGGTGCCCCGTCTTCTACTCGTATTATGTCGATATGAAAGGAAAGTGGCTCCTAAAACTAGATGGAACAACCCTTTATGTGAGCGCGCCTCCATTGCGATGCTTTCCGCCCGCGATAGACACATCGCACATTGAGAGAAAAACCGAAAATGGCTGGCTGGTATTCGGAGAACCGGAACTACTCAGGGACCTGGAAAAGGACCTTTCTTCAGAGCTTTACAAAAAGGCCATTTCGCCGCCGGCGATACAAAACGTGACGAAGGATGCCAACAAAGGCCTTGAAGAATTCATCAGAAAATGGATACTCAACGAAAAAATCAAAGCTGATAAAATAGTTATATCCTTCTCAAACGATACAGACAGAAAAAAGCTATAAAAAACATGGAATAAGGGACTTCGGGCAAAAGGGTCAATTTCTGCTAAAGACTTCGATGTTTTTCCTTATTTCATTGAGAACGGTCTCGAAATCGTCGAGCTTTTCCTCTTCATCGATGACCCTTCTGAGCCGCGCTGATGTCACCGGCGAACTGGGTGCAAACACTGTACAGCTGTCCGGTACCTGAATTTTAGAAATCTCAAACGCGCCCATCTTTTCGGATATCTTAATAGTGTCAATCTTGTCGATACCTGCGAGCGGGCGCAGAACAAGCATGGGTGATGCATTGTCGATTACCCCGAGGTTAATGATGGTCTGGCTCGCTACCTGCCCGACAGACTCTCCGGTAACAAGCGCCTCTAGGCGATTGTATCTCGCGACCTTTGCCGCGATTCTGAACATCATTCTCCGATAAAGCACGGTGCGATATTTTTCATCACAATTATCCCTTATCATTTTCTGGATTGGCGCAAGATTGCATATAAAAAGCTTGCCGGGCCTCTGATAAGTGTTTATAAGCTCCACGAGCTTTTTGACCTTTTCCACTGTTTCCGGCGGCGTATATGGATCGCTATGAAAGGTAATAAAATTCACACGGCAGCCGCGCTTCATCATCATGTAAGATGCAACAGGCGAATCAATTCCGCCTGAAAGGAGTATCAGAACAGGCGAGCTGCTCCCTGTGGGCAGTCCGCCCGGTCCCTGAAATTCCTCATAAAAAATAAAAGAAAATTTTTCTCTAACCTCGCAACCGATTGTAATATCAGCCTTATGCAGGTTGACAGCAAGCTTTTTCACATCGAAAGACCTTGACGCCGCCTCGGCAAGTTTTATTTCAAGTTCTTTTGACTCAAACGGGAAACTCTTAAAGCTCCGTCTCGCCCTTACCCTGAAAGACGCTTTTCCATTTGCATCCAAAACCTTGCGAAAATACTCAGGCGAACTCTTTTCTACAGCCTTCTCTATTTCTGACAGCTCTGAACGACACATGATTACGGGCGAAAATGACGAAAGACCAAATGCGCGCTGAAGGTTCTCTTTTATTAACTCAAGCTCTTCGCAACTGAAATCCCCTCCCTTTTCGTGCTTTATCCAGATGCGGCCCCGTTCCCGGGAAACTTTTATCGACGGAAGCTCTTTTAGCAGCATATATATATTCTCTATCATCCTGCTTTCGAACATGTTTCTGTTGCCGCCCTTGATGGCGATCTCATTATATCTGCATATTACGGCATTAAACATTTTTTCTCTTTCCATTGGCTGCGGTTGAAAAGGTTAATATAGCCCGGGAACAAAAAGCTGCCACATACGAATAGAAGCAGACTGTAAATTCAAACTGCTTCAGGTTCTGTTTTGATGACAATATGTATTTCTTTGAGGGGGCTGAACTCGTTGTATATTCGCAGACGTTTGATGTTGATATTGTTAAAAATAGTTCCCTCGGGAAGAAGTACGCCGCCGGTCTTGGAATAAATGTTCATGCCCAACTTCATCCCAGGTTTTATATCGCAAACAAGAACAGGATAGCTCATAGAACCCATTTCGATAGAGACAGTCCTGAGAAATACACCGACTAAAGCCTTGTCAAAAAACTTCCCGGATTTGCTGTTTATCCCCTGCATGACGGACTCTTTCCCCGTGCCAAGAAGAATTACGGAAGAACAGTAAAAGGAACATATTCTGAGGATTTTGGCGCTGAACGGAATCTCCTCTCCCAACATTTTGAAAAGCCCGCTTCCATCGATATTCTCATGGTGCAGCCTGATTATTTCCCGTTCCTTCTCAAGTTTCGGGGCAGACTTCAGCATCTCGGAACTCGCTTCGGGATATTTGAGATAAACCTGCCTCAATTCCCTCGGAAGATTTGTCAACGGCATGGTATATGTCTTCTCTTCCGCGCCGAGAAGTGAAATAGCGTGAAGTCTCGCGGCAGTGGCAAGAACATCCATTTCCTCCGTACTCATCCTGTACTCGGCAGCGATTTTGGCACAAAGCCCCGCCGTATGGACACTGTAGTCGAAAAGGCGCGGGGAAAGTTCAGACATTATATCATAGACCAGCGAAAGGAGCTCCATAAAACTCTTCCTTGTCGCCTCTTGAAGCTCTGCATTTTCATTACTGAGCCTGATATCAGTAATCAAAAGATCGATAATCGTATAAAGCTGGGAGGACTGTATCGGCTTGTTTATGAAACCTTTTATCCCGCATTCATTCAGCGCGTTGGTGAGGTTTTCTATATCTGCGTAACCGCTGATAAGCACTCTTCTGGTATCGGGATGAAAGGCGCTCACATTCCTAAGAAGGCTTATGCCATCCATTCCTGGCATCTTGAAATCGGTGATGATTATATTGACGGAGGGATTTTCATCAAGGAACTTCACAGCGGCGGCGCCATCGGAAAGCGTAAAACAGATAATTTCCGAGCGGTACCTTTCCTCCAGAAGCCGTTCTATTATTTTGGCTATGGGAAAAGTATCGTCAACAATCAGGACTTTTATCGGGTCTTTCGTTTTCATAAGCAGCTTTTAGTAAGTCCTAAGAAAATAATTTATCTATTTCATCCTTTGAGAATTGTTCGTCTCCCGCGTCTTTTCCCTCTGCATCGTCATGGGACGGCCCTGCATCAAAAAGAACATCAAGTTCGTCTTGGCTCATCATCGCACCAGAGGGGGATGCGGCTGCAACTTTCTGCGAATCCTCTGAAGTTTCAGCTTTGAGGACAATCGCTGTTCCCTCTGCTGTTATTCCTGGGCTTCCAGCATTTTCATCTTTACCCGGAGAAAGAGTATCTTTCGTTCTTTTCCCGATAAGATCATCAAGCTCGTCCTGAGAGATGTTCAAGGGAAACTCTTTTCCATCATCAGGAGGCGGAGGAAGCATCGCAATCGGTGGAAATATTTCTTTGAGTTTCTCGCCTTTAATGATTCCATCATCGACGAATTCTTTTTTCTGCAATATTTCCTCTATTTCGCTCTGGCTCACTAAAGGGAGTTCCGCAATCGGTGGAATTATTTCTTCGAGTTTCTCGCCATTAATAATCCCATCGCCGGTCAATTCTTTTCCCTGCAATATTTCCTCTATTTCGCTCTGGCTCACTGAGGAAATTTGCTCCTTTTTGGGGACTGATGTCGCAAGCATTCCATCGACTTCATCCTGAGTTATCAGCATGGGGAAATCCTCGTTCCCATAATCGGGTTCGGAAAACGCGGACTTTTCTGAATTTATAAATTCTTTAACTTGTGCCTCGGACATTGTGGCACCGCCCTTTTTATCGTCTTTGCGGGCAAGAAGCTCATCAAGCTCGTCCTGGGAAAGCGTAAGTTCCTTGTCCGCATCCTGGGGCTCGGCGTCTATTTTCTGAAGAAGGAGGTCTATTTCACCTTGGTCTATTGAAGACTTGCTATCTGAATCGCTCTTTTCCGCCGCTGCCTCGGGAGAGGCACCGCCGTCAGAAGTATGCGTATTTCCCGACGAAGCTTTTTCATTGACATCTTTCTTTTTACCCACAAGCAACGCGTCAAGTTCTTCCTGAGTCAAAGCACTGTCGGCACTGGCCACTGGCTCCCCTGCGAGGTAGGCATCAAGCTCTTCCTGAGACATTTTATGGTTTTCCGTGTCGGATTTGGAATCTGAAAGCAAGGCTTCCAGTTCATCCTGAGATATGTTGGAAGGATCGGCCTTCCTCTGGGTGAGCGAATCTTTCTTTAAAAACTCATCAAGATCGTTCTGGGAGAACTCCTTATTTTCTTTCTGCTGCTCTTTTTCGGAGATATTGCCTCCGATATCCGCGGCTGGCGCCGGGGCGGCTTCGTTAACGGCATCTATTTTAGGCCCACCCACTTTGATGGTTGGCATTCCCTTTTTCTTTGCTTCTGGTTTCTTCTCCTCGGTTTTTCCAGCGACGGGTTCCTTAGCTGTGGTCGCGGCAGACTCCCCGCTCATAACTAGGTCATATTCCTTCTGTGAGATAATGGGAGAAAGCATTTCTTCGGGCGGAGCTTCGTTCTCAACTCCTGCGGAATCAGCGACTGCCGTTTCGGGAATATCATTTTTCCCTTCCAGAAGGGTCTTTATATCTTCTTCTTTTATCTCGGCTGACACGGGTGCTTTGCTTTTTGGCGGAGCAACAGCCTTACCGCCCATATCGGGAAGAAGTGAACGCAACTCACTGGAAGCAACTACAATCTGTTCTTCCATATTGACCTCGCCCTTGGCAATTTTTTCGTTAAGGTCTTTTGCCGTTACCGGTTCTTCTCCCTCGACGGTCACAGTTATATGCTTGAGTATATTGCTATGGGGTATCTTTTCGAAGAGTTTTACGAACGCACCGACCGTGCTAAAAACTGAATATATTGAATCGTCTATTGAGGAAATGGTTTCAAGAGAGAACTCGTCGAGCAGCACGGAATTTTTCCTATCCTGTCCGGGAGAAGAATCTTCGGTCATTATGTCCGGAACGTTTATGCCGGACTCCTTAAGAAACGCCCTAAACCTTTCGCGGGTTTCAGAGAATTCCTTCAGAAGCTCCTTAGACGGCAGGTCAACGAGCCGTTTAATTTCCTCGCTTGTACTGAGACGGTTCATCAGCTAAAAATTTCTCCGATTTTGTTGCAATCTACATCAGGAGGCAGAATTTTCCGCCATTCCTCCGTTATATTTTCATCTGCTCCGGCCACACTATAGCCGGGCATCCAGAGATACCTTTCCGAATCCAACGGCCCCGTAAGCGTTTTCACGTCTATACATTTCAAGCCTGGCACCACCCAGGCATCGGGTATCACCTCCCCGTTCAACGCAATTAGAGTGCCAACATTATTTTCCCTGGCTGCTCTCCATATTTCAAAGAGCCGGGCACCCGCGTCAATATTGATTATGCCCGGTCCGGACGGAAATCCGGGGATGTCCAAAGGCTCGACTCCGGCGGCCTTCAGTACCAGATAATTCTCTCCGCCCTTCCTGTTCACTGAGTGAATGAGTTCTGTCAGGAACTCTACGCTTCCCCTGAATTCTTTGAGATTCCCATCAACTGTCATCATAAATTTCTCAAAGCCGATATTATCAAGCGAGTTCAGCGCTTCTATCAATTCGGCCATAAGCAGGAAGCTTGAGCATCCGCTCACGAGCTCGAACACGGGATCGTCAAAAGGTATACGGGAAAAAGGATTACTGAAGTTCAAGGCCGTCATTTTCCCGGCGGCCGCAGCGGCGTCATCAATTATCTTTTCTGCATCGGAGAGGCACTTTTTCAGATTTTCCAGAATATCAGCGGACGAGATTACCGCGAACTTTTTATTTTCCGTAATCGGTAAAACCGTTTTTGCTGATTGATTTTTCAGCGCCTCTTCTAGCGGCATTATTAGGGTCCCTTCGATAAATGCGCCGCCGCCGGTAGCATTTATCACCCTGGTGCCAGAATCACGGATAAGTCCTTCAAAAGTGCGAAGGTACGTAAGAAGCGCAGCTTCCGTTTTCAGGATGTTCCCGTCATTACCCTTCACATCTATCAGGGAAAAGTTCCCGGGATTGTCATTGTAATAAGGGGCGCTCATTGATTTACAGTGGTACTCTCCATTTTTCAACGCCAGATCGAAGCCCATCATTATAATCTCGCGCGGCTTGAGCTTCATCGCCATATTGAAGGCGTAGTGCCCGACGCACTGTCCCCTGTCCACAGAAAGGACTGCTTCTTTAAACTCTCTGAAAAAGAGGGGCGATTCGTTCTCGGAGGTAAACATGATCTTGCCAGGGTAATCCCTTGTAATAACGTTGTTTCCTGACAGGGGGACGGCAAGCAGAATATCATTGAATACATCAGGGTGCTTCTTGAAAAAGCGCCAACTTGTGAGCAGGTCTTCGGAAGATGCCGCTATATCGGGAATTATATTGTGCTCTATAAGCGCGTTCAGCGCGGCATCGCATGCGATGATGAATGTTTTGTCCTGATATTTGCTGAGGATATCTATATTATCATTGAGTGAAGGGCCCGCCCCCACAATCGTAACAGACTCTGCGACAAAAGCTTTGGAAAGCGAATACGTTTCCCTTTTCAGGAAGAGTGTGTTAATTATATTATTCATGATTACGTGCCAGCGGCGCGTCGTCTGATGTGCAGCGGATGAACAGAAACGACCTTGAACAGTAAGCACCGCCCTCTCAAGGGCAATGGAAAACGCGCTCTCAAGCCTCCTGAACCTGGCGGGAACGTAAACCGCCCCGCGCCCCTGAGCCATGTCCACGAGAAAATCCGAAAATTTATTGTACAGTTGCTTCTCCATCAATGACGCACCTCCCTCAAGCAAAAGAGCTTCGCAGGAAATCCCTGAAGGTTTCAGCGACACTTCCCAGAGCCTCAGCCTGTCGGAATTTTCGTCCGCCACAAATATTTTCTTTAAATTGGGCGCATTCGCGGCAATGGCTTCCAGTGTCGCATTTGAACACGGCGGCGTAACAATCACCGAAAGTCCAGAAAGCCGCTCGCCCAGAATATCCAGCATCTCACGTTCCGGCGACTCGGGATTCTCGGCATATTTAAGCCTCAATCCGTCGTCGAGCGCGAGCACTCCGGCGCTTTTTTCATCTTTTCGATATATTGTCCAGCTCATTAATGCCGCACATTTCCATTAGTTTAAGATAAATTAGCATTGCCCCGGATATTTACGAATCCTCCGGGACTTTCACCTTTTCCTGCGCCTTGTTTATCTCGCTTCGCATATACTTATTTTCCTGTTCAAGATAATCAGGCTGACTGATGAGATCTATTGCCCTCTTGAGGTTTCCTTTCCTTTTCGAGTCTTCTTCCTTTCTATAGTTTGCCTCCAGGATCAACTTTGTAGGTAAGACAGATTTAACATTTTTAATGTACGTCTGCCTGATCTGCCTGATTGATAAAAGCAGGAGAATATCAGGATAGTTATGTGATCTTTCCGCTGTCTCTTTGGCTAGAGCTTGAACTGATTTAGTTCCGATAGAAGATAATGCATCTACCGCCGGAAAAACAGACCAGCGAGGCATTCTAAGAGAATTTGCGTCCGGGTCTCTATATACAAAATCAAGATTGCTGATCAGCACTGGCATAAAGTTCTCCAGTTTCAGTCGTCCCGCCAAATATATGAGCATGGCTTTTTTATAAGAATCTTTTTCTGTTTCTATCAGCTTAACGAGATCGGAAGATAAATCCGGCGAATTCTTGTCGAAAGACTCTATTTTTAATATTATTCCACGCGCGTTATGAGATTTTATCACTTCCAGGTATTCCTTGAGAAATTTATTTTCATCCGCAAAAAGAATATTCCCGCCACCCACGAACAAAACCAACAGAAAAATTGTTTTCTTCATATTTTCACCTTTTCCTGTCCCAGAAAATGTTCTTTGAGTTTTTTGCCGGGTCCGTAGTTGCCAAGCGAACCATCGCTTTTGATAACACGGTGACACGGGATGACGAGCGGGAAAGGGTTCTTTGCCATAACCGAAGCGACAGCTCGGACGGCTTTTGGAAAGCCGGACAACTCGGCGAGCTGTTTATAACTCACAACCTTGCCCCTTGGAACTTCATTGAAAAGCGTAAAAAGAACTTTCCTCCCGAATTCGCGGAAATTTTCAAGGTTGAGCAAGGCGAAATCATCTTTGCCAAAACGCGGGTCGTTGCCAGAGAGAAACGAGGAGAGTTTTGCGGCAAACTCTTTTATGCGCGGATTTGTTCCGGTCTTTCCGTTCACACCCTTACGGAATTTTATGGACAACAGTTTCAGGTGCGGCTCCTCAGCATACTCAAGCTCGAGGCAAAGCCCTCCGCCTTCAATAAACAGACTCTTTTTCATTGCAAAAAACCTATAAGCTCTTATATTTACGGGATTTTAAACAATGTAACAGTAATTTCGGGCGAAACAATGAAGGATGCTGTCAAAAAGTTTTTTCTGATAAAGGAACGTGATTCAAGAATATCAACAGAGATTATGGCGGGAATAGTGACATTCCTCACGATGTCGTACATCATCTTCCTTCAACCAATGATACTTTCGGGACAGATTTCAGGAACCGACACCGGCATGCCTCCGGGCGCGATAATGACCGGTGTCTGTGTGGCTTCCGCGCTTGCGTGCTTCCTCATGGGAGTCATCGCAAATTACCCGATAGCGCTCGCACCGGGAATGGGAGAAAACTTCTTCTTCCTCACCACAATTTCGGCATGCGCGGCTCTCGGTGCCGGAGTGCCCTGGCAGACCGCACTCGCCGTCGTCTTCATATCAGGCATCATCTTCCTTCTTCTTACGCTTTTCAGAATCAGAAACATGATAATGGATTCGATAAGCCCGAGTCTCCAGTATGCGATAGGCTGCGGAATCGGCTTATTCATAGCGCTCCTCGGGCTCGAAAAGGGCGGAATCGTCAAAACAAGCGCTTACGGGATATACCTCGGCAATATACAGAGTGTGACCGTTCTCATCTTCGCGATAGGATTTTTCACGATTGCGGCACTTCAGACGCTTAAAGTAAAAGGCGCGGTACTTTGGGGAATTCTCGCAGCGGCCCTCGCCGCCGTCATCGCAGGAAAAATAGGAATATGCTTCCCGGTCAAAGCACCCGAAAGCGTCATGCCGATATTCTGTAAAATGGACTTTGCATCCGTCTGGACAAATATATGGAAGCTTCTCCCTTTCATCGTCATATTTACATTTATGGACGTTTTCGACACTATCGGCACCCTCGTGGGAGTGAGCGCCCAGGCCAATCTCATGAAGAATAATAAACTGCCGGGCGCGTCAAAAGCCATGACCGCCGACTCTATCGGAACAGTCTTCGGAGCGATGTGCGGCAACAGTACGGTTACAAGTTATATAGAGAGCGCCGCAGGCGTAAGCTATGGCGGCAGAACCGGACTCACGGCTATTGTAACAGGCATCTGCTTTCTGCTCTCGATGTTCTTCTATCCGCTTGTCGCGATGGTGGGTGCCTATCCGGGCTCTGAAAATCCGATTACGGCCCCTGCCCTCGTCATTGTCGGAATGATGATGTTCGGAAATATAACAAAAATAAAGTGGGACGATTTCAGCGAAGCGATACCGGCATTTCTCATCATAATCGGAATCCCGTTCACATCCAGCATTGCAGACGGCATGATATTGGGCTTCATTGCCTATCCCGTGATAAAGCTTCTCAGCGGCCGCGCCCGCGAAACGTCGTTGCTCACCTACTTCCTCGCCGCCATCCTGATCCTCTACCTCATTTTTATAAAATCACAAATCTGAATTCTTTAGTCATTTTCCCGAATCTTTTGTATCGGCTGGAATTATAATAAGTTACGACTTATATTATAAGAGGGCAAAAAATTAGGGTTTGTATTTTCCCGGGGGGAACAAAATGTATAATTTCGCTAACCTAAAAATAAGCGACATCGTCCGTTGCGGTCGTGATATACGCGTGCTGGGGCAGGATGCAAAAAGTATGGAGGATGCCGCAAACGAGCTGGTTCGGTATTTGTTTGAACATTTTGTCGACGAAAACACCGGAGAGAAAGAATGCGTGCTGGTTCGTCTTTTCAAAACGCATGACATTGAAAAATTGCCTGAAAACCTTCAGCATTTTGCAAAAAAACTCCTGTCGGGGGAAAGTGTACCCTCATCATTTAAATGCCTGACTCTTCTTGCTACCGACGGGGTGGAAGAGGCGTGGAAATCCCGGGAAAAATCAAACGGGCATCAAGCTATTCCATTGCCTAGCAAAGAAGTTCTTTACCGTATTCCAATGATGCGGACTCTGGTTAAACAAATGGGGCTGGATGTCGAGACTGTTATAAAACCCGATCCTGATCTCTTAAAGGACTTAGCCCAAAAGACATTCAATGTCTTCCATGTGTCCGAGGCTGAAGACAGCGAGTATATTCCTGCGCAGAAAGAATTTGTCAAACCATACGGCATCAAGTCCGTACTCGGCTTTGGAGGAGTCCTTCCGTCCGGTAATGTATTTGTTGTAATCATATTTTCCAAAGTTCCGATTTCCAAGGAAGTCGCAGGTATGTTTGATACGCTGGCTCTTAACGTGAAAATGCTGATTTTGCCGTTTGATGATTTAGTTTTTTCTTAACCGCTGACAAGAACCGGAAGATGTATATATGGAAGAAAAGAGAATAATAATGCTTGAGTCCAAAGTCCATGCTTTGGAGGAACTCTTAAATGTTTCCGAAACATCATTCCTGGACGAGGCGGAAAAGCTTGAAGACACGAACGGAAAACTACAGAAAAAAATAGAAGAACACGAAAAACTGGAAAATGACATCCGGCAGCTGCTTGATGCGTCCAGTGATGCTATAAGAGTTATTGACGTGGATTACAATATAGTTTATGCGAGTAAATCCTTTTCAAAATTAAAAGATATCAGCTCCGAAAATATAATAGGCCGAAAATGCCATGAAGTCGATCCGGAAAAGGAGTGTTTTACGGAGGAATGTTCATTAAAGAGGATATTGAAGACCGGCAAAAAGTTTGAAAGGGAAGTTTATATCAAATCTGACGGAGGTATTGAAACTCCTTACATGATCAGTTTTGTCCCGTATAACGATGCGAAGGGAAACATGATAGGAATAATAAAAATCTACAGGGACATTTCGGAACAGAAATTGGCACAGAAAACGGCAGAAGAAAATGCACAGAAACAGGGCCGAATTGAAATGGCGAACAATATGCTGCATGACATCGGAAACGCCGTTACAGGGATAAGTGCATATATACTGGCGCCACAATTGGAAAAGGACTGGAATGAGGTCAAATCACTCAGACAGTTAAAGGCTCTGTTTGTTTCCAAAGAAAAAGAACTCGTAGATATGCTGGGAGAGGAAAAAGAAAAGGCATTGACTAACTTTATGGAGGCATTGGAATCTTCCCTCCAGAAACGCAATACTTCCTACCTTGAACTTTTTGAGAGGATGTCCCGCACTATAGGTCACATCAGTTCCATCCTTGACCTGCAACGACATTATGTACAGGATAAAGGCCCGCTTCTTTCAACAGTTGTTAATGTCAATACACTTATAGAAGACACTCTCGTTATGCTTTCCGAAAGTCTGCAGAAGAGGAATATACTGGTTAAGATAAATTGCGACGAAAGAAATCTCTCTGTTTCAGGCGATCATACCCGCCTTATCAGGGTGTTCATGAATCTCGTCATAAACATATATGAGGCATTTGACGAAGCCGAATCAACTGAAAACAGAAAGCTGGAAATAAATATCTCCTCTAATATGGAAACCCGGAACGTAGAGATAGTACTTTCAGATAACGCCATCGGATTCTCGCAGGAAATCAGCGGAAAGCTTTTTGACAGAGGTTTCACTACAAAGCAAAACGGCTCAGGAATAGGACTGAATGAATGTCGTTCCATCATCGAGTCCCATGGCGGCACGATAACAATTAAGAACAACGAAGAAAATACAGGTGCGATAACAGTTATACGACTTCCTGGACTGACAACTAAAAGAGGATGAAAAACTATGACGCAGGGCTTCAATACACGGATTTTGGTTATTGACGATGATGAAAGCGTAAGAAACAGCTTTAGCCAAATTCTATCTCCGCGGCGAGATTCCGGCAGAGAAGAGGCCGTCAAGCTGGAAGAGGCCGGAGCCATTCTTTTTAACGACAGCGGAACTGCCGCCCCGTCTTGTCCAAAACGTTCGTCCGCCACATTCAATTTTGAATATGATGAAGCTTCCAACGGCAAACAGGGTTATGAAATGGTAAAAAAATCCATTGATGAACAGCGTCCCTACGCCGCTATTTTTATCGACATGCGCATGCCTGGATGGGACGGCATTGAAACGGCTCAGCACGTGCGTCAGGTGGACAGCCGTGCCGAGATTATTTTTGTCACCGCCTATTCGGACTACAGCATAGAGGAAATTGTGACGGCTGTCGGCACAAATGTAAACTATCACTGCAAACCCTTTTCAGTGGAAGAAATAGAACAGATTGCAACTAAGTCCGTTTATGAATGGAATAAGACCAGAAGCCTTGAGGAACTCATAAAAACCATCTCAGGACTTCGCGCCCAGCACTGGGAAATAAATGCACTGTTGAACAATATACTTCAGCAGGTGGCCTTCTTGCTTGGAACACATTCCGCACTCATCGCCATAAAGAAAAATTCCGGTTATGAAAAAATCCTGGCTATCGGGAATCTTTGCGATGAAAAACTCTCTGAAAAATACCTGAATTATATACCTGAAATGCTTGAACACGAAGTTTTCCAGAATAAGGATTTTGCTTACTTCAAACTTGATGAACTAGGCATTCTTGCCATTTTTGAAAAAGGAGGCCGCCCACTCAATAATGAGAGAATTTATATAGTGCGCCTTTTTCTTGAACAGGCCGCCCGGGCCATACAAAATGTGGATTTGCAGGAAGCCTTGATAAGAAAAGAAAAACTCTCTGCGGTCGGAGAGGCCACTAACATGATTGTACACGATCTTAAAAACTCCATAGGCCCCATTGAGCTCGCCATTGACAGCGTAAAAGAAAATCTGGACAACAGAAAGTATGTAATTGAAATGCTGGACCTGATTAAAGACTCTGCGAAAGAAGGTGTCGCATTCGTCGCGGATATACTGGACTATGCATCCGACAAGAAAATGGATAGATCACTTGTCGAGGCAAAAGACTTATTCACGTATATCGAAAAAAGAATGAAGATTTTCCTCGAAAATGCGAACGTCGAACTGAAGGTTGAATGCCCCGAAGAAATCTACTTTTCAGCAAACCGTGACAAATTGTTCAGGGCGATTACCAACCTCATTAAAAATGCATCTGAAGCTTTTTTGAACAAAAATATAACGAACCCTGTCGTATCCCTTTCTTTAACTTTCGATGAAGCAAATATTTACATAAACGTTTCCGACAACAGCACCGGGATTCCAAAGGAAATCGCAGAACAGATTTTTATCCCCTTTGTTACCTCTGGGAAATTTGGCGGAATTGGACTTGGGCTGGCAGTAGTCAAGCAGATAGTAGAGGCGCATAACGGGAGCATTTCCATCGACACTTCTTCCAGTGGAACCACATTTAAAATTATTATACCAAAGGAAGACGACCTTTCCTGAAAAATAATCCCGCTCTTGTTTTCGTAAAATCACAATATAAAGGATTTACATTGTGAAACACATCACTGCCGTTTTTGTTCTGACTGCTTTTTTGATTTTGCCTTTCGTCTCTTTTGCCGAAAGCAGAAAAGATATTTTGGGCGGCTGGGTCTTGTCTGAAAAATGGGGTGGTTATATGGGGGTTGCCATTCTTTTCGATAAAGATGAATATACTTATTGGTTTTACTCCGACGTTAACTACCCCGGCAAGCCGCGATATCCTATCAAAGGAAAATATTCCATTGAGGGCAATAAGATCACCCTGGCAAAAGTCCCGGGACTATACACCGATAAATGGTATCTCATCGATTACCAGAAAGAAAAGTGCCTGATCCCGGATAATGAATATTCAAAGCTTGCGGAAGGCAAGCCTTTTGACGACAGCCGCCTGCTGCACTTCGATAAATTATTTGATACAGAAGATCCATTTGCCTATCAAATGGGCGGTTACAATACGCTGGAATCCAGAAAAAAGTACATTGAAGACTTGAAAAAGGAAAAGCTTGAATTCATAAAACATATGGACATAGAGGCGAAAAAATTATTGGATAAATTCAATGCCTCGGAAGACTCTAAAAAATTAGGCGGTCTTTTCACTGTCGATGACTACGATAAAACTGTTGTCCTCGAAGAGTATGATTTCGAATTGCGCAAGTCTGTGGGCATAGTCTCGTATACCCTTAAAACCCCCGTGGATTTCAAAGGCTTTCCGCGAGACTTTGCCATAAAAGTCTATAGAGACGATGAGCGCAATCCTCACTATAAACTTGTCAAATGCAAACTGAAATAATCAGTCCAGTTCGGGGGCGGCTCCAGCAATCTTTTTACGGCGACGCTTGGGAAGAGTTTTGCGAAATTTGCGTTGAACGCGAGAATTTCGGATGCGGCTAGGAAGCTCAGTTCAACTTCCATGCCGATAAAGGATATCGCCTCGGAATGCGGCTTTGCCGATCTCGGTCACTTCTACCGGGTCTTCGAGAAACACTTCAAATCCACTCCTTTAAGCTATAGAAAACGCAGATTCCCGGGATTACAGTAATTAAAAAAAGGGGATTGCAATGAAAAAACTATTTTATATTATAGCTGCGGCGCTTTCTTTGACGTTCTTCGTTACTGGCTGCTCGACAGTCCCCTTCACCGAAAGATCAAGAGTTCTCATGACCAGCGAATCAAGCGAAAACGATATGGGCGCCGAGGCATGGCAGGAACTCAAATCACAGCAAAAAATCAGCAAGGACCCCGCCCTTAACAACGCGGTTAAAAAAGTAAGCACGGACATTGCGCGCATTGCTGAAAAACCGGACTATCAATGGGAATTCGCGGTATTCGAGTCGGCCGAGCCCAATGCATTCTGCCTGCCCGGCGGAAAGGTCGGGGTTTACTCCGGGATATTCAAATATATGAATAACGAGGCTGAACTTGCCGCCATAGTCGGACACGAAGTCGGACACGCCATAGCCAGACACGGCGGCGAGAGAATGACACACGGCATCGTTCAGCAAATTGGAATGATCGGCCTTTCGCTGGGCACCTCGAACCAGAACATTCTTGACGCCTACGGCGCGGTAACCAACGTGGCGGGCGTCCTTCCCTACAGCCGTCTACACGAGTACGAGGCCGACCATATCGGGATGATCCTTATGTCAAAGGCCGGTTACGACCCGCACGGCGCGATAAGCTTCTGGGAAAAATTCAAGACCATCTCCCAGGAAAGCTCCCTGGCCGAATTCTTCTCAACGCATCCGATGAGTGAAAAACGCCTTCAGGAAATGCAGGGCTACCTTCCTGAGGCCATGGGCTATTACCAGAAAGCGCGGGTAAAACAAGGCCTCGGCGCAAGCATAAAAGCCCAATGACCCATTTTCACAGAGACGCTTAATACTTGAATTTATGTAGCCCCGCTCTATAGTTTATTATCAACAATGGGGGCTGTCATGATTATCCTTTATATCTTCCTTGGAGTTCTCGCGATTGTGCTTTTTCTTCAATGGGACAAACTTAAAAACAACGGAAAAATCCGCAACGCCATCGATTCCGTCAAAAACACCTGCATCCTCAAACCATTCCATTTCCTGGCTCCACGCCTCCTCGCCCTTCCCCGCAAAACATGGAATTGCTTAAAGTCATCGACTCTATGGCAATGGGCATGGCCAAGACCGCTTATACTGTTCTCCTCGACTTTACTTATAATCGTACTTTATGGACTTGTTAATTTCTTTCACGACAGCAAAAACAATGACGATAAAAGAAATCTCATCTTTAAAATTCTTGTCCCCGAAGATGCAGATAGAACTATTTATAATACCCTTATCCCCATACTTCTAGGCGCATTGCCAGCCTTCCTCATTTGGTCATGGAGAAATAACGATAAAAGAAAAGACCAGGAACATGTCAAAGAAGAACTAGAGAAAGCCGAACGTAAATTAAAAATAGAAGAAACTAACAACGACTGGGATAATTTCCTGAGATTTCAGGAAATTGCACTACATGATGAGGATGAAGAGAGAAAAGACACTGCAATACGTGCCCTTGGCGTTTATTATGATAAAGAAGGAGATTTTCCGAAACAGGTTCATCAGTTCTTTAAAAATTATTTGGAAAAATATTGGACAAAAAATGATAACGCCCCCCCTCCTCCCTTTATAAAAGCAATATATGATATCATTAACAAACGCAAATTATTTCTCAATCATGATGGTGGTTTGACACTACAATGGTTTTATCTGTTCCATTACACTCCGCCTGACGATAAAAATCTGAAAAACTCATTTTTCCAATCAGTAAAATTGGATAATACAAAATTAATTGGAATTAATTTTTCAAATTCAATAATATCAAATTCCTCCCTAAATAATATATCTTTTATAGACACAAACCTTATTAACTCAGACTTGACGGGTTCAAATATTAGTGGAGATATTAGAGGTACTAATTTCAATTACACTAATTTGATAAGTACAAATCTTTTCAATGTAAAACACAATGAAAATACCACTTTCAAAAATGCTCTTTACTTACAGAATACTAGTAAATTAAATAACTTCCTAAAAATAAACTCACATCACACTATACCAGAAAGCGTACCCACAAAATTTCCCAATCATTTTAATCCTCAAGCAGAAAAAATGGTTGAATTTTATGACTTCTATGAGAGACATAAAAGATTTCCAACACATTCTGAATTAAAGCTTCAAGAAGGTTTGGAAAGGTGATAGGGGGTCCGGGGGGAAGAGGGAAAAATTTCCTCAAAATTTTGCTTTCTTCCCCCCGGGAAAAGTATCATCTATCAAAAGCTGAATCGAATTGAAGACTTGAAGGTTTGAAGTCTTTTTTGTGGACGAAATCGCAGGCTTCTTTGGCGCCAAATTCGCGTTCCATGCCGCAGTCTTCCCATTCGACGGAGAGGGGGCCGGAATAACCGATTCTGTTTAGTTCGCGGATGATTTCCTCGAAGTTGACCTGACCGTGTCCGAGGCTTCGGAAGTCCCAGCCGCGCTGCGGGTTGCCGAAGTTGAGGTGTGACGAGATTATGCCGCTTTTGCCGTCGAGAGAGAGCGCGGCGTCCTTCATGTGGACGTGATAAATCCTATCGGAAAATTCCTTGATGAACATCGCGGGATTCACGAGCTGCCAGAAGAGCTGGCTCGGGTCGAAGTTAAAACCGAATTCGGGTCTGTTGCCGATGGCTTCAAGTGCGCGTTTCGCGGTGTAGATGTCGAATGCT
>MHBG01000051.1 GCA_001804785.1 Lentisphaerae bacterium GWF2_45_14
GGCTGCCGGGTTCATGAATCCAGCTCTGTTATAACCCGCGCAGAAACCTGCGGCGCGTCCTGTCATCGGTCCCATTCCCATGGGGCCGCTTCCATCTCCTCTTGGCATTTTAACTGCCTCCTCGTTTAATTATGCTTTGATTTCTTAACGCAGCAGCGGCCATGCCTGTGCATGCGTCGTCTGCCGCAGCAGCCCGGCATCATGAAAGGTCCGTCAGTCGTCAGACTTCCTTCGATAAAAGCGGAAATAACAGATTCAACTTCTCCACAAACAAAACCCAGAACTTCTATGCCCGCACTTCTGACAGCCGTTTCCTGAACGCCTGAAATCGCACCGCAGATCAGAACGGATACTCCGAGTGTCGAAAGTTCCCTGGCTCTTTCAAAAGGTTCTTTTCCGGTAATGACGATGCTCTTCCGTTCCTTTTTCCCCGAATCGCTCATGTCTATAAGAAAAAGATTCTCGGAAACATCGAAGACCGGCGCTATCCGCCCGTTGCTGTGTGATATTGCTGCTTTCATGGCTGGCAGTATAGCAATACCCGTGCCATGAATAAATTTTAATACGTAAAGCATTTGTATTCAATCAACAAGACGCTAAAAGCCAAAAGATGGGACTTGACAATAGTATCTTATAATGCAATAGTAAGGGGTTATTTGATATCTCAATTTGCAATACTGTGAGAAAAATATGAAAACGCAGACGGGAAACGATGTTATTCTTGATTCGATCAACGAGGGGGTTTTCACCGTTGATCTTAATTGGCGGATAAGTTCATTCAACCGTGCGGCGGAAAGAATAACCGGGATATCAAGAGATGACGCGATAGGTAGTACCTGTTCCGATGTGTTCCACGCCAATATCTGCGAAAAGGAATGCGTACTCAGACGGACGCTCGATACGGGGCAGCCTGTCGTGAATGTCATGGCTCATATAATAACAAACAAAGGGATACGCCTGCCCATCCGGATTTCCACGGCTGTCCTGAAAAATAAAAAAGGCGAAGTGATTGGCGGAGTCGAAACGTTTCAAGACCTCACTCAGTTGGAAGCCCTCAAAAAAGAACTCAAAAACCGCCAGTCGTTCGAAGATATCGCGGGAAGAAGCCCGGTAATGCTGAGGCTCTTCGATATACTTCCACAGATTGCGGAAAGTTCCAGTACCGTCCTCATTGAAGGAGCAAGCGGAACGGGCAAGGAACTCTTCGCACGCGCAATACATAATCTTTCTCCCAGAAAGAAAAAAAAGTTCGTCCCGATCAACTGCGCGGCACTGCCCGACGCACTCCTCGAAAGCGAACTTTTCGGCTACAAGGCCGGAGCCTTTACCGATGCGAAAAAGGACAAGCCGGGCCGTTTTGTCCTTGCAGACGGCGGCACGATATTCCTTGACGAAATAGGAGATATTTCTCCAGCAATGCAGGTGCGCCTTCTGAGAGTTCTTCAGGAACGTATTGTCGAGCCGCTCGGCTCTTCCAAGCCTGTTCCTATCAACGTCAGAGTTGTCGCCGCGACAAATAAAAATCTTAAAAAACTTGTAGCGTCGGGAGAATTCAGGGAAGACCTCTATTACCGTATCCGCGTAGTCCATCTCCAACTGCCAGAACTCAAACAACGCAAAGAAGATATACCTCTCCTTGCGGAACGCATACTTGAAAAACTGAACCGCCTCCAATCAAAGAATATAGAGGGTATTTCGCCGGACGTAATGGCTGTACTTATGTCTCACGACTATCCGGGAAATGTTCGCGAACTCGAAAACATAATTGAACAGGCGTTTGTGCTTTGCAGGGGCGGGACTATCGAAGTACATCATCTACCGGCGGAGCTGCGCCCGGAAATAAAAAGCCCCGCAAGCTCATTCGGCGTATTGACGATTCAATCAATGGAAAAACGCCTCATCGCCGAGACCCTTCTACGCTTCAACGGAAACCGCAGAAAAGCGGCAAAAGAGCTGGGAATCGACGCCAGCACACTCTTTAGAAAGATAAAATCGCTTGGAATCGAAGCACCGGAAACAGACGGTCGTTACAAGAAAAAATAGTATTGCAAATTGCAATAGCACCTCGAAGAGGTTCTTTCGCATAACAAATTCTATTTCAAGTAGTTATGTTCTATTTACCCCTTATGGCATATAATCTGCTTTCCTATTGCCAAGTCCAATTTAAGAAAGGCGGATTTTATGAAAGCAGCAGTAACAGCAGTCGCCGGAACGCTTGATTCGCAGATAGACCAGCGTTTCGGAAGGGCTAAATTTTTTATCGTTATCGACACCGAAACGGGCAGCTTCAAGGCGGCTGACAACAGTGTAAACCTGAACGCCGCTCAGGGTGCAGGCATACAGTCTGCCGCTAATGTTGCGGAGCTTGGTGCTGAATGCGTTATAACAGGACACGTCGGCCCGAAAGCCTTTTCCGCGCTCCAGACGGCGGGAATAAAAATCTGCGCCGTTTCAGAAGCTATGACAGTAGCGGAAGCCGTCGAACGCTTCAAGTCAGGTTCTCTGAAATTCGCAGACGGCGCGGACGTGGACGGACACTGGGCATAATACGATGAAGACAACTCTTGACTGTGTCCCATGCTTTATGCGTCAGGCTCTGGAAGCAATGCGTTTCTCGACTGATGACGTTTCGCTTCAGCAGCGTTTCATGAGGGAAATTTTTCTCTGCGCCGCGGACTTGGACTTTGCCCAGCCACCGCCGTCTTTTGCACAAAAGATACACCGCCGCCTCAGAGAAATAACCGACGTGAAAGACCCCTATTTAAAAGTGAAGCAGTCGTTTAACCGCCTTGCTCTGAAGATGCTTCCGCAGATTGAACACACTATTGGCGAAGCGGATGATCCGTTCGCTATGGCGGTCAAGTTTGCGATAGCCGGGAACATCATTGATTCCGGAGCAAAAGCCGCGCTTTCGGAAAGCGAGGTATTGGAGACGCTGAATAAAACCGTTGCAATGCCGCTTCTCGGCGATACGGATTCTTTTAAAAAAGCCGTGAACAATGCGACGGACATTCTGTATCTTACGGACAATGCCGGAGAGATAGTATTCGACCGCCTTCTTATCAATTTTCTGCCGAAGGGACGGACGGTGCTGGCAGTCAAGGGATGTCCGGTAATCAACGATGCGCTCATTGCGGACGCGGAAGCCGCCGGGCTGACAAAGCTTATAAAAGTAATTGAGAACGGCTCCGATGCACCGGGGACGATACTTGAAGACTGCTCGGCGGAATTCATTGAAATTTTTAAAAATGCCGATATTATAATATCCAAAGGACAGGGTAATTACGAGACCCTCAGCGGCAGGACGGAGAATATTTTCTTCTTGTTGAAGGTTAAATGTCCGCCAATCGCTGCTGACATCGGGTTCCCCCCAGGCTCGCATGTCCTGCTCGAAAATCTCAGAAAAAAATCTCAAAAAATAAGTAATTGAAAGGAAATTTGAATGTTGAAAGTCGTTATAATTCGTTGCCAGCAGACGGAAGATATTTGTCCGGGAACTACTGATTTCAGATTTGCAAAAGAAGGCAAAGGCGCTTTTGAGGAAACAGGGCCGGTTGAAGTTGTCGGATTTGTTTCCTGCGGAGGCTGTCCCGGCAAGAGAGCCGTCATGCGCGCCCAGTCGATGGTTGAACGCGGCGTCGAAGCTATCGTATTTGCTTCATGTATCAAGAAAGGCAATCCGATAGGAATGCCGTGTCCCCATTATCTCCAAATTAGGGAGGCTATAGGCAAAAAAGTCGGCAAAAATATCAAGATCATAGAATGGACACATTGAGACTGTGAATATTTTCGATGAACATTATGAAGAATATGAAGCATGGTACGATAACCATGAATTTGCTTTTTTGTCCGAACTTGAAGCGTTAAAAATGGCCGTGCCTGGAAAAGGCGAAGGATTGGAAATCGGTGCAGGAACAGGAAGGTTCGCGGCCAGTCTAGGCATTGCGGACGGAATCGATCCATCTACCAAAATGCTGGAACTTGCCCGGCAAAAAGGGGTAGATGTCAAGCTTGGAAACGGAGAAAAGCTGCCTTTCCCGGACAACGCGTTTGACTATGTCGCGATAATCAATACTTTGTGTTTTGTTAAAAAGCCGATCACGGTTTTAAAGGAAGCCGGAAGGGTATTAAAGTCGAATGGAGAAATTATTCTTGGCATAATTGACAAGAACAATTTCTTAGGCCGTTTTTATCAGGAAAAGAAAAGTCGTTTTTACGGGCATGCGCATTTTTTTATGACAGAAGAAGTAGTTGAACTGTTACGTCAGGCTGGATTTAAAAAGTTTTCCTTCTGGCAGACCTTGTTTGCTTTTCCTGATGAAATTTCAGAGATAGAAAAACCGCTGGAAGGTTTTGACCACGGCGGATTCGTTGTAATAAAAGCGGAAATATCAAATTAAACACTGAAAGTAACTATAAACAGTCAAACCAAGAAAAGGAATTTAGATATGACATCGACATGTATGCATGCATGGCAAAGAAAATGATGCCGACTCGGAGATGGAAGAACTTCAACTTCAGGGACGCATGAGAAGCATAAAACAGAAATTCATTGTGCTTTCAGGCAAAGGCGGCGTTGGGAAAAGCACGGTGGCGGCGAACCTCGCAGTATCGCTTGCTCTTAAAGGCAAAAAGACGGGACTTCTCGACGTCGATCTGCACGGCCCCAGCATTCCCGGACTCCTCGGCATCAAAGACAAGCGGATACTGACGGATGCAAATGGAAATATAACGCCTCTTGACGTGAGTGAAAATCTCAAGGTGGTTTCGGTAGGCCTTCTTCTCGACAGCCATAAGGATGCGGTGATTTGGCGCGGGCCGATGAAGTACGGAGTCATACGGCAGTTCCTGAAAGATGTCGAATGGGGCGACCTCGACTACCTCGTGATCGACTCTCCCCCGGGAACAGGCGACGAACCGTTGTCAGTCGCGCAGCTTGTCGGCTTTAATTCTGCGGCTGTGATTGTTACGACTCCGCAGATGATCGCCATAGACGATGTCAGAAGAGGCATTTCATTCTGTGAAAAACTTGATATACCCGTTGCCGGTATTATCGAGAACATGAGTGGTTTCAGCTGTCCGCACTGCAACGAACTCAGCAATCTCTTCGGTTCCGGCGGCGGTGAAAAACTCGCCGAAGAATGCAAGGTTCCGTTTCTCGGGAAAATTCCTATCACTCCGGAAATAGCTTCCGGAGGCGACAAAGGACAGACTTTCGTAAAGGAATATTCCCAGACAGCGGCCGCGAAAGCGTTTGATAAAATAGTCGATTCGCTAATAAGCAAAACTGAAAAAAACGATAATCAAATCAAGGAGACAAAACAGATGAAAATCGCCATTCCGACAGCCGCTAAAAAGTTGTGCATGCACTTCGGGCACTGCGAAGAATTTGCACTTATAGATGTTGATTCAACAGCTAAAAAAATCCTGAAGACGGAATACGTAGTTCCGCCGCCCCACGAGCCGGGTCTTCTTCCGAAATGGCTCCATGAAAAAGGAGCGAACGTCATCGTCGCGGGCGGCATGGGTCAGCGTGCGCAGAACCTCTTCGCTGAAAACAATATCATCGTAGTAACGGGTGCAATCGGCGAAGCTCCCGAAGATATCGCGCTTGCATATCTCAATAAAACGCTTCAGACCGGAAGCAACACCTGCGACCATTAAGATGAGCGTTGAAAAACATATACTTTCAGATGAGAGTATGAAAGCCATGCGGGAAAAATGGCATAAGGATTGTGTCGTGTGCGGAGAAACAGGCATGGAAATAAAGCATACTGTTTCCTCCGCAAATTCTCTTGAAACTGAATTTTTCTGTCATGAAAAATTTAACGGCTATAACGACAGGCTTCACGGCGGAATAATCACTGCCCTGATGGATTCCGCAAAGTATCGCAAATGTCATTCAGCCCGAGCGCATGCGACAGCTGACCGAACATCAACGACAAGACGTGACTGGTCGGACTGAAATTGCGCGCCTGTTTATCAACGCCATGCACCCTTGCCAGTTTCGGAATAAGATTGTGCGGAATCAGTTTGAATATTTGCGACAACACTGTCATTTTATGTTTCGACGGATTCATG
>MHBG01000052.1 GCA_001804785.1 Lentisphaerae bacterium GWF2_45_14
TTTTCAGATCGCAGCCGTTCTCCATTTCATTCTCAAGGAAATTCCGATTCGCCTTTTCCGCACGGGATATCATTGCCGTTCCTGACTCGATATCTTCATCCCTTGCCCGATATATTTTAAAATCATCGAGCCAATTTCAAAAGTATTGGCTCTCATGATTAAACAATATAGCATGCCCTCATCAAGATGCAAGCTGATTATCAACCTAGTCTATAGTCATACGAGTCCACAATCAAGCCGGAGCAGGAGGTATCTGGCTTCCCGTCTCTGGATGCACGGCACGCACTGAACCATTATTTCCATTGCCTCCTTGGGACAATCCCAAAAGCAAACAGCAGTAGCGCATTGCAGAGAGGGAGTGTATCAGTCACTCCCCTGCCGGCATGAGGAGGGTCAATCCGATTGGCTCGATTACCACTGGAGCCCACCCCCATTACAACCGACGAATAGACTCAGGGTTTGTCGCGGGGAATGCTCCCTTGACTATTTATTATGAAATTTCTCTGGAATTATGCCCTGTTCCGGCTGATATTAAGAGGTCCTTTACACACATAAGGAGGGCCGTTTTCATGGAGATCAACGCTCTGCTGGAGAAATGCGAGCTTTTTGAGGGACTCAAGGTAAATGAGGTGAAGATGTTCCTCAAAAAATGCGAGCAGCGTTTCCTTGGCGCAGGAGAAATCCTTTTTAAGGAAGGCGACAAGTCGGATGATGCCTACATCGTAGTTGACGGACGCCTCGGAATAAGGTGCCGAATATTGGCAAAGGATCAAAGCTCGGTACCGCTTACCCCTGTAATTAGCTATGTCGAACCGGGTTGTATAATCGGTGAGTTTGCTCTGATTGATTCAAAACCGCGTTCCGCCGAGGTTTTCGCACCTGTAGCAACTGAGATTCTGGTGATAAACCATGATGCCTTTCACAAGGCCATAAGCCTCAGACCTGAAACCGGTTACCGCCTAATGTTCAATGTCGCTAAAATACTTGCAGACAAGATGCGCGACACGAACGAAAAGCTTATGGAGATAATGAAATTCAGCTGGAAAGCCTATGGATTCAATAAGTTATAAAATAATGCCAACCAAGGGCAGACGTGGCGAAAAATATGGATTCAGCACGGAAAGTCAAAAAGACAAACTAATATAAAACTCAAAAAAAGGCATTTATAAATGAGGATATTTATCGGATTTCTTCTGACAGCACTTTCTTTCACTGTTTTTGCATCCGGCATTGATCCGGAAGCACTTGCACTCCTTGACAAGATGGAAAAAGTCTATGATCCGTCAGGAAAAGGCAAGGAGGTCAAAAGTAAAATAGTCGAGATGGAAATGATGATTCCCGGACAAAATATCAAAATGAATTTGACCCAGTATTACAAAGTCCCGTTCAATCTCAAAATCAAAACCCGCCTACCCGGAATCATGGAGATGGAAAACGGATTCGACGGCAAGACGGCATGGGAATACAACAAGGCCATGGGGGGGCGTGAACTCACAGGAAAAGAACTCGATTCGTTCAAATTCGGCGCGGTACTCGAAAATCCTTCCCTGAAACTTCAGGACATATGCTCGGACATCAAATTTGACAAAAACGGCGGAAAAGTCGACGGAGTCGAGTGCGTGAAGTTAATCTGCACCCCGAAGCCCGAGTATAATACAGCGGCATTCAGCGTATGGATAAGTCCCAACGACTCACTCATGCGTAAAATGGAAATGACTTCCGTGACCCAGATGGGCGAAGTTCCTTCAGTCACAATATACAGGGACATTAGAAAAAAGAACGATATCCTTGTTCCCTGCGAACAGGAAGTGACTATGATGAATGTCTCAATGAAGTCAATCATCACAAAAATTGAATTCAACAAGGAAATCAGCGATTCCGAATTCAAGATGCCCGAAGGTGCCCCCGTCACGCCGACGGTTCCTGCCCCAGACGCCGCAGGCAAAAATTCCGCCAAATAAGAACTTTCTTACTTAAGGAAAGCGGTTAGGCGTAGTTTTTCAGAGGAATCCCGTAACAGAAAGATATATAAAATGAAAAAAATGAGCTTCCTTGTTTCCTGTATCCTTTTGTTCACATGGCGACTGCCCGCCGCAACTCCTGAAAATTTCTGTAAAATAGCGCTAACGACATATAACGAGTCGTGGGATGTTATAAACAAATTCAATTTCGCGGCAGATGAGAAATCATGGAGCAAAATCAGAGCGGAGAACGAAAAGAAGGTTGCCTCATGCACCGGAGAGGAAGAATTCCTGAAGCTGATGAACGACATGTTTGACCAGCTTGGACAAAGCCACATGGTGTTTTTGCCGCCCGAAAGCGTACAGTATAAGTCGGCCATAAAAAAAATAGCCGCCGGAGATATCACGAAAGACGCTCTACCTGCAGATTCGGGAATACTTCCGCTGCTTGCCGGAGGAAAAATCTGTGTCGGAAAAGTTTTCAAAGGTTCGGCAGCGGAAGAAGCCGGTATAAAACAGGGCGATGAAATAACCAGGATAGACTCCTTTGATTTTGACGCATCGGCTTCTGCTGAGATTCCTTGGGAGCTCATTGCCCATAAAATGCTTTCAGGCAAGGCAGGTTCCGAAGTCACGCTGGGAATCAGAAATTCCTCAGGGTCCGAAAAGGAATGCCGTTTAAAACTCAAGCCCAGCGGTTCCAGATGGATAAAACTAGGGGCGATGCCGCAGTTCGCCGGAGTATTTTACTACGAAATACTGCCGGGAGGAATTGCTTATGTTTACTTTAACAGTTTCTTTCCCGATGAGATAGGCAAATTCAATTCTCTCCTTGACAATGAGTTCAAGGGCGCGACCGGCATGATTATAGATATAAGAAACAATCCCGGCGGAATGGGGATAATGGCCCCGGCCCTCGGCGGATGGATTTCGGATAAAAAACTTTCCTTCGGCGATATGAAAACGAAAGACGTCCCTCTTAAACTTCTTTCGACCCCCCAAAAAAGGGCCTTCAAAGGACCTGTAGCAGTGCTCATAAATAGCGGTTCTGCGAGTACCGCAGAGGTTTTCGCCGCCGGAGTGCAGGACAATAATATCGGGAAACTTTTTGGAGAAACAAGTTCAGGGCAATGCCTTATTTCGTTTTTTCACAAGCTCAGTACCGGCTACCGGCTGCAAACCGTTTTCGGCGACTTTGTGCGCGCGGACGGCTCAAGGATAGAAAAAAAGGGCGCCATTCCCGACTTTGAAGTAAAAAATACTCGCGAGTCGCTTTCGTCCGGGCACGATCTGGTTATTGATGCGGCTGTCAAATATCTACAGGAGCGTGCCAATCTTCTTTCATCTGAGAAAGCAAAGCAGAATCCATAAATTGTTTTTCTCCAAATTTGAAAAATAGCATTTCAGGGCTAATTGTATTAGTTCATTCAATAAGACTAAACAACGGAGAGTTCCAAATGATCAATTACAAAGACCTCGGCCTGGTAAACACCAGAGACATGTTCACAAAGGCAATGAAAGGCAAGTATGCCATCCCCGCCTATAACTTCAATAATATGGAACAGCTTCAGGCGATTATCATGGCCTGTGTGGAATCACAGTCTCCCGTAATCCTTCAGGTTTCATCGGGCGCGAGAAAATACGCGAACCAGACACTCCTTCGCTACATGGCGCAGGGCGCGGTCGAATATGCCAAGGAACTCGGCAAAGGCAAAGGCATCCCAATAGTGCTTCACCTCGACCACGGCGATACTTTCGAACTTTGCAAAAGCTGCATAGACTACGGTTTCTCATCCGTTATGATTGACGGTTCGCATCACTCCTATGAGCAGAATGTCGAACTCACTTGCCAGGTTGTCGAATACGCCCACAAGTACGATGTCACTGTAGAAGGCGAACTCGGCGTTCTCGCCGGCGTGGAAGATGACGTTAAAGCCGAGCACCACACATACACTCAGCCCGAAGAGGTTGAGGACTTCGTAAAGAAAACCGGAGTAGACAGCCTCGCAATCTCAATAGGAACCTCTCACGGCGCTTTCAAATTCAAGCCGGGCCAGGACCCGAAAATCAGGTTAGATATCCTGCGCGAAATCGAAACAAAAATTCCGGGCTTCCCAATCGTCCTGCACGGTTCGTCATCGGTCCCCCAGGATCTCGTCAAGATAATCAACCAGTTCGGCGGCAAGATGAAAGATGCTATCGGCATAGGCGAAGATCAGCTCCGCGAAGCCGCGAAGTCAGCCGTCTGCAAGATAAATATCGACTCCGACGGCCGTCTCGCAATGACTGCAGCAATCAGGAAGGCTTTTGCCGAAAATCCTGCTGAGTTCGATCCCAGGAAATATCTCGGCCCGGCCCGCGATGCCCTCAAGGCGCTTTACATTCACAAGAATGAAAAGGTTCTCGGTTCAGCCGGACACGCCTGCGACTAAGCAGATGAGGCCTAAACATATCTGTCTTTTTCGGCTCGCTATCGCCAGCCGAAAACAGGCAATGAGATAATGTAAAAATTGCCACTACTGTGCGGTAAAAATCAGAACATGAAAGATGGGAAAAGTTCTGGATGTTCCGGACAGTAGTGATTTAATGTCAATAATATAAATGACGAAGATAGTTATAATACTGCGCATGTTGCTGAATCAATTGCACAAAATGCTATTCCTGCTTCAACTACTCCGTCAACTGCCAGTCAAATCAGCCGGATGAATATTGGGATACGGCGGGATATCAGGTAATCGGATGGGCTTGATCAGTTCCGTATTCAATTTTGAGAAAGGAACGCTTTATCTCAAAAATGCGAATCCGGCCGGATAAAAAAGAGCTGGATACTTCATTTTAAATATATTTAAGCGGATGGCCTTAAATATGCTTTCTATTAATTTGACTGTTTGTAACTTTAAATTAAAGAGAGACTGCTGAAAATGAAGATACGAAAAAATTTCACGATGATAGACGTTCTTGCATCAATAGTAATCATGATGACGCTTCTTTCCATGCTTATGCCTATGCTCAGGGGCGCAAGGCAGAAGGCCAAATACGAACGGTGGTACGCGTATAACAAGCACTGGAGCCGCGATGCCGACTGCGTTATAAATTATGACTTTCAGGAACTTGTGAAAAGAGGAGACGGGGACTATCTCAGAAACAGCGCGGAGGGCTGCGACGGCAAGGACTACGTCGGCAGGGATTATGACGGTCACCTGATGAGCGATGTCACCGGAACAAACCATAAATTCACAAAAGGGCTTCAAAATGCGGGGCGCTGGGGGCGCTATAAAAAAGCCCTGGAATTCAACGGTTCGGACACCTATGTGGGGGTTGCAGGGCAACAGTCGGTGAATTTTTCTCCGAGGGATGACTTCACGATAATCGTTTCATGTAAATTCGACGAATTTAATCTCGGAGACGGGCTTTTTTCCAAATCGATGTGGGGAACTCCGAGCTATAACGCGACCCAGTATGACCTTTACTGCGACAATCCCGATGTGGGAGGCGCTTTTGAAATAGATGTGTTTACAAGCTGCGTGGGATGGGACACTTCGGATGTTGAATTCGACAAAGACGCGGGCTGGTTCACGGTCGCTATGCGTTACAAGGTCAAAAGTGTGAGCATCGCGGCGGATGGAACTGAAAATATAGAAAGCGAAAGCTCGGTTTTTGTCAACGGACAGGCTCTTGGAACACCGAGGGCTACGAACAATTCGGTAGCCGTCGGATGGGAGGAATGCTCGACTCAGAAGAAACCTCTTATATTCGGAGCTATCGGCTCTATGCCGTTCTGGGGCGGCGGTATTATTTACCATTTAACAGGGAAGATGGATGAGGCGCAAGTGTTCAAACGCGCATTTTCCGATCTTGAAATAAAAGGTCATGCTCAGATGGGGGCGGAATGAGTAAAAGCCTTGATTTTCCGGCGGATGGGATTAGATTCTACAAATTGAACATGTGGAGTCGCCCGTGCCGGATGTCATAGAGTTTTTAAAGGAAAGCCGTTATAATAGGAAAAAGCGCAAGACCGTGCTTCTTATTGGCGTTGCCGTGCTTCTTGTTCTTATTTTTCTTATCAGGCTCGTTTCCTGCGGAGAGAAGGAGCTTCCTGTTGAAGGTTCGGAACGCGTTCTCATGTGCTTCAGTTGCGACAATAGGGAAATCGTAAAAGTCAAGGACATGCATAAAGAGACCCACTTGTGCAGCAAATGTCATGCAAAACTTTCCAGATGCCTCAAATGCGGTGACTGCGAATTTGAATTCCCTTTTTCCGATACTGGGGTTACATTTTCTTCAGGAACGAACAAGACGCAGAAATTCAACAGGCTCAACGAGCTGAGAAAATGCCCGAAATGCGGTTCTGTAAACACCCACATGCTCTCGCCTGCGGTTATCGAACAGCGCAACGGAAAAAAGAAACAGCACCGCAATTAAATTTCGTGACAAGCGGACGGCATCATAATATTATTGAATTGATTATTGCCTTTGTCAATTTAACGCGCGTGACTTGCCTGGAAAGCGAAAAAAACGTTAAAAAGCAATGGCAATTTCATGAAAATAAACTAGGTCTGTACTATTTGCTTAAATTATTTACAGCTCAGACCAATAAACTCGGGAAAATATATGCCCCAAAGAGACCATACCCTTAAATTCATTTCCCGCTATTGAATTAACGCAGGAGCGTCATAAAATATATCAAGGCAGTTAAGAATTAAGGAAATATTAATATGCATTGTGAATTGTGCAAGAAAAATCAGGCTACAATCCATATTCAGGAAATTATTGAAGGCAAAAAGAAGGCACTGCACATCTGCACTGAATGCGCGGCAAAGAAATCGCACGATGATTCCATTCTGAAAGGGTTCAATCTTGCTGAAATGCTCTACAACCTCACAGGGCAGATGGAGTTCCCATTCGTCAACGATGAGGCCGCGCAGATTCCCGGGGATCCGCAGGTACTTCTGAGCTGTCATTCCTGCGGCTGGGACTCCGACAAGTTCCGAAAAACCGGCAGGCTCGGCTGTTCAAACTGCTATAGCGCCTTCAAGGAGCTCCTCGATCCGGCCCTGAAAAATATGCACAGAGGAACTTTACACGTAGGGAAAAAACCGGGCGGCGGCGCATCAAATGAGTCTGGCCGTCTGATGCTGGAACTGATGAACCTCCAAAAAGAACTTGAGGAACTCGTCCAACGCGAAGAATACGAAAAGGCGGCAGTTATCCGCGATAAGATAAACAAACTCAAAAAGCAGATGAAAGAGTAATAACGCTACTATACGTAGAGAGGTGTTTTCAAATATGAGAAACGATAAGTCAGGGATAGACAGACTTCTGAGCAACAGGGTGAGCTGGCTTGCGGACAGCGGTCCTGAAGACGATATAGCTATAAGCTCGCGCATCCGCCTGGCAAGGAATATAGAAAAGACCCCCTTCCCGATGGCGGCATCAGTGGAAATTCTTGAGAATACTCTCTCAATAATCATGCATGCCGTACGCAAATCGGCGTCATTCCCGGACGTAATAGAGTTCGAACTCGAAAAAGTGAGCGACCTGGAAAGAAGACTGCTTCTCGAACGCCGTCTAATCAGCAGGGAACTGCTGGCATGCAAAAAAGGCTCCGGGCTCTCCGTGAGCAAAGACGAGACCTTCGCGGTGATGATAAACGAGGAAGACCATTTGCGGATACAGGCAATGAAACCGGGCTTTCAGCTTCACGAAGTATGGAGCGATATAAACGGAATAGACGATGCGCTCAGCAGGGAAATCCCCTATGCGTTCGACAGCGAAATAGGATTTCTTACCTCCTGCCCGACAAATATCGGCACCGGAATGCGTGCCAGCGTAATGTTGCACCTCCCCGGCCTGGCACTGTCAGGGCAGATAAATGCGGTCGTCCATGGAGTCAGCAAGCTGGGCCTTGCGGTAAGAGGGATTTTCGGGGAAGGCTCAGACAATCTCGGGAACCTTTTCCAGGTCTCAAACCAAAGCACGCTCGGCGAGTCAGAGGAACAGATAATAGACAAGCTCATAAATGTCATCCGCCAGATAATCAACCATGAAAAAAACGCACGGCAGACACTGCTTGAGAAAAAACAGAACTTCCTCCTTAACCATGTGGGCCGCGCCTATGGGATACTCAAACACGCATATACCATCTCGAGCGAAGAAACGTTAAACTCGCTCTCGGCGCTCAGGCTCGGAGTCGATATGGGAATGTTCTCGTCCGTGGACATACACGTGGTCAACGAGCTTTTCCTGACAGTTCAGCCGGCGCATCTTCAGAAATATGCGATGCGCGAACTTGAGTCTGCGGACAGAGAAATTTACCGGGCCGCACTCGTCAGAGAGAAACTCCGGAATATAGACAGCAGGAACTGAACCAAAAACAGAGTGGGGTATTTTTTTGGAAATATTCGTAGCTTGCAGCCTGGCCCTTCTCGAGATGACATTCATCCTCGTGGCGCTTCTCATATTACACAGCCTCAGAAAGATAATAGGAAGCGCCGCCTTTTATATCGCTCTGGGGCTTCTGCTTGTCTTTAACGAAATAGTAAGTTCGACCGGAATAAAAGTTTCCCTCGACATTTATCCCGGAGCCGATTTTTATATCGCAAGCACCGTGATTTTCCTTCCATACCTTACCGCGCTCATGATTATTTACATAACCGAAGGCACACTCGCGACTCAGAGAATGATCATAGGGGCAATGGCGACACTGGGAATATTCATATACCTGAGCCATATTACGGAAACACAGTGTTCGTGGCCGGGTTTTTCAATATCACAGGGACCTTCCGCCGACTCAATGCAGTACCTTCTGCGTCAGAGCCAGAAAACAATGGCAGGCTCGATTCTCGCCCAGACCCTTGATCTCTTTATGATTCCCATTTTCTTTCAGCGGCTCCGAAATTTGAACTGCCGCCTCTTCATAAGCGTACTGGGGTCGCTCATGCTTACGCAGATAGTAGATTCCTTCGTCTACGTAACTGCCTGCTACTGGGGAAGTCCTGAATGGTGGATGTACATCAGCTCGTCCTATATAGCAAAGGCCATCGCTACAATATGGCTCTCCGCGATAGCAACCATATATCTGTCCAGGAATGAAAAGGAAATCCCCGGCGAGGGTAGAGGTACTCTCGACATCTTTTTTGCCTTTTTCGGAAGTTATGGAATAGCCCAGCAACTCAAGAAAAACCTTATAGAATGGGAAGGCCGCTACAAAATGGTCGTCGAGAATGCCAGCGAAATGATCCTCCTTCTCGATCGAAATGGGAAAATCCTCGATGCAAACCTTGCGGCCGCAAGGATATTAAGAACGAGATCAAGAAAAGAACTCATCGGGCGAAACGTCTCTGAAATGATTTATGACAGCTCAGGCGAGCGCATCAACTGGGAAAACTACAGGGACAGCTTCAAAATAGAAGATACCACGGACGGTCCCCATATCCAGAGGCTCAGCTGCCACATCGTGACCTCTTCTAAAGAAAAAGTTGAACTCGACATGGCGCTCTCGGGGATTGAAATGGGTGAAACCCCAGTCATGATGGTGCTGGGAAGGGATGTTACGGAGGAAAATCAGCTGGCGCGTGAAAAAGAGGAACTCTCACTCAGACTTACTCACGCCCAACGCATTGAGTCCATAGGACAGCTCGCGGGCGGCGTGGCCCACGACTTCAATAACTACCTGCACGCCATCCAGGGAAACGTGGACGTACTGACCCTCACTTATGATGTACAGGACGAAAACGTGCTCCGCCATCTCGAAAAAATAAGCGATATTACCGAAAAAGCAGCGGCGCTTACACAGCAGCTCCTTGGCTTTGCCCGCAAAGGGAAATATATCGTTAAAAGCCTAGACCTTAACGCTCTGGTACTCCAGAGCATTGACCTTTTTATGCCCAAGAGCCAGGAAGATATCGAACTGGATGTCAAACTCGCCCCCGGCAAAATGCTTATAAAAGGCGACAACGTCCAGCTCCAGCAAGTCATACTCAATCTACTGATAAACGCACGGGACGCTCTCGAAAACTCAAGTGCTCACGGAATTATAAAAGTTAGAACATCACTCGCTTCGAAACTAAAAATAAAAATGGCGCCACCGCCCGAACTGCCAGATATTAGAAACGAAGCAGGGAAATACTATGCCGTCACCATAAGCGATAACGGATGCGGTATCCTGCCGGAAGACCTTCTAAAAATATTCGAGCCTTTTTTCACAACGAAACCTTTTGGGAAGGGCACGGGAATGGGGCTGGCCATGGTTTACGGAACAATTACCGCACATAAAGGCTGGATACAGGTCGAAAGCAAAGAGAATAAAGGCTCTTCCTTCTACGTATTCCTGCCGGCTTGCGGAATCGAACCATAAAAAAAAAGGGAGGAAATCGACTTACGGGGAGTATTCAGACCCGCAGCTTCACACAGGATGAGCGGATTTTGAGTTCAGTGGGAATATGAAAAAGACCGTGCGGCATAGAGCCCTTGAGACTGAATTCATCAATGAGAAACATTATTTGAGAAGCAATCTTCTCGACCATCTGATCAATGGATGTCAGGCCGAGCGCCTCGCTTATATCAAAATTCCCATAGCCTGTCACTGAAAAATCCCGCCCCGGCACAAGATTCATTGTTCTCAGGACTTCCATTGCGCCGAGAGCGGCATGGTCGTTGGCACAGGCACAGGCTGTACAATCGGGATTAGCACGAAGAAGTTTTCTGAAGGCAAAAGCGCTTTGTTCAACAAGAAAGGAACCGTTTTCCATCAGTGACGACGAATCCTTCAAGCCCAGCTCGCGCACTGCCTTCCTGTAGCCCTTTATTCTGTTGAGTCCGGTTGTCTTACTTTCCGAGGAAATGTGACCTATCACATTGTGCCCCAGATCGGAGAGATACTTCACGACGTTGTACATTCCTGTTTCGTCATCCGATATTATCTGCGGGGCGTCAAGACTTTTTATATATTCATCAACGATGATTGTTCGATCCCGCGCATCGTGATTTCCAAGCCAGGAACATGCTGAATTAACAGGAAAAAGAAGGAGAAGTGAATCGTCATCTATCCGGCAGGCCCTCTCGAACTGCTTGCGCATCAGAGTTTCATCGCGAAAGTGGCTGTGAAATGTAACGACAATGTTCTGTTTCCGGCATTCCGACTCGACAACATTCAGTATTTTCGAAAAAAAATCGTTTGCCTCCTCTACAATAATGGACAGGAATTTAACTGTCCGGGGCAGACGGCCGCCTACAAGATGAAAATTACCGTTGAAGGTCACGATTGTGCCGGCCCCACTCTTCCTTTCGATAAGTCCGTCCTTCACTAGGTTGGCAAGCGACTTTCTCACGGTAAGATGGGAAACATTGAATTCATCTTTAAGTACCCTTTCGGAAGGGAACGCTTCTCCGTTCCCGTAAGAGCCGGAGATTATTTTTTTCTTCAGTTCAGAATAAATCCTCTGATAGAGCGGTTCTTTTTTTCGCATGATTCCATCCATAAAAAACGCAGTTAAGGTAAACCATAAATCTGACTATTTCAACAACGACGAATGAGTCGGTTTTTTATTCTCCTTCGTATAAGAAAGAATAAAGGACGTTATGCTCCGAGTTCTTTCCAGCACGGTTTCCGCATCCTGAACGGTAGGGGGATCGGAGCTGTATATTGCCTTGCTGTATATATAGTATATCACGAGTACATTATTGCAGAAAGCGTGATTGACTTTATTCAAGGTCGCCCCGTAGTCGAAAAGCTCCATATTTTTCAAACGAGGCCATCCCGCGGCGTCCAGCGCCTTTCTGGTTATATTATAACATAGTTTTACGTTTTCACAGGGAGAGGTCTTCTTAAGCTTTTCAAGATCGGCAAGTCTTTTCACGCATCTTCTTATCGTGAGTCTGTTTTTTATTTTTCTGTATATTCCCGGGGTTTTAATGGAGAAAAGAGCGGCTGTCATAATCATGATAAGAAAGATAGAGCCGCTCGTTGAAAAAAACCATTTCATGAAACTCTTCCAGCCACTCGCTATTTTCTGGGCTATTAACATGAGGTTTGATTTTACCGAGGTAAAGATATCCTTAAAACTAAAGGTATCCTTACCTTTGGGCTTGCCGCCTGAAAGGTCTTCCCTGGCTTTATCCAGTGCGCTACCAATTTTTTCGGGGGCCATCGCCATGCTCATGAATATTTTGGAAAGAAGAGAGGGAGCAGGATTGACTGCGGCCCTTTCTGGCGAGGAAAAGACATCATCGACATCATCGGACTTCAGCGAATTCAGGGTGCTTTCGGTAAGCTCAGGCGGAGTTACTTTCCACTCATCGCCGAAGGGATCGTGTAAGCTTCCGATGCCGATGGGAGTTGTTCTTGAAACTATCTCACCGGGCGGGGTCGGATCAATTGTAAGCCATCCTTTCTTATCGCAAAATACTTGTGTCCAGGCGTGAGCATGATACTCGTGGACTTCAAAAAGACCGTTAAGAGCATTGTAATTCCCCGGAGAAAAACCAGTTACTACTCTGGCTGGCAATCCGCTGAGTCGGGCAAGCACGCACATTGAAGACGCGAAATATTCGCAGTGGCCCATCTTCAGGTCGAAGATAAAATAATCCACGGATTCCCTGTCCTTCGGGGTCTTTGAGGAGAACTGCTTATATACGAAATTTGTCCGCAAGTAATCTCTGATTGCCAAAGCCCTCTCATAGTCGCCGGAAAGATGGGAACTCAGGCGTTTTGAAAGATTTTTCAATCTTTCGCTTATGCGTTTACCAGGGAGTTTAAGATAGTGAGTCCGCGAAAGCGTCTCGCCCCACAAGCTCACTGGCTTTTTCATTTTTCCCAGAGACTCAACATTCATGAGCTCCGAAGTCACGGTGTATGTAAAAGGAAGCTTGGGGTATGGCTGCTTTTCGGTCAAACGCTCATTATAAAAAGACCTGTTTGTGGCTGCGTACAATGGAAAGTTTATGCTATAGTAAGACGCTCTATATCCCGCAAAAAGCACAGGGGATATCCATTTTTCAATTACAATGTTCTGCTCGACCCGCTTGGTAAATCTCTGGACCGCCAAATCCCACTTCAGATGTTGCTTTTTGAAAGATGGCGACTGCTTCCACGCAACACCGTCATAGAAATCATATATATTGCCAACCCAATAGAACTTCACCGGCGATTTGGCACGAAATACCATCTCATCGCCGGGCGCCCCTGAACCGGAACCGGAAGAGTCCATAGAGGACGCCTTTTCTCCAGACGACGATACGGGCGGGCCCGACTTGCTTTGCCCTTCGGCACGCAAACCAGGGACAAAGCGGTTGCTGTCCCCAGGCTGCTCCCCCGAAAGCTTTATTTTTTCAGACGTCAGCCAATTCGCGAATTGCGGCGGGACATAGAGATCATTATCATTGGAAAATGAGACTACGAATATCCCCCGGCCCGTCTTCCTTTCCGTAGGCAAAATCGAATAAAAATATATCCACAAAGGCACGAGAATGCACATATGGATGAGTATGGGCAGCCAGTTTTTCCGTATTGATGAACGAAAAATCTGATTCGGCCCCTCTCCTGAAAGAGCGTTCAGCCGCGACTTGTACACGATTGCCATAAGAAGAAAAAAGGCGGGCAAAAGAATCATAAGATACATTGTCCTAGGAAGCAGCGCACCGTAAACAAGAAGCAGAACGCTTATAAGAAGCATATAGCCGTATTCGGCGGCCCGCATCGAAAAAGCAAGGCTCATCCCCAAAATACAAATCATCTCGATAAGCAGCTTATCGGTAGGAACTTTATGGAAAAGCCTTATAACTGCCCAGACAATCGCGACCGTAATCACCGCAATCTGCAAATATGTCCTGAACTCCCTAGGCAGTATTCGCAAAGGAATATATGAAATAAAGGCGGCTGGTATCAAAGAAAGCACCAGGACAATTGTAAGCCCCGGATGCGCATGCTGCCAGAGCGCCGAAAGCATTGAGGCGCCGAACAAAAGAAAATAAGCGTAGTGCAGAGGCATCCTTTCAGGGACGGAAAAAGCCGTCTTAGCTTGAGAGTTCAGGGGGGTATGTTGAAACATATCAGCCATAGGAAAGCATCCTTGATATGTTCAGGTCCTGACGGGCGATAAAGGGCACCAGCCCTTCGAGAAACATGCCGAGATCCGCAGGCTCATGGACGCTGGCGGGAGCCCCGGGGGATAAAAAGTATTTTGCCGGCGCATGTATCCAGCGAATATCCACGCCTCGCTCTGTCAGAATGTCGAAATATTTGGTTATCCCCGGGGTCTCGGACATTGTAAGGCAGTAGAGTATTGAATTCGGCCTCACATAGTCGGACTCCACCCGCAAAAGCTCATCAATCCGGCAATCTGTCGACATCAGTGTCGCAAGAGAGTTCATTATTCTGTCTTTGACGCCGAAAGCCTCGCCCGTCGACACCCATACCCTATCCTTCTCGGTAGACGTCACAAAAAGAATCTGACAGTACATCCCCGAAAGATAATTGACTATTGAGGCAGCGGTCTTTATGAGATACTCGAGATTGCTGTATGTTTCGTCCATTCCGGTGCTCTTTCTATGTGTCTCAAGAAATATGCTGACTTTAGTAGATGCATTCGCTTCAAAATCCCTAACCATCAATTTCTTATGACGCGCACTCGACTTCCAGTGTATAAACCTGACCCCGTCCGAATGACGGTATTCCCTCACCCCAAAAAATTCCTGCCCCATTCCCGAAATCCCTATCGGACGGCCCAGAACTGACGATGCAATCTGCCTTTTTATCCTTATCGGCATGTAGGAAAGCTTCACACTTTCCGGATATATCATCAGCTCACCGGGAAGATTGAATCTTCTGACGGTTCGAAATAATCCGGCCGGATCGCCGCTGACAAGCGAAATATATGTGAGCTTGTAAAAGCCCCTTTTCGCCGCGTAAACCTGACGGGTTATGACGATGTTCGCATTTCTTGCAAGCGGTTGAACAGGAACATTCAAAACCTTCTTATCCGCAAAAGGCACTGCCTCAGAAACGATTACAGACTGCCTGGTACCGCGACCGCTGTTTTTTATCATTACCGGTAGAGATATCTTCCCACCCGCGGTTCCGTCTTTCAATGGGCCTCTCTTCAGTTCCAGCCGATTCAGGGAAAAAAGGCTCATTACGAAACTTGAGACAAGCACTGATAATATCCCCGACGCCGTAAGGCATGTTGTTATATTCACGTTCACAAGAGCCACGCCAAGCGTCCCTGCCGCCGCCAGAATAAGTATCTTCCCGCGCCTTGTCGGGGATATCCTCATAAGCTTTTTTCCTCATTTGCGACGGGAATCTTCTCAAGAATTTCATCCAACACATCAGACGTACTTTTCCACTCACCCTCGGCCCTGAGCTTCAGAGTCATTCTGTGGGCAAGCACGGGTCCGGCCAATTCGCGGATATCCCTTGGAATAACGTATTTACGGCCGTAAAACGCCGCCAGGCTCTGGGAAGTCCTCATCAGGGCAAGAGATGCGCGCGGACTGCAGCCCGAGGAAAGCGCGGGATGCTTCCTTGTGGCGCTTACAATCTTAACAATATAATTTTTTATATCATCAGAGATATGAACCTGCCGTACAAGAGCTTGACACTGAACTATTTCCATGGCCTTAACAACGTAAGATATATTATTCAGAGGGTGAGCGTGCTGCTGTGAATCAAGGATTTCCTTCTCAGCTTCCTCACTCGGGTAACCAATGGAAATCCTCATAAGAAAACGGTCGAGCTGCGGTTCCGGCAGAGGATAAGTCCCGTGGTAATCCTGTGGATTCTGCGTGGCAACAACGAAAAATGGCTTTGAGAGGACATGCGGCACACCGTCAATAGTTATTACTGATTCCGACATACACTCAAGAAGGCTTGACTGCGTCCTGGGGGTCGTTCTGTTTATCTCGTCTGCCAATATTATATTCCCGAATATCGGGCCCGGAATGAATGAAAAATCTGTAGTCTGTTCATTGTATATACTTGTCCCGGTTATGTCCGAAGGCAGCATATCAGGGGTAAACTGTATCCTCTTGTAGGTTCCCTGTATCGACTTGGCGAGGGCCTGAGCGAGTATGCTTTTGCCGACACCTGGAACGTCCTCTATAAGTATGTGCCCGTCAGCAAGAAGGGCAAGAAGAAGATTCCTGACGGCATTGGGTTTCCCCTTGAATACTTTGCTTATATTCGTCTCCAGTTCCTTGATAATATGCTCCATAAATTCAAAAGAATAATAGTCTGTCGGCCTCTGAATTGTTTTAAAACTTATGGTATCAGTATCCGGCATCTGGTTGTCGGCATCATTAAAGACGAATACGTTCTTACCGACCTGAACAACGTCCATGTGCTTGAGCTCCAAGCGGCAGTTTATAGGAAGAGAATTTACAAACGTGCCGTTGGAGCTTCGCAGATCCTCCATAAAAACCTTGCCGTCAACCACTTCAACTTTTGCATGCCTTCTTGAAACATCCCCTTTATTGAGAACGATATCGCAAGTTCTGTCCCTTCCTATCAGCATCGTCCCTTGTGGCGGAATCTCTATCTCGGAACTCTTATCGTAACCCTTCTGTACAGTAAATGACGACATTTTTTTGCTCCATTCAAAAATTCATTTCAGGAAACTACCGCAGACCTACCCAAAAATCAATAATCCCTCCATAACTTAATCCATATTCTTAATATTCTTAATATTACTTGTAAATATAAGAAATAAAATTTTGACATATCTATTTCTTGTTTTATATTTCAACTTCATCATTGAATCGAAAAGAATAAAAATAACAGGAGGTTTAAATGCCCAATTTTGTAAAGCCGCTCCGAGACGAGATAGCAAGGCTCGCCAAGAAAGAAGTAGCCCAGTCTCTCGGACAGATAAAAAAGGCCCTATCCGCGCTGAAAGCCGAAAACAAGTTTTTGAAAAAAGAACTTGCCGCCATCAAAAAAACGGCTCAGGTACTCAAAAAAAATGTGCCACAGGGCAATGAACCAGAGAGCTGCTCAGCAGATGAACTGCGCTCCGCAAGATTCACTCCAGCAATCATAATCCGCCTCCGCAAAAAATTTGGCCTGAGCCGCCTGAAAATGGCACAGCTCCTTGGGATAAACAACAAGTCCATATCCCGCTGGGAAGAAGGCATAGGCGAACCAAAAACAAATTCCAGAACAAAGCTTATCTCGCTGAGAAAAATGACAAAACGCGATGTCAAAAAGCAACTTCAGGAACTGAAGGCCGCAAATAAAGTTAAAAAAACAGTAGTTAAGAAAGCAGTTAAAAAGGCTGTTAAGAAAACAGTAAAGCCGATTGCTAAAAAAACTGTCGTCAAGAAAGCAGTTAAAAAGCCAGCAGCTAAAAAAAGCGTAAAAAAAGCGGCAAAGAAAATACAGAAAAAAGTCGCATTTGCAACAGTAACTGCGATGCCCGCAGCAAACAACAGCGGAAACACAACTAACTAAAATAGTTGAATCAATAATAAAAAAGGCCGGCTTAAATGCCGGCCTTTTTTTAGGACAAGATCATGAGCAACTCTCCCAAAATCGAAGACATCGACAGTAATTTCCGCGCTCCTGAAATGAACGGAATGAAATACGACTTTATCGACATCACACAAAAGCCGTTACAAATCAACGGGTTCGCATGGTTTAAAAACGAAAGAAAGTTCTGCCGCCTTCCGCAAAGCGTTGTCGCCGAGGGATCCGAACTTAATGACGGCGCTAGAATACTTTCACATCATTCCAGCGGGGGGGCAATAAGATTTGCCACAAATTCATCATCCATCGCAGTAAGGGCGGAACTTATACACGGCGACATGATGCCGCACATGCCGCTTTCCGGAGAGGCCGGCTTCGATCTTTATATAAAGAAAAACGGGGAAATGTCGTTCCATCGAAACATCAAACCGCTGCCGACAAAAGCAAACTTCGCGGAAGGCATACTTGCCGAAAAATTATCAAGTGAAATGAAGGAATGCACCGTCTACCTGCCTCTCTATAACGGAATTAAGAAAATGACACTCGGCTTCGATCCGGGCTCCGAAATACAGGCTCCCGAACCTTTTGCGCTTCCGCATCCCGTTCTTTTTTACGGCTCGTCAATAACACAGGGCGGGTGCGCGTCAAGACCGGGCAACGCATACACACACTTCCTCACAAGATGGCTCAATGCCGACATGATAAACCTCGGGTTCAGCGGAAGCGGAAGAGGCGAGGAAATAGTCGCCCGCACAATAGCGTCATTAAAACTTTCGGCGTTCATCATGGACTACGACCACAATGCACCAACCATAGAACACCTCGAAAACACACACGAAAAGTTTTTCAAAATAATAAGAGAAAAACAGCCGGAACTTCCGATACTCATGATTTCAAAATGCGATTTTGATCCGGCTCCCGATGTCAACGCCGCCAGACGCGAAATCATTAGAAAAACTTACGATAACGCAGTCGCTTCCGGAGATAAAAACGTATACTTTGTCGATGGCGAAGCACTCTTCGGAAAAACAGACAGAACTGCCTGCACTGTCGATGGTTGCCACCCGAATGACATAGGTTTTCTGCGCATGGCCGAAACCATCCTCCCGACCCTGAAAAAAGCCCTCGGTAAATAATTATACGAGAAAAGCTGCGGCTCTGTAATTACTCGGAGTGCAGCCGCAATATTTCCTGAACGATTTCGAGAAGTGATATATATCGTTGAATCCAGTCCGGGCAGCGATTTCGCCGACGCTTAAATTTGTGGCGACAAGCATCGAACGAGCAGCCTTTATTCTCAATTCCATCTGATAAGCCATAGGCGTTACCATATATTTTCTGCCGAAACTCCTTATAATATATTCTCCCGAAAGTCCCGAGAGTTTCGCAAGATCACTTATCCTGAGTTTTTCCGAAAAGTTTTTCTCGATGAAGTTTTTGATTTTCAACAGCGAGCTTTCATCATCCCCGAATCTTTTCTTTTCCTGAAGGAAAAATGAAGTCGCCAAAAATCCCATAAAGTTAATTATTGAGGAGCATGCGGCTGTCTGGTCGTTATCAATCAGGCGCTCGGTTATTTCATCGATAAATCCGGCCGCTCTGCTGAAAAGTCTTTTATTGAGCATTACGGGAAAATCCTTCTTCACAAAAGAGTTACCGAAATAAAGCGAAAAAAGCTCATGTACGGGAACTTGCAGCGCATCGTCTTCCGTATCGCCTTCCAGAATAAAGCTGAAGCATTTGTAAATCAGTTTATCGCGCGCACACAAGCCCGCAGAAAAACAGTGCTTTTCGCCGGGGCCCGTCATCGCAAGCATACAGGGCGAGGCTTCAAAAATTTTATCATCAATAAGAAACTGCGTCTCTCCTTCGCAGTAGAGAACGATATGATAAACCCTGTGAGAATGCTGATACTTATCGTAAGGCCTGACGAGTTTTCGGGACGACCTTCCGATAAGTTCGGTTCCTGAATTAAGAACTGAAAAAGAATAACGCCTCCCCTCATATGAGATTTCCAGCATCTGAGGACTGTGCTCGAACTTCATGTGCCTGACATAGCTTTTCATAATGTCAATATTATACAAACAAATGTCAATTATTTCCATTTAAGAAGCATAAAAAAACATTATTATATAAATAAACCAAGAGGAGACATCATGAACGCACGCGAAAGAATCATAAAAACATTCAAGCACGAACGTCCGGACAGACCCCCAACCTACGGCTGGTTCCACCCGGAGGTGCAGAAACACCTACTGGAATACTACAAGACAGACAACTGGGAGGATGTGCTTCAGGAGCTCGGGATAGAAGGCTGGGCAGGGATTGGGCCTAGAATCAACTTTCCCGAATTCGAAAAGAAAGCGACGGAAAGACCCGGCGGACTTCCCGGCAGAAGGGCTATATGGCTCGATGAAAAAACTTATGAAAATGAATGGGGCGTACGGCATCGGCTCGGCGAAGGCGACTGGTACGAGGAATGGATATCGGGCCCTCTTCAGAATGCCGAAACCATAGAAGACGTAAAGAAATACAAATTCCCTACCATTGACGATATCGTCATGCCGGAAAACTGCGAGTCACAAGTAAAAGAACTGAAAGAAAAAGGTTTATTCGTACAAAGCGGCATAGAAAATCCTTACAAGACGGCGTGGCTCCTCAGGGGCATGGACAATGTACTGATGGATTATCTTATCAACCGCGAGATACTTGAATATATTTATGATAGAGCCTATGAGGTATTTACGGAAATGATGATGCGGATGGCGACTGCCGGCGTCGATATGATATGTGTCACAGGCGACATTGCCATGCAGGACAGGATAATCATGGGCCCCGAATCATGGCGGCAGATTGATAAGCCAAGACTCGCAAAACTTATCCAAAAATGCAGAAAAATAAAGCCCGATTTATTCTTCTTCATTCACAGTGATGGTAATGTATCAGACCTCATGGATGATCTTATCGAGATAGGGTTCGACGTGATAAATCCAATACAACCGGAGTGCATGGACCCGCGCGAAGTAAAAAAGAAATATGGAAACAAAATAACGATACACGGCGGGATAAGCCTTCAGAAGACCCTCCCGTTCGGCTCTCCGGATGATGTCAGACAAGAAGTCGAGGACCTCATAATAAGCTGTGGGTACAATGGAGGACTGGTTGTTTTCCCGTCAAACGTAATCCAGCCCGATACAAGTATTGAAAATATCATCACGTGTTTTCATACCGCACGTGATTTTAAATTCTGAATTCTATGAGTTAACTGCGTCCTATTTGCGGCCCTTGATTTCCTGAACGAAGAATCTGGGCCGCGCCCTTACATCGTTGTAAATCCTGCCTATATACTCTCCGAGAAGGCCCATAGCGACAAACTGAGCCCCTATAAAGATAAAGAGGATGGCGAATAAGGTAAATACGCCTTCCATACCCCATCTATTGCCGTAAATAATTCTCAGTACAAGCAGGAGGAGGCCAAATCCTACCCCCATAGCGGAAATCATCGACCCTACAACGCTCAGGAGCCTGAGCGGAAAAGTAGTCATGCTTGTAAGAAGGTTGAACTGAAGGTTTATCAGATTCCATAGGCTGTATTTTGACTCGCCTGCCGCCCTGGCGCTGTGCTCTACGTCAATCTCGCATGTATTGCGTGCGAAGCTGTTGCCCAGTACGGGAATAAAGGTGCTTCGTTCGTGACACATCATCATCGCCTTAACAACGTGCCTGCGGTAAGCCCTCAGCATGCAGCCGTAGTCATGCATATTCACGCCGGTGGCAATCCGCGCCGCACGGTTAACAATCCTCGAAGCTATTTTCCGAAAAAGAGTATCCTTTCGGTTTTTCCTGACGGTCCCCACGACATCGTAGCCTTCGAGCATTTTACTTATCAGTTTGGGAATTTCTTCCGGCGGGTTCTGCAGATCAGCGTCGATAGTAATGATTATCTCGCCGCGCGCCTCCGAAAAACCGGCCATTATAGCGGAATGCTGTCCGTAGTTCCTGTTAAGAACGCAGGTAACGATCTTGTCCGGATGTTTTTCAGAAGCTGCTGAAAGTATCTCGACAGAACGGTCTGAGCTGCCGTCATCCACGAATATTATTTCAAATGGACAGCCTGAGCTTTCGCATGCATTGAGACTGCGCTCGATAAGCTCATTCAATACGGGTTCCTCGTTAAACACGGGAATCACAACCGACACAAAATTATTGTCTTTATTCATCATTTTTTTATTCTTGCATTAAGTTCTTTTTACGATACTACAAAGAGCATTTTCTTCAAATTGAATCCGAAAAAAGTTCAGCGCAAACGAGTGGTGCGTATGCCCAGGAACTTTCCGGAAATTTCTTTTTTTGATTCCCAGGGATATGTTTTCTCGGCGATATCGGGGTTCTTTTTCATTTCCGCGGCGATATTTTCAGGAAGGTCTTCAAGAAATTTGCGTTGCGTAAGGAAGAAGCCGTCAGTCGCGGTGATAAACTTTTCAACGGCTCCGGAATTAGGAGCTACGCTAACATCCGAAAGCCTGTCCATGTAAAAGAGAACCGCTGGCGACACTTTGATAAAAAAGCACACTCTGGATGGTTCGACATCTAATGAAAGTTCTTTCAGTTCGAGGGCAAAAGATTTTTCCGTCCTCAATGCGTCAAAGTCATTTAGAAGAATCACAAAGGAAAAGGCCATTATCGCGAAAATTGAAAGGGCATAGGGGGTAAAAAGACGCGGAAGCCCTGTCAATTCGGAAAGAAGGCCCGGCATTGACTTCCGGATAAACCACGGGATGCTGGCGATAATCCCTGCTATTGGAATCGAAAAATAAAGAACATACGGCGGAGTGAATCCTTTCATTTTTGCGGCTAAAAGCCAGAGCACGGGGCTTATCAACATAGCCGCCGCGACCGCGAGTATGGTAATTCCGGTTATCAATAAAGCAGTTTTCCTGAGTTTATCGTGGTGGCCCTCGGCGATAAAAACGGCTGTCATCAGTGAACAGAAGGGCAATATCGGAAGTATGTAATACCATCTTCTGGAGCCTGATGCCGTAAATATAAGGAATATTATTATAACTGCATCGAGAAGCCAGCGCTTTTTCGGGTCGAGCCTCTTCCAGTCAATGAAGAACGTCGCGAGAGCCGCGACAAAAAGCAGAGTCCATGGGGCCATTATTCTCGGAAGATGAATAAAATATACATAAAAGCGTTCCTTGTGATCAAATGGGGTGAAAAATCTTTCTATGTTCTCGCGGAAGACCATGTAAAGTCCGCTGGATCTGTCGCCGTTAAGAAGACCGCTTATTTCGGAAGAAAGCGTTCCCGGCGAAGCGTCGGGACGAGTCATCCCTGCATAAACGAAGGGAATAAGATAGAGGAGAGCGCCGATGGCGAGAGCTGCGAAATTCGAGATTCTGAAATGCTTCTTCCACGTTTTATCCCTGAGCAGCAAAGGGATTATGACTGCAACCGGAATAACGACGGCGGCAAGCCCTTTAGCCTGCGCGCCGATAAAGCATATCGCATAAAAAACCATATAACTAATGAAGCCAGGCTTATCCTTCCTCTCAAAAAACCATGTTACGGCCAAAATTATTGCGGCCATATTCTCCATAACGGCATCGGCCTTGCGCGCCCAGAAGATGAACCCAAGACTACTAAGCATTATCCATGACGCTATATTTGCGGTACTCTTGTCCCAAAGCTTTGCGCCCAGGCGCCTGAGCGCCCAGAGGGAGACGAGAGCACTGACGGCGGAAGGAAGTCTCACGGTCCACTCGTTGATGAATCCGCAAGCATAGGAGAGCGCGGAGATTAACCAGTAACTAAGAAGGGGCTTGTCAAAATAATTCTCGTGATTTATGAAGGGATGGAAGAAATCGCCGGTGATAAGCATCCCCCTGCTGATCTCCGCCCATCGGTCTTCTGAACCGCCTAACGAACGGCAGCCCAGCACCCAGAAGACAGTGAAAAATGCCGCCATCCAGAATATCACAGTGGAGGCAGGATTTTTGTCTGCTGCCACTCGGCGGTATACTTCAGAATCACGCATTGGCAATGACTTTCTTTATCGCGTTTACAACATCGTCAACATCTTCCGGCTTCATGTCAGGAAAGAGCGGGATTGAGCACATTCTTTCAGAGTTCCACTCAGTATTTTCGAGAGAACCCTTCTCGATTTTGAAGTTCTCACGGTAGTATTTGTGAGTATGGGCCGCCCTGAAGTGAAGGCCCGTACCTATATTTTCCGCTTTAAGCTTTTCCATAAAGAGGTCACGATTTATTTTCGGGGTATCGACTCTTATAATAAAAAGATGCCTGGCGTGAACGAAGTCATATCCGGACGGATCCTTAAGCAGACGGACTTCCTCTATCGAAGCTAGTTTTTCGAAATAGAGTTTAGCGATGTCCGTGCGTTTTTTGTTGAATTCATCGAGCCGGGCAAGCTGTCTCACTCCGAGAACGGCGGCAATATCGGTAAGGTTGTATTTGAAGCCTGGCTCAAGGACTTCGGCATGCGGAGAACGTCCCTGCGTTTTCCTGTCATAGGCATCGGCGCCAAGACCATGGAACTTGAGGCGGCGGATCCTGTCGGTAAGTTCCTTGTCATCGGAGCAGAACATACCGCCCTCGCCCGTGGTTATATTCTTAATAGGATGAAACGAAAAGAGGGATGTCCCCCTGTATCCCACCTGTTTTCCTTTATAAAAGGTCCCGGCGGCGTGCGCGGAATCCTCGATAACTCTGATGCCATGTTTTGAAGCAAGGGTAAAAATAGGGTCGAGATTGACCGGTGCGCCCGCAAAATGGACTGGGATTATTAGCTTAGTCCTGGGGGTAATCAGCTTTTCCACCGTTTCGGCTTTCAGGAGAAGAGTATCCTTATCAACATCGGCAAAAACGGGAGTCGCGCCGGCGAGGCAGATAAGGTTCACGGTTGAGACCCAGGTCATGGAGGGGGTTATGACTTCGTCGCCCTCTTTGAGTCCGAGCGCCTTGAAAAGTATGTGCATTCCGGCGGTCGCGGATGCCAGCGCCACGGAGTTAGGCGCACCCGTATATTCGCAGAAATGCTTCTCGAACTCGGCATTTTTCGGGCCTGTGGTTATCCAGCCGGAGCGAAGCACGTCGCCAACGGCGGCGATATCATCCTCGGTTATAGAAGGTTTCGAAAAGGGAAGAAATGTATTTCTCATGGTATATATGACCTCTTCTATAGCTTAAAAATTCAATTCTCAAAAGGCTTAAGCTAGATTCTCGACGCATAAAAGTCAAATTTCTTTTCATTATAACATCCTTTCCTCTCATTGCCAACCATTTTTACTTGACGCTTTTGCTGTATATATTACTGGGATTACCTCGTATCTAAATATCCGGAACTTAAATTCAGAGATGAAAGAGAAGCCAAGGCATTTTGGGAGGAAGTAATAAGAGGGTTGTTTAAAGGGCAACGGTTTTTGAAAGTATTAGACATCAGATTCAGCACTTATTCCTTTGAAATCAAATAAATTATAGCTTCAGCTGAGAAAAACAAATCGGTTCCAACTGCTGATATTTCAGGAAGGAGATTCAATAGTATCTGAATAGATGAAGCTTTTGATTTTTTCAGAAAAAAGCATAACCCGGGGGATCATAACACAGCGACGCAGTTTGACTGTTTCATAATGGAACATTTCTTCTAAAACAACCTCAAACGCATCCTTAAACAGAATTACAACAGCCTCAAAAAAATCAATTGGTCGAACATTGGCATGATTTCTTCTTTAGGTCAGCATAACCATATCTAAAGGGAGTCGAATATGAATTTTTCGAGCAAAAAATTGTCGCGGTCCCGGATCTTAGCGCTGTTAATTATTTTAGTCTGCGCCGGGGGACTTGCTTCATGTAAAAAAGATAAGGAGAAATCATCGGAAGAGACGGCTGCAAGTACCTCTTCTGTCAAGACGGACAATGAGAAAGAATCCGCCTCTCTTAAGCCTCAGACAATGTGTCCCGTGATGGGGGGTGCGGTAAACAAATCACTGTATGTCGATGTCAAAGGATACAGAATTTATGTCTGTTGTTCGGACTGCATCAATGAGATAAATAAAGACCCTGACAAATATATCAAAAAACTTCAGGACATGGGTGTCGAAATTACAAAGGCCCCTCAGCTAACTCCTGCATCCAAATAAACCGGATACATGCCCGTTATGCAAGGCAGCCAAAGATAAATTTACGTCATTCAAATAAAACCCGAGGTGATAAAAATGAATACTGTGACTTTAAAAGGTACATTGGTTAAAATCTCCGGGGAACTTCCTGGCAAAGGAAGTATCGCTCCGGATTTCATTCTTACCCAAACAGATCTTTCAGACGTGACGCTTGAGGATTTTGCCGGCAAAGTGCTCGTCCTGAATATATTCCCGAGCATAGACACATCAGTTTGCGCGGCGTCCGTGCGCAGATTCAACGTCGAGTCATCGAGATTCGAAAATGCAAAAGTCCTCTGCGTTTCACTTGATTTGCCATTTGCGCACAAGAGATTCTGCGAAATCGAAGGCATCAAAAACGTAATGCCTGTCTCTGAACTGAGGAATCGCGACTTCGGCAACAGCTACGGCATCAGAATGATAAACGGCCCACTGGCCGGGCTCCTTGCCAGATCGGTGGTCATAATAGACCGTAACGGGAAAATCGCATATACGCAGCTTGTCCCTGAAATAACGCAGGAACCCGACTATGAAGCTGCCCTGAATTTTCTAAAAACACTAAACGCATGAGATAATCATGGATCTGAATATAAGAATAGGCGGAGAAGCGGGACAGGGACTTGTGTCAACAGGTGAAATGCTGACGGGGTCTTTGTCTGACACAGGGTTGCACGTCTTTACCGGGAAAAGTTATATGTCCCGGATAAGAGGCGGGCTGAACTGGTTCGATATAAGGATTTCCGATTCCGAACTTTTCGCATTGAAAAAAGAGGCTGACGTGACCGTAGCTCTTTCAATGGAAGCCATGGAGATTCTCGGGGAATATGCAAGTCCCGACGGTATCATTATTTACAACGGAAACGGCGAAGACAAAAAACAAACCCTGTATTTGAACTTCGATGAAATCGCAAAGGAAGTTTCCGGTTCGGTGATAATGGCGAATTCCGTGGCTGCCGGTGCGATTTTCGCACTGCTGGGATATTCACCGGATTCCCTTTTCGCATATTTTAAAAAAGAGTTCCGGAAAAAGGGGGAAGACATTGTCAGGAAAAACCTCAAGTGCGCGTCAAGAGGTTATTCCGAAGCAAACCGGAGATCGTTGAAAATCGAGTCGCCCGTTTCCAAGAATGCATCAGGGGAATACTCATCAGGGGCTTCCGCGATTGCGTTATCTGCGGCGGTTGCGGGAATCAAACTGGTAAGCGCATATCCGATGACGCCCGGAACCGCGACATTTGCCGGACTTGCCGCGCTGTCCGACAAATATGGAATTGTTGTTGAGCAGGCCGAAGATGAAATAGCTGCCGTGAATATGATTTGCGGAGCTGCTTATGCCGGAGTTCCTGCTATGACGACAACAAGCGGAGGCGGATTCGCGCTGATGTGCGAAGGACTTTCTCTTGCCGGAATGATGGAATTGCCGATTCTAATTGTTATCGCACAGCGTCCGGGGCCTGCGACAGGCTTACCGACAAGAACTGGGCAGGAGGATCTCAAATTCGCAATCAATGCGGGGCATGGCGAATTTGTCCGTGCAGTTTTCGCACCCGGGACAATACAACAGTGCTATGATCTGACCAGAAAAGCCATTGAAACGGCACATGAATTTCAGGGACCCGTCATCATTCTTACGGATCAGTATCTTCAGGACATCCAGAAGAATATCGGACGCTTGAACGAAGAATATAATCCGGTAAATCGGCATATCGTTGAAAATGCGGACGAAAATTACAAACGCTACATGCCAAGTCCGGACGGGATTTCGCCTCGGGCAATTCCGGGAGGAAAGAGCCTGGTCATCTGTGACAGTGACGAGCATGGCGCAGACGGCCATCTTGCGGAGGATCTCGAAATAAGAAACGAAATGCAGCGGAAGAGAATGTCTAAGATGAATGTCCTGAAATCGCAGCTAGTTCAGCCAGAATATTATGGAGAAGCTGATGCCGAACAGGTTTTCATTTGCTGGGGTTCGACATATGGCCCGTGCCGGGAGGTTGTGGACAGTATTAATGCGGCAGGCCGGAAGACTGCCCTGCTTCACTACTCCCAAGTCTGGCCTCTGGATATACTCCAGGTTTCAAGACTTCTTGAAAAGAAAACGCGGCTCATTGTTGTCGAAGGAAATTACAGCGGACAGTTCCTGTCGCTTCTCAGAGAACATGGATTTGCCGGGGAATGTGATCTGATTACACGTTACGATGGCCTTCCGTTTACTTCGGAATTCATAATCGGGGAGCTTGAAAAATGAAACTTTCACAAGCTGATAAACATCCGGCATGGTGTCCGGGATGCGGTAACTACCATATTCTTGAAACACTGAAAGAGGTATTGAATGAAACATATCCCGACAAAAGCAACCTGGTCCTTGTTTCAGGAATAGGGCAGGCCGCAAAAATGCCGCACTATCTCAAGGTCAATGTCTTCAACGGTCTTCACGGACGGGCTTTGCCTGCCGCGACCGGGATCAAGCTGGCCAACCACAAACTGGAAGTGCTTGTGACATCGGGAGATGGCGATATGTACGGAGAAGGCGGCAATCATTTCATTCACGCACTCCGGCGGAATATCGGAATAAAAGCGATAGTTCATGACAATCAGGTTTACGGATTGACCAAGGGGCAGGCTTCACCGACCTCTGATCTGGGTTTCGTGACCGGAATACAGATACATGGCGTGAAATCCCTGCCGATCAACCCCATTGCTTTAGCCATTGTGGAAGACTGTTCTTTTGTCGCAAGGTCATTCAGCGGCGCCAAAGAACACCTGAAGGAAATGATGAGA
>MHBG01000053.1 GCA_001804785.1 Lentisphaerae bacterium GWF2_45_14
GGATGTTTATCAGGACTTGTTCGGAGAAGGCTCGTTTATCGGCAAGGGGATTTATGAGGTCGATGCATTCGAGCGGGCAATGGACGGACGTTTTCCCGAAAATAAGATACTCAGCCACGATCTTCTGGAGGGTTGTTACGCCAGGTCCGGGCTTTTGAGCGATGTGCAACTGTACGAGGAATACCCGTCCAGCTACAGTGCGGATGTGAATCGTCGGCATCGCTGGATTCGCGGCGATTGGCAGATTGCCCGCTGGATATTGCCGGGTGTTCCCGGTCTCGACAAACGGATACGGAAGAATCCTATTTCGATATTGTCGCGCTGGAAGATACTCGACAATCTGCGCCGCAGTCTGACGGCTCCGGCATTAACAGTCCTTATTCTTCTGGGATGGGCAGTGCTGAGGCCCGCCTGGGTCTGGACATTAGCAGTAGTCGGCATCATCCTTATTCCTTCTTTAATAATTTCGGTTCTGGGTATACTTCAGCGGCCTAGCGACATAACTATCGGTCAGCACCTCTCTGCGGCAGTTCGCTCGGCCCGTCGGCAGTTTATTCAGGCCGCATTCACGCTGTCATGCCTGCCGTACGAAGCATTTTTCAGTCTTGACGCCATATTGCGGGTTGCCTGGCGAATGCTGTTCTCGCATAAGCGGCTGCTTCAATGGAATCCCTCGAGCGATTCGGTGCAAGACAGCCGGACGGATCTCGTCGGCACGTGCCGGAGTATGTGGATTGGCCCGCTTATTGCTGTTGCATCAGTGAGTACGCTTGCGGTATTCAAAACGGATGTGCTGTTTGTGGCAGTTCCCATATCGGGACTCTGGTTTTTTTCTCCGCTCATTGCATGGTGGCTCAGTCGCCCGCTCGTTCGCCGCCGGGAAAAGCTGACGGTGGATCAAACTCTTTTCCTGCGGAAACTTGCCCGGAAAACATGGTCGTTCTTCGAGACCTTCATGGGGCCGGAAGATAATTGGCTGCCGCCGGATAACTATCAGGAGCATCCCGTTGCCGTGATAGCGCACCGTACATCGCCTACCAATATGGGAATTGCGCTGCTGGCGAATCTGGCAGCATACGATTTCGGCACCATTCCGGCCGGAAAACTCATCGAACGTACCGCAAAAACACTTGGCACTATGGAAACTCTGGAACGGCATCAGGGGCATTTTTTCAACTGGTACGACACGCGATCCCTGAAGCCGCTGCCGCCACACTACATTTCATCGGTAGACAGCGGAAACCTTGCAGGCCATTTGCTGACATTGCGTCCGGGACTGCTCGAACTTACCGATCATAAAATATTGGGTCCGCGCCTGTTTGAAAGCATGAGCGACACACTCGGAATTCTCGCGGATACAGCGGCAAAGACGCCGGAGCTATATGCACCTTTTCGGCTAACTCAACTCCAGCATGATATGGAGTTCGCAACCAGTTCCAAACCCGCCACGCTCACGGCTTCAAGGCGTTGCCTTGAGCAGATATTAAAATCTGCTACGGCGGCCGCCGCCGATATTGAAGCTCTTGAAGCCGACCCGGAAAGCGAGTTGAGACGATGGTCCAGCTCCCTCGTCAGGCAATGTCAGGATGCTCTTGACGAGCTGACTTTTCTTGCTCCGTGGACAGAACTTTTATCTTCTCAAAACATTCCCTCGGATTTTTCCAGACTCAATGATATTCCTACACTGCGCGAGCTGGCGGCAATGGCGATAAAACTCCCGTCGGAAAATGCCTTCCAATCCCTCATCGCAACAGCCGGACAACGCGCAATAGCAAGGATTGCGGCTATCGAGGAACTTACCCTGAAATGCGATGCGCTCTCCCGTATGGAATATGACTTTCTTTTCGACGAGAAACGCCATCTGATGTCTATCGGCTACAATGTCGGCGAACGCCGGCGCGACTCAAGTTACTACGATCTTCTGGCTTCAGAAGCGCGACTTTCAAATTTTGTGGCAATTGCGCATGGACAAGTGCCGCAGGAAAGCTGGTTCGCTCTGGGACGCCTTCTCACAATCGCCGGAGGAGAACCGATTCTCCTTTCCTGGAGCGGTTCGATGTTCGAATACCTGATGCCGCTATTAGTGATGCCGACTTACGAAAACACGCTTCTCGACCAGACCTGTAAAGCTGCAGTGGACAGGCAGATCAAATATGGAAGAAAACGCGCTGTGCCATGGGGTATTTCAGAAAGCGGGTATAATGCCATCGATGTTCAACTTAACTATCAGTACCGGGCGTTCGGAGTGCCAGGGCTGGGACTCAAGCGCGGGCTTTCCGAGGATCTGGTGATTGCACCCTATGCCTCGGCGCTGGCACTGATGGTGGCGCCGGGAGAGGCATGTCTGAACCTTGAACGGCTTGCCGCTGAAGGTATTGAAGCAAGATATGGCTTTTATGAAGCAATCGACTACACGCCGTCACGCCTCTCGCGCGGACAATCAAAAGTCGTGGTCCGATCCTTTATGGCACATCATCAGGGAATGAGTTTTCTATCTTTGGCATATCTGCTTCTGGACCGCCCGATGCAGAAGCGCTTTGAATCGAATTCCTTATTTCAGGCTACCATGCTGCTGCTTCAGGAGCAAATTCCTAAAGCTACGGCATTCTATGCGCATACAACCAAGCTGGCCGAACAGAATATAGCCTTCAGTACAACAGAAACACCGATACGCGTTTTTAGCAGCCCCGATACGCCTAATCCAGAACTACAATTGCTTTCAAACGGCAGATACCATGTAATGGTTACCAATTCCGGCGGCGGTTACACTCGCTGGAAGGATCTTGCAGTTACCCGTTGGCGCGAAGACAGCACCTGCGACAATTGGGGAACGTTCTGTTACATCAGCGACGTGTCAAGCAAGGCGTTCTGGTCAACCTCATATCAGCCGACTCTCAAGCGGGCAAAGCATTTTGAAGCGATATTTTCAGAGGGGCGGGCAGAATTCCGCGGCCACGAACACGACTATGACACCCACACAGAAATCGCAGTCTCACCCGAGGATGACATTGAACTGCGCCGTGTCCGCATCACCAACCGCGCTCGGACGCGCAGGACGGTAGACGTTACCAGTTACGCGGAAGTTGTTCTGGCTCCGTCTGCCGCCGATGCACTGCATCCGGCCTTCAGCAATCTCTTTGTGCAGACCGAAATCATACGCAATCAACATGCAATTCTCTGCACCCGCCGACCACGCTCCCGGAACGAAGAGTCGCCATGTATGCTGCATCTGATGGCTGTGCAGGCCGCCACGATTGAAAACGTCTCCTATGAGACTGATCGCATGCGCTTTATCGGACGCGGAAACACCACCGTCAATCCGCAGGCGATGAGCGGAGCATCCGATTTATCTGACAGTGAAGGCTCCGTGCTTGATCCGATTGTCGCCATACGCTGCCGGATAACTCTTGACCCGGAAGAATCGGCAACGATAAACATGGTTACCGGTATCGGAGAAACCCGTGAGGCAGCATTAAGTCTGGTTGAAAAATATCAGGACAGGCGCATCGAGGATCGTGTCTTCGATCTTGTATGGACTCATGGACAGGTATTGCTACGCCAGCTCAACGTATCAGAGGCCGATGCGCAACTCTATGGACGTCTCGCCTCCTCGATAATCTACGCCAACGCCTCGCGGCGTGCAGCACCAGGCATCATTATGAAAAATTGCAGGGAACAATCCGGCCTTTGGGGTTATGGTATTTCCGGCGATTTACCGATTGTGCTCCTGCAGATTGAAAATCCCGCCAATATCGAACTGGTGCGCCAGCTCGTGCAGGCCCACGCCTACTGGTATCTGAAAGGACTTGCGGTTGACCTGCTTATCTGGAACGAAGACCGCGCCGGCTACCGGCAGCTCCTCCACGATCAGATTATGGGCCTGATTGCAGCAGGTATCGAAACCAACGTGACTGACAGGCCCGGCGGTATTTTCGTAAGGCCCGCTGACCGGATAGCCGAGGAGGACCGCGTTCTGATTCAGACAGTCGCCCGCGTCATCCTCAGTGACAGCCGGGGAACTCTTGCGGATCAGATAAGTGGACGCAGTCCAGCAAAAGTCACCGTGCCTCTCCTTACAGTTCCGATACGGCATCCACACTCGGAGGTTCCGGAGACAGCGCCACTGCCGCGTAATGATTTGACGTTTTATAACGGACTGGGCGGATTCACCCCTGACGGACGTGAATACGTTATTACCACCGCACACGGACAGCTTACTCCCGCACCCTGGGTGAACGTGCTGGCAAATCCGCAGTTCGGCACCATTGTTTCAGAAAGCGGACTTGCCTATACTTGGAGCGAGAATGCCCATGAGTTTCGCATTACTCCGTGGGGCAACGATCCCGTAAGCGATTCGAGAGGAGAAGCATTTTACATCCGAGATGAAGAGCGCGGCAACTTCTGGTCGCCGACTCCTCTGCCCTGTCGGGGCGCGACTCCTTACGTCACCCGGCACGGATTCGGGTACAGCGTCTTTGAACACACTGAGAACGACATCCGTTCAGAGATGTGGGTTTACGTTGCCCTGGATGCCGCGGTCAAGTTCACGGTACTCAAAATTCGCAACGAATCAGGTCAGGATCGTCGTCTTTCCGCAACCGGATATGCAGAATTGGTGCTTGGCGACCTGCGTGCTAAATCAACCATGCATGTAATCACAGAAATTGATCCGGACAGTGGCGCTCTCTTTGCACGCAACCCATACAATACCGAGTTCCGCGACCGGACTGCGTTCTTCGACGTGGACGATAATACTCGTACAGTAAGCGGCGACAGAATGGAATTCCTCGGACGCAACGGAACATTGAAAGCTCCTGCCGCGATGACACGCACGCGTCTGTCCGGCAAGGTCGGAGCCGCGCTGGATCCCTGCGCCGCAATTCAGGTAAAATTTGACCTGCGCACCGGCGAAGAACGCGAAATCGTATTCAGGCTCGGCGCAGGACGGGACACCAATGATGCCAGAAATCTAGTCAATCGCTTCCGAGGCTCAACCACTGCGCGCGGCGCTCTCGACGTGGTCTGGCAGCACTGGACGCATACCCTCGGTGCCGTGAACGTGGAAACGCCCGATCCTGCCGTGAACGTGCTGGCAAACGGCTGGCTGCTGTATCAGACGCTGGCCTGTCGGCTCTGGGCGCGAAGTGCAAGCTACCAGTCGGGCGGCGCATTTGGTTTCCGCGATCAACTGCAGGACGCAATGGCGCTTATTCACGCCAGGCCGCATCTCGTACGCGAACACTTGCTCCTCTGCGCAAGCCGTCAATTTATAGAAGGAGATGTTCAGCACTGGTGGCATCCTCCCGCAGATCGCGGCGTGCGTACGCACTGTTCCGACGATTATCTCTGGCTGCCACTTGCGACATGCCGCTACGTTTCTATCACCGGGGACACAAGCTTACTTGATGAGCAGGTTCACTTTATTCAGGGCCGCCCGGTAAAAGCGGATGAAGATTCTTATTACGATCTGCCCGTACGCTCCTCTGAAGTGGCAAGTCTTTACGAACACTGTGTCCGCGCAATAATGAATGGACTTAAATTCGGCGAACACGGCCTGCCGCTCATCGGCTCAGGCGACTGGAACGACGGCATGAATCTGGTGGGCGAACATGGCAAAGGAGAAAGCGTCTGGCTGGGATTTTTTCTCTACGACGTACTCATGAATTTCTCCGGAATTGCAACCGCGCATGGCGACGAACCGTTCGCAGAACGCTGTAAACATGAAGCATCGGAATTGCGCCTTAATATTGATAAAAATGGATGGGACGGCAAATGGTATCGCCGCGCTTATTTCGACGATGGCTCGCCGCTTGGCTCGTCACTTAATCCTGAATGCCGGATTGATTCAATTGCTCAGAGCTGGTCTGTCCTTTCCGGAGCGGGAAATCATGAGCGTTCACGCATGGCAATGGATGCCGTTGACGAGCACCTTGTCCGGCGCGAATATGACCTCGTCCAACTTCTTGACCCGCCTTTCGACAAGTCGGAACTTAATCCTGGCTACATTAAAGGCTACGTTCCTGGCGTCAGGGAAAACGGCGGACAATATACTCATGCGGCTGTATGGTCGGCAATGGCTTTCGCCAGGATGGGGGAAAAAGATCGTGCATGGGATATCTTTAACATGATCAACCCGGTAAATCATGCAAAAACACCCGAAGCAGCCGGCATCTACAAAGTGGAACCTTATGTCGTTGCCGCCGACGTCTATGCAACCTCTCCGCATACCGGCCGCGGCGGCTGGACATGGTACACCGGCTCGGCTGCCTGGATGTACCGGCTAATCGTTGAATCACTCCTGGGACTTAAGCTTGAAGTGGATAAACTGCGCTTCTCTCCGTGCCTCCCCGCTGATTGGGAAGAATTCAAAATGCACTACCGCTACAGGGAAATGGTCTACCACATCACGGTACGGCAAATACCTTCCGCAGATGCTGAAATGCGCGTAGTCCTGGATGGCATTGAGCAAATTGACAAGACCATCCCTCTTACTGACGACCGTAATGAACACTGGTGCGAAGTGATTATACCTTTAAATAAATGATGTAATATCATCCGGCACATTAACTGTACGGGGTTTTGCATAGAATCTGTTTTGTTTTCGAACTTTTTTTGAAGAAAATGTAAAAAAGGCAGTCTACGCCGCTTTGCCAAGCACGTCCACCCGCCGGTACGACAGTAGCCGTCCCCCAAAGATACGAATCCAATAAACGGGAGTAATGAAAGTTTTGAGGCTAATCTGAGGCTTGTAAAAATGGTGTCCCGGGTTGGAATCGAACCAACGGCCATCTGCTTAGAAGGCAGATGCTCTATCCTCTGAGCTACCGGGACATTCCTGACGACAGGCAGATAAGTTAGCCGAGGAAGCCGAAATGTAAAGTTTAATCACTAATTTTATTTGATGTTTTCGGGAGAAGATGATTGAAAAAGGGGTTCGGAAACCTAAATTCAGCTTCTAGTATAAGCAGAATTATGGGATATGGGCATGGAAAATCTTACAAGCATGGCGGGTTTCTTTTCTTTTTGTCTTTTTGCATGGCTTCTCAGCTCAAGCAGAAGAAAAATAAACTGGCGACCAGTTATCGGAGGAATAATTCTCCAGTTCATGTTGGCTGCGTTCCTCTTCTGTGTTCCGGCATTTAGAGGGCTATTCCTGGTTTTTAGCGATATATTTACAAATCTGCTGGAGTTTTCCAGGGAAGGAATAATCTTCGTATTCGGCGAACTCGGCAAGAAAGATTCTCCGCAGGGAATGATCCTGGCATTTCAGGTGTTTCCATTTATAATCGTTTTTTCCAGCCTGATGGCGTTTCTGCATTACATAAAGGTGATTCCGTCCGTGGTAAAGTTTCTGGCTAGGATAATATCGTCCACGCTGCGGACGAGTGGAGCAGAGTCGCTCTGCGCCGCGTCAAACATATTCGCGGGGATAGAGTCGGCCACGGCTGTCAGGCCTTACATAAAGGACATGACAGATTCGGAGCTTTTTCTTATACTGGTCACCGGAATGTCTACGGTGGCTTCAAGCGTAATGGCTCTTTATGTTTCGTTTCTTTCGGATACATTTCCTGCGATAGCGGGTCATTTGATAAGCGCTTCGATGATTTCGATACCGGCGAGCTTCGTTATAGCCAAGTTGATGGTGCCGGAAACATCCGTTCCGCTCACGGCGAACGTGCAAAGCTGTGAGGTATCTCCTGAACTGGAGGCGAAAAGCGCAACGGAGTCTCTCGTTTCCGGTGCAGATGCCGGATATAAGCTGGCTGTAGGCGTGGCAGTTACCCTGATAGCTTTTATCGGGATACTTGGGATAGTTCAGGGAATTGCCGCGCATGTTACGGGGCAGGAGAGAATAATCCAGAAGCTTCTGGCGTACATATTTTATCCGCTGGCGTTCCTGACGGGGGTTAGTGCGAGCGATGTTCCCGCGGCGGCGGACATGCTCGGCAAAAGGGTAATTCTGACTGAAATACCGGCCTATCTGGATCTTGCGGCGTTTTCCAGGGCAGGGGGCAATCCAAGAACTGTATTGATAATAAGTTATGCATTGTGCGGTTTTTCGCACATAGCCTCGATGGCAATCTTTGTGGGCGGAATAGGGGCACTGGCGCCTTCGAAAATTTCAACGCTTTCAAAGCTTGGGGTAAGGGCGCTGATCGGGTCAACGCTCGTAACGCTTATGACAGGGGCGGTAGCCGGCATTTTCTACTGGGGGCAGTCCGGCCTCATAAAGTAAAAACAGGATTTTAAAATTATGAAACTCGAATTTACAAAAATGAACGGGGCAGGGAATGACTTCATTATAGCTTGCGACAATGACCGTGTGTGGCCGAGTGATTCTGCATTCGTTAAGAAGATATGTTCGAGAACAAGAGGGGTCGGCGCAGACGGACTGATACTGTTGCGAGACGACAAGGCAAGCGGTTTAATCGAACTTAAAATATTTAACAGGGACGGCTCCGAAGCCGAAATGTGCGGCAACGGCCTTCGCTGCTCGACTATATTCGCGTTCAGGCAGATGGGGGCGGGGGCAAAGATGAGCTTTTCCACCGCGGCCGGAAAATTGGGGACCGAGGTAGGAGAAAAAAACAAAGCAACAATAGAAATCCCCCTGCTCTTTGATTTCAGCGAACTTAATATTGACGGGACAAGGCTTTTTTATGGAAATACCGGCGTTCCGCACGCTGTTGTTCCGGTTGAAAATCTGGAGGCAGTTGACGTAGCGGGGCAGGGGCGTTTGCTGCGAAACCATGACGCGTTCAAGCCAGCCGGTACAAATGTCGATTTTATCTTGGTAGATGATAGTTCATCATGTGCGCATATAAGGACTTACGAAAGAGGCGTGGAGGCCGAAACCTCCGCCTGCGGGACAGGCGCGGCAGCGGTTGCCGTATGCCTTTTCAAGTTCTTCAAAAAAGAGGGCCCTTGTGAAATTATTACCACTGAGAATGATGTTCTCGGAGTTGAATTAATCGCAAGAGATAATATTGTAAGCCGGATAAAGCTGTCAGGAAACGCGCTGGAGGTTTTCAGAGGAAAAATAAATACAGATGACCTCAGATAGTTTTTCCGATATTCTGAAAGCGCGAAGGCAATAAAAAATATGGAAAGGGATTTAGTTATGGAGTTGAAAGGGGTTTTTACCGCGATTGTTACGCCGTTCAACAAGGGAGCAGTTGACTTCGGGAAGCTCAAGGAGCTTGTCGAAATGCAGATAGCTGCTAAAATTGACGGTTTAGTTCCTGTCGGTACCACAGGGGAATCCCCCACCCTTTCCATCGAAGAACACATGGAAGTTATTGAAACTGTGATAAATACAGCTAAGAAGCGTTGTCTTGTTATCGCCGGAACGGGGGCTAACTCCACCGCCGAGGCAATAGAACTCACGGAATCCGCCAAAAAGGTAGGCGCCGACGCTTCGCTCCAGGTTACTCCGTACTATAACAAGCCCACGCAAGAAGGACTCTACAGGCACTTCTCGATAATAGCCGAAAAAGGCGGGCTTCCCATCGTTCTTTATAATGTTCCGGGCAGAAGCGGGGTCGCAATCGGTGTTGATACGATTGCGCGCCTCAGCAAGAACCAGAATGTCATCGCAGTCAAAGAAGCAGGCGGCAGTGTTGAAAGAGTTTCGGCGATACTCGACGAATGCGATATAACGGTATTGAGCGGGGACGACTCTCTTACTATCCCTATGATGGCCGTTGGCGCAAAGGGTATAATCAGTGTGGCATCAAACGTGATTCCTGCCGAAATTAAGAAAATGGTCGATGCCTTTGCTAAAGGAAATGTTGCAGAAGCTATGGATCTGCACAAGAAATATTACCGCTTAATGAAAGACCTTTTCATTGAAACCAATCCTATCCCCGTTAAGGCAGCTATGGCATATATGGGACTTATAGAGGGTGAATACCGCCTTCCACTCTGCCCCATGAGCGAAAAGAATGCTCAGACGTTAAAAGACACCATGAAAAGAATCGGAATTCTCTGAGTTTTAGATAAATTTTCTCCGGCAAGATATGGCAATAAATCTACTTTATATTTGGCGGGTATTGGCTATAAGATAAGGTATGCTATGAAAAACTTCATGAATGCTACATTAGTTTTGTCTTTTTGCGTCGTTACATGCGTTAGCGTTGTCTCTTATGCTTCCGACTCTGAAACGGATTCTATAACAAAGCAGTACGAGGAGAAGGCGGAGTCCCTGAAGAATAAGTATGATGCTTCCCTTACTAAGCTTAACGACGACACTATAAAGAAGTATGAAGCGCTTTTAAAAAAGAGGACGAAGGGGGGGGATTTAAATGGAGCAATGGAAATCAAAAAGAAGATAGACGCATTAAAAAATGACACGAATCCTCTCTCTGACGAAGAGCCGTCTGCCACCGGCGATTCATTGTCTGAATCGCAAACTAAAGCCGAAATTTCCGACAGTTACATCGCCTTTTATGAGACACTTATGAAGAATAATATAAAAGACGCCCGTTCGTATGTTGATCCTGAAATGGTAAAAGCCGCTACGCCTAAAATAGTTGATTCCTATCTTGGTGTAATGGGCGCATACATTCAGACGGCCAAGCTTTCTCCCGGAGATGTGAAAATATATCGAATAATACTAGGTAAAAACAGAAAAGACGCTAAGGTTATCGGTAAATACAAGGCCGGAATGACATGGCATCCACAGAAACCGTGTTACTGGGTTCAGCGCAACGGGCATTGGTATCTGGGGGATGAGAAAGTGCTTGAAAAGTTCAAATAGTCGTCTTGTGGAAATATCAAAGGACGTTTACGGAGTGCCGACCTTCGGGACTCTGGAATATCGAGACGCGGCAGTCACCGAGAAAGCTCTGATATATCCGGCAAATGCTTACAGAGCTATTTTCATAATCATGCTCTGTTTTTCGTGCATATCGGCACTTTTCTGTAAAGAAACCCACGAAAAAGGCTGCCTCTAGTTTAAATTGGTATAATTGGAATATACTTCGAATTTATCATCATTTTCATAGAAGGCGGAAGCACTATGTTATCAGAGTGGGTTAATAGCTCACTTCCATTCTTTACGTTTTGAGCAGTATATTTTAAGTTAAACTTATATAAATTAAAATTGGGATACAATTCTCGGACTTCTCTCACATTATCATATGAAAGAATCCATCTGAAATTTTGAACATTTTCTAAATAACTTGCCAAAATTTCATGATCTTTATGAGTGTAATAATTTAGATATAAGCGCTGCCCTTGCATGTAATAGGGAGGATCAAGATATACTAAAACGTTGCCAGTATGATTTTCCAATTCTCGAAGAAAAGCTAAGGCATCATAGTTATAAACCCTGATTCTATCTCGGACTCTAACTATATTTTCTATGCGATTCCTTAATTCAGCTTTATTATATCTACAACTAATTTTATAGCGAGCTTCTTCTTGTAACTTAGCAGTCTGCCCCCCCATCGGACCAGCCTTAAGTATTCCAGATCGATTACAACGAGAAAGAAAAAAAGTTGCAAAACCTAACTGTAAGCTTGGCTTTGTTGCTGTTTTAAAAATCTCACGTTGTCTTCGCCATTGTTCTAGGGTTACCTCTGTTTTGTCAAATAACCTAAGGAAGCTTCTGCTTTCGTTTACAAGAGAATGCCAAAAAGAATATATTCCAATACTGGCATCGTTTATTATAATAGAGGATACGCTTTCGGATAAAATTAAATTTATAGCAGCACCTGCACCACCCGCATAAGGTTCTGCATAAATAGGATTATCAATAGCATTAAAACTAATAACTTCTTTCAAAAAATTAGTTAATACTGATTTTCCGCCTGGGTATCGTAATGGTGTTGTATTCATTTGCTTTTTTTATTTTTTTTTATTTGCTGGAAGTTTACTGAATAATTGAGCAAAATCCTCTAAAAATTTATTAGCCATCTGTCCGTGTTGCGCAATCCACGGATTTATTACTTTTGTGGCATTGGTTTTCCAGTATTTTAGGTGCAAGTTAAACCACTTTTTTGCTTTATCTCTGTCCGCATTTATCTCACTGATACTGTAGTCTTTAAAGCAGTAGTCCTTTCTAAACTGTGCATCTATTTTCCGCCAAACATCAGATGTGTCCGAAAGGGTATTTAAATAATTTGCAATTAGCCTTTCTGGCGATTGTTCAGATGGAAGGATCAGAATATTTTCAAGAGAAGCAATTTTTTTCATAAGTGGTTTTAGGCTTTTAACATCTCCATCCAAAATAATTATAGCATGAGGAAATTTAAACGCTGGAACTTTTGAAGCAAGCTCAATGAGATTACTTGAACTAAATGAGGCTTTTATGAAATTAAGTCTTGAGCATTTTGTTTTTAGGATCGCTTTTGCAAAAATAATCGTTTCATTGTCCTCGGTAAAAACTGATATTTTGGGTATAATAATATCCTCAATCAAAACCTTAAGCCGTAACCTTATATATTGGAATTCCAGATTCTCTAGTATTTGGATATTATTGTCGCATTTTTCAAAAAATACGACATTCACTTGGTTTGCTATCTTGGGATCTTGCTGAAGTTGACATGCCTTTTCCAGTAAGGTTAAAGAGTGAGTTGTAAAAATGACTTGTATATTATATTCAGCCGCAAAATTTCTAAGAGCCCGTAATAATTCAATCTGAGATCCTGGATACAAAGTTGCATCTAACTCATCAATGGCTAAGATGCCGCCCTTATAGTCATTGGGATATTTATCCTTTAGTCGTTTAAAAGATAATATGGCTAATAATATTTTCCCGACATTGTCCTGTCCTGCAGAATTTAGTTTCCAGTCATAAATTGTTGTATTAACGCCAATTGTATTCTTTTCTTGGCTTGATATATAATCAGCCTTTTCTAACACATTATTTAATATCAGGATCTTATTGTGCCACTTTTGGAAAAAATCATTTTCCGTTTCCGTTAATATTACCGAAGAATCTTCCTTGATGTCTGCATCTTCCCCTATTGGTAATAATCGCTTCAGACTTAAATAAATAACGGGTAGTTTTATATAACCAGAACCTGCCTTTCTTTTACCTTTGCGCCAAAAACGGAAATTTCCATTCCCATCTGTGCGCTTTTCACTTACGAGAGTAAACGGTTCACGTTCATCCTTTTGGTACAGAGTCCACTCATGTTCTCCGGCTTTATCAAAATTTTCAGAAAATTTAAATTTTTCAGCAAAAGAAGATTTGAAATTGCCACCACATAACGGTTGTTGATTATACATAGGATGCTTCTTAGAGGCAATAGAAAATGGTTGGCTTAAGAGACCGAGAACCGTCGTTTTTTGTGTTCCATTTTGCCCTGCTATAACTGTAACTAAAGATCCAAGCTTAAATTCAACGTTATTAAAGCCCCTAAATTTTTTGATAGCTATCTTCTCTATATGCATGAAAAACATCCAACATTGTATCTTTTCACAAGTCACAATTTGTTGTGAAAATATTTCTATTAATGATTTTTTACTATTTAAACAATATCATTTAAGTCAGCCTAAAGCAATTAATATTTTTTATTTTATAGTTTAATCAGAGGACGTTTACGGAGTGCCGACCTTCGGGACTCTGGAATATCGAGACGCGGCAGTCATAGGTTTCGCCGATGAGGGGTTCGGTCATCACATCAGACGGAGGGCCGTCGGCAAGGATTTTTCCATTCCGCAGTAGTACCATACGGTCGAAGAAAGCCGCCGCCGTCTGAATATCGTGGCTTATTATCACAATGGCAATTTTTCTTTCCTGGTTCATCCGCTTTAGAAGCTTCATAAGAGATGCTGAGTGTCCGATATCGAGTGACGCCGCTGGTTCATCAAGGAGCATTACCGAAGGTTCCTGAGCGAGGGCAGCCGCAAGGCGCACGCGCTGTTTTTCTCCGCCGCTAAGACAGTTATAAGGTTTTTCCGAAAAAAAAGATACATCCATCATCTCCATCGCCTCATTGATATGCGCGCGATCCATCGCCGAAAGTGAGGCAAAGCGTGAAAGCCGCGAAAAACGCCCCATTTCAACTATCTGACGGGCCGTAAAAGGAAGCGATGCGCGCGCAGTCTGTGGAACTACCGCAAGTATTTTAGCCCGTTCAGCCGAATGATAATCTTTCACGGCGCGTCCCTTGAGAAGGACATTGCCAGAGTCCGCCCTCAGAAACCCGCTGAGTATTTTGAAAACCGTAGTCTTGCCCGCGCCGCCGGGGCCGATCAGGCAGCAGAATTCCTGCTCCTTGACGCCGAAGGAAAAATTGTCGAGCAATGGAGACTCTGCTCCTTCGTATTTAAAAGTGATATTCTCAGACCGGAGTACAAAGCTCATAGCGCAGCCTTTCTTTTTCTGTTCAGGAGCCAGAGAAAGAACGGACCGCCAATAAGAGAGGTTATGACGCCGACGGGGATTATTTGGGGGCTCATAGCCGAGCGGGAAAATGTGTCGCAAATCATCAGAAATATTCCGCCGCAGGCCAAAGCCATCGGAAAGAGCCGCCGGTGCCCGCAGCCAGAGATAATTCTGAGAACGTGCGGAACAACGAGCCCGACAAAGCCTATTATTCCTGAGATGGAAACAGCCGCTGCCGTAAGGAATGAGGATATCCCAAGGATTAGGATTATGACTTTTACGGGCGATATCCCCATGCAGTAGGCGGTCTCTTCTCCGAATGATATTATGTCGGCATCGCGCCCGAGCAGAAAGAGGGCGGCAGTCGAAAGGAGCAGCACGCATATCACAATTGCCAGAAGCGTATTGTCGCCTGGCTGAAGGCTCCCGAGCATCCACCATGTTACGCTGCTCAGCTTCTGCGAATCAAGTGTGCTTATGAGAAACATGAGCAGACTGGAGCAGACTGTTCCGGCAATTATACCGCTCAACATTATATTGTTGGAATACTCGGCGCCAGCGCCGCGCGCAATTAGAAGTACTGCGGAGAGAACTATCAAAGCGCCGGCAAACGATAAAAAAAGCAGATAAAAGTGGTTTAGTTCGGCGAGTCCCGATGCAATAGCGAAAGCAGCTCCGAGGCTCGCGCCTCCGCTTATCCCGAGGATATATGGCTCGGCTAGAGGATTCCTCAGTACCGACTGGTAGCCGGTACCGGAAACTGCCAGCGCCGCGCCCACGGTAAATGCGGTCAGAAGACAGCGTGCCCTGAGCGAAAGAATGATGTCGCCGCTGAAGATATCTAACGGGTTTCGCATCGTATCGCCGAACGCAAGGCAGGCCACGAAGATAAATGGGACTAGGACGAAGGGCCACACGGGGTGAATGTTTTTCAGAAACTTCACTTCGCCCCCGCCACCGGCTGGATGCAGTCTTTGAAGATTTTTATACCTTCAAGCATCCGGGGTCCGAGCCTGAAAACCAGATCCTGGTCAAGATTCGTATAAATCCTTGAATTTCTGACGGCTGGAATATTTTCCCATCCCTTCCTTGAGCGGATTCCGGAAACGCCCGCCTTGCCCATTGAGGGCGCAATTATTATATCGGGCGAGCCTGATATGACCCATTCCTCAGAACAGTTGAAATAGCCTTTATCAAGACTACCTGCGAGGTTCCGGCCCCCGGCAAGAATTATAAAATCGTTCAGAAACGACTTACGGCCTGAGGTCATGAGGGGAACGTCCCATATCTCCATAAAGACAAGCGGTCTTTTGTCTTCGGACAGTTCCCTTGCTGATAATCTGAATTCTGAGAGTCCCTTTTTTAGTCTTGCAACCTCCACAGAAGCTACCTTTTCGCAGTGAAGGAGCCGTCCTATTTCGTCCAACGCCTTGAAGTACTCGTCAAAACTCTCCGAGGGGAGCATTACAAACTTTATTCCAGCCGACTCTATCGACTTTATAACGGAACCATCGCAAAGACTTGACGCGAACACGATGTCGGGCTTGACCGATATGAGCGCTTCCAGTGAGGGTTTCCCAAAGCCGCCGATAATCGTAGCTTTCTTAACCTTTTCAGGATAAGTATCAGCCGAAGTCCGTCCGACAATCAAATCACCTTTCCCCACGCTGAATATTATTTCTGTAATGCTGGGCGCGAGCGATACGACGCGCGGATTTTCAGGCGTATCCGCCAGGCATACGAGGGGAAAAAGTCCAGCGTTTAGCGCTAAAATAATCAGTTTTAACATACGGATCCTCACGTTAATTCATATAAAAATAAAAAAGCCGACGGAAACCCGCCGGCTTGAAGTATGCCGCTCAAAATAAATTGTTCAGCAATCCCTAAAGCGGGGATGTCCTGTTTTCACAATCAAAGCATGTTCCGAGGTCTGGCTCATCCTTCAGATTCTTACGAAGCTTCGGATTTACAGCGGCGCCACCGCTCCCGGTTTTGACGGGATTCCCGGCACATGCCTGTTTTCTTATAATAACACCATCGGCCCTAAAAGTAAACAGTATTGAAAAATTTTACGGTATCTATATATTTTGAACGTAATGCGATGGTCCCGCCAAAAGTCTGTGGTCTGATAAAATCGCACACGTAAAAACCTTGCCAACTGGAATACATCGGCTCATACTCGATTTATGCCGCGAGTAAGTTCTCAAGAATTACGAAGCATCGTTGCAAGGAGAAAGATTTCACAGCAAAGCACAGTCTGAATTTGAGCAGTGCAAAGAAAGGTTTGACGATATAAAAGCTGAATGTAAAAAGCTTGACGATGAATACAAGCTTATAAAAGACCAGTACGCTGGGCGAATCAAAAAAGACATAGAGCAAATCAAAGAACAAATGTCAGACCTCAAAGCGGACGGAGATAAACTCATCCAATACCTTTTCGCTGATGGCCATAGCTTTTTTCCTTTCTCGTTAATTTAACTGCTATGTCCATTTACACAAAAAAATTTACATACTCTCAAGACCCCTTTATTTGCAAACTTCAGCATATTTATGAAAGTATCCATACCGCTAAAAAGTCGCTTATCGAGTCCTGGATGCAAAAGAGTTATATCGTCATCTATTATTCCCTGTGATATCATCAGGCGGTACAAGTCCCGAGGGATTCTTGCGGCGAATTCCAGCCATTTTTCTGGCGTCTCCCTTATTATGGTTGTCTTTGTTTCTGGCTGCCTTATGATTAAATCTCCGGGCCTTAAATGAAATTTTCTTTTCTTGTGATCTATAAAAATCCCAGAGCCTTTCAGTAAATAAAGCAGGACACATTCACGAAAGGCTATATTCACCGCTCTTTTGTTAAGCCCCGAACCGTGAAGGATATATCCAGAAAGAATTTCTCTTCTTTCTTTCTTTCTTTCTTTCTTTCCCTGCTTCAAGTTCAACAAAAGCGCCTGTATGCTTAGAAAATATCAATTTTTACCAGATATGACAACTTTTTCCCCACAAAAGACATTCATCTTATACTTTAGTATGTTATAATATAGTAATCGAAATTAACAAATGAAAGACGGCATGTCATGGAAAAACCGAATATTCTCATTGTAATGACGGATCACCAAAGAGCTGACACTGTCTTACCCGACAGTATGGCAATAACACCGAATCTTTCTCAGTTTTCATCGGAAGGAGTCACATTTGCAAATACTTACTGCTCGACGGCTCACTGTTGTCCTTCCAGAGCCTCATTTTTCAGTGGACTTTATCCATCCAGGCACGGGATATGGAATAATGTACTCAACCCGATGGCTATAAATACTAAATTAAATTCAGGAGTAAAACTCTGGAGCGAAGATCTCGCCGATGCCGGATATGACATGAATTTTATCGGGAAATGGCATGTTTGCGAAAACGAGAGGCCTTCCGACAGAGGATGGAAAAATGAGGTTTGGGCATCAGCGGTAAGGGGAGACTATCATGGAACAATATGGGAAAAATTCAAGAAGATAGCGGAGAAAGAAGAAAAAACAGAAAGACAGCCGGGCGAAATTATAAGGCCCGGATATGGAAACTTATTATGTTACGGAAGCCGTGAACCTGCAGGGGAAGACCATGATGAAAAAGTCAAGAACATGACTGTTGATACAATTCTGGGAAAAACAGGAAGTTCTGAACCCTGGTGTATTTATGCGGGATTTCTGGCTCCCCACGATCCATATTTTCCTGCCCAAAAATATATTGACATGTACAATATTGATGATATAAAGCTTCCAGAAAACTACAGGGACACCCTTCAAGACAAACCTTACATCTATAGACGTATGAGAAATCAGATATTCGATCAACTTACGGAGATGGAAGCAAAAGAAACCATCAGGCATTACATGGCGTCATGTACGCAACTTGACGACTCCTTTGGGAAAATACTTGATGCATTAAAAGAAAGCGGGCAATCGGAAAATACACTGGTCATCTATATTTCTGACCACGGTGATTATTGTGGAGAACACGGGCTTTTTGCAAAAGGCGTCCCCGCATTCGAGGGAGCGTATCATGTGCCGGCTCTCATTCGCTGGCCGGCGGGCATAAAGAATCCCGGACGTAAAATAGAAGACTTTGTGTCATTGACTGACTTCGCTCCGACCTTGCTTGAGTTGGCTGGCTGTACTACCGAAGATAAGAATTTCGGAGGAAAAAGCCTTATCCCTTTTATGAAAGACATGAAACCCGAAACATGGAGAGATGCCATATTTACGCAGTTCAATGGAGTTGAGCTGTACTATTCTCAACGCTCAGTTATTACAAAGGATTTTAGATATACCTTTAATGGTTTTGACAGAGACGAACTCTATCACCTGAGTAAAGACCCGTATGAAATGAATAATCTTGCGGACGACCCGGCCTATGAGGATATTAAGAAAGAACTTTGCCGTCGTATGTGGATTTTTGCGAAGGAACAGGACGACCCCATGATAAATTGTTATGTGACCGTCGGAATAGCGCCGGTAGGACCAGCGTCGGTTTTTTATTGACCCTTTTGACGGTTGTCCAATTATAGTAGCCCCATAGCAATCTTGAGTGACAATCCTGGTCTGTCATCAATAATGAATGTTTAAATCTAAAAAATAGCCCTACAATCAACTTTTGAAGATTAGGCTGGTTCGGGAGGATTTAGTGAGTCCGCTATAGAAAGAGAGTGCCTCACGGGTTATATTCCTTAGAAAGTACAGGAAACCCGCAATGCTTCAGGATATTTACATAAAAGGCGCAAGCCAGCACAATCTCAAAGGGATCGACGTAAGGATTCCACGGAACAAACTCACCGTAATAACAGGACTCAGCGGCTCAGGAAAGTCATCATTGGCGTTTGATACGCTCTATGCGGAAGGCCAGCGTCGCTATGTTGAAAGTCTCTCTGCGTATGCAAGGCAATTCCTCGACCGCATGCAAAAGCCCCTGGTGGAGCACATAGAGGGGTTGTCGCCAGCGATAGCAATAGAACAGCGTTCATCCGGGGCGAATCCGAGATCAACCGTCGCAACGACCACGGAAATATACGATTACCTCAGGCTCCTTTATGCCCATACCGGAAAACCGCACTGTCCTGAATGCGGCAAAGAGCTCAAGACCCAGTCGCCGCAAAGCATTTGCAGCAAGCTTATGAAAATGCAGGACGGCCTGAAAATGATGATCCTCGCGCCGTTTGCCACGGGTAAAAAGGGCGAACACCGCGACACGATTGAAAAAATTAAAAGCGAGGGTTTCATCAGGGCGAGAATAAATGGAGAAATAATAGACCTCGATTCCGAAATAAAGCCGCTTGACAAGAATAAACGCCACACTATTGAGGCAGTTATAGACAGGCTTGTCACTGGCCCTGTCGATACCGCCCGGCTCAACGACTCCGTTGAACTGGCGCTCAAGTGCGGCGAAGGAACAATGATCGTTCTTTGTCAAAAATCGGACGGCAAATGGAACGAAGAAAAAATAAGCGAGCACCTTGCATGTGTTGAGTGCGGGATAAGTTTTCCCAAAATGCAGCCGCGCAACTTCTCGTTCAACAGTCCCTACGGTGCCTGCGAAAGATGTCACGGGCTCGGCACGCTCCTCGTGATGGATCCCGAACTGGCCGTTCCCGACCAGTCGCTTGCGATAAAAAAGGGTGCTATTCCGGGATGGCGCAGAGGGCCCCGAAGACTACTAATCTACTACAACCACCTGCTCGAGTGCATTGCGGCGCACTATAACTGCCCGGACATGAGAAAGATACCATTCAAGGACATTCCTGAAAAAGTCAGAAATACGATACTCTACGGAAGCGGCAAGGAAGAAATTGTCTTCGATTACTGGATGCGCGGGAAGATGCACACGATGCGTAAACCATTCGAAGGCGTGCTGGCAAATATGGAGAGGCGTTTCGTCGAGACGGAAAGCGATGCCGTACGAGAAAGGCTTAAACAGTACATGGTCCGCCACGAATGCCCCGACTGTCATGGAGCAAGACTAAAACCCGAAAGCCTTGCGGTAACGGTCGGAGGCAAATCCATACACGACTTCAACAGTCTGCCGATCATGGAGGCAATAGATTTTGTTGCAAAACTTAAAATGAATCAGGAGGAGCGCGTCATCGCCGGCGAAATCGTCAAGGAGATAAAATCGCGGCTCGGCTTCCTCATGGACGTAGGGCTTCCATACCTCACACTCAACAGGGAAAGCGGGACACTCTCAGGAGGAGAGGCTCAGCGGATAAGGCTCGCGACCCAGCTCGGCTGCGGACTGGTAGGGGTACTCTACATCCTTGACGAGCCGAGTATCGGACTTCACCAGAGGGACAATGAAAAGCTGCTCAATACACTTACGAAGTTAAGAGACCTCGGCAATACAGTAATCGTCGTCGAACATGATACCGACACCATAAAACGCGCAGATTATGTCGTGGACCTCGGCCCCGGCGCGGGTAAACTGGGAGGCGAAGTCGTTGCCGCCGGAAAACCATCGGAAATAGTAAAAGTCAAGAACTCACTTACGGGTCAGTTCATCAGCGGAGAACGGCAGATAGCCATACCGGCCGAAAGAAAAAAAGGAAATGGCAAGGAACTCATTATCGAAGGTGCGTCGCATCACAACCTCAGAAATATAGATGTGACGATTCCACTCGGAACTTTCTGCTGCGTAACCGGAGTATCCGGCTCGGGAAAAAGCAGTCTGGTAAACGGCATCCTCAAATCGGCATTGGCCCAGCATTTTAAAATCTCGACAGAAAGGCCCGGCACTCATAAAAGAATAAAAGGTCTCGAACATATAGGTAAATCAATAGTTATCGACCAGAGTCCGATCGGAAGGACGCCGCGTTCAAATCCGGCGACATACACCGAAGCGTTCGGCACGATAAGAAATATCTTCGCAATGCTGTCCGAGTCGAAAATAAGAGGCTTCAAGCCGGGGCGTTTCAGCTTTAACGTGAAAGGCGGCCGCTGCGAAGACTGCAAGGGCGACGGGATTAAAAAAATCGAAATGCAGTTTCTCTCTGACGTATATGTAACCTGTTCAAGCTGCGGAGGAAGTCGCTTCAATGCGGAAACCTTGAGCGTGCTCTACAAGAAAAAAAGCATCGCCGAAGTACTGGATATGACTGTCTGCGAGGCGAGTGACTTTTTCTCAGCCGTGCCGACACTTCATAGAAAACTCGAAACACTGCGCGATGTCGGGTTGGGGTATATACATTTAGGTCAGCCGGCGACCACACTCTCCGGCGGCGAAGCGCAGAGAGTCAAGCTGGCGACAGAGCTCGCGCGCATTCCGAGAGGTCACACCATATATATTCTTGACGAGCCGACAACAGGGCTCCATACCGCCGACATTGAACAGCTGCTCCAAGTGCTCATGAAACTCAGGGACCTGGGAAATACCGTACTCGTAATCGAACATAACCTTGATGTTGTAAAAGTGGCCGACCATATAATAGACCTCGGACCGGAAGGCGGCTCCGGCGGCGGACTGGTTGTCGCAAAGGGAACGCCGGAAAAAGTAGCCGGAATCGAGGGTTCGTGGACAGGGAAATACCTGAAGGATATCCTTAAAATCGTAGAACCCGTTCGCAAAAAAGCAAGAAAAAAATGTTAATATCCGTAATCACGGCAATCATCGAAATATTCGGTGTATTTACCATAGGCGCATTCGCAAGGTTCAAGAACTACATCAAGGACGAAGATATTTCGCCATGGTCGATGATTATAATCGATCTGCTTTTACCCATGCTGGTTTTTTCCTCGATAGTAAAAGACCTTGATGCATCACGTCTGAAGGTTCTCTGGATGCTTCCTGTAACAGCCTTTGGTATAATGGCTTCCGGCGCGATGCTCGGAACAGTTCTTAAGCTTGCAATGGTAAACAAAGGCAGCGGAAGAATGGAGACGTTCCATCATTTCTGCGCAATAAACAACTACGGATTTCTGCCGCTTATCGTAATATCCAATATATGGGGAGACAAATATCTTGCGCTCCTCTTCCTCGCCGGCATAGGTTCCGATATCGGTTTCTGGACTATCGGCGTAAGCTTGTTAGGTAAAGGCAATATTAAATCTTCTCTGAAAAAAATTCTCTCTCCCAATACCATCGCCATAATGGCAGCTTTGCTAATAACTGTTATTGGAGCAAAGGGCCTGATCCCAGACGTCATTATAAAGATTTTCTCAAAACTTGGCGGAGCAGCCGTGCCTCTTATGCTGATGATGATAGGGGCATCTCTTTATTCATCAAGCACTTCAATCGTAAAAAACAAAAGAGACATTGCCTACCTTTGTTTTGTCAGACTCCTGCTGATCCCCTTTATAACGACCACGGTATTAAAGCTTCTTCCCATACCGGAAGATGCCTACAGAGTACTTTTTGTTATAGCGATAATGCCTGTATCGGTAAGCTCGGCAATACTCACGAGACGTTTCGGAGGCTCACCTGAGTTTGCCGGACAAGCCGCGATAGTAACAACCGTATGCTCGGTAGCCACGATGCCGATTATGCTCATGCTCCTGAATGTCAAAATATTTTAGTTGTTTACAGCATTAAACTGCCACGTGAAATCATCAAACGCCGGCCCTATCTTCACAACTTCGGTTTCGGACGTCGTGGAGGAACGCCAAATCACAAGGACGCTCGTCCCTGGAATCCTTCGCGCAACTTCCTTCCCGAATTCAGGGCCTTTTATAAATATCGATGTTGAAAGAATATCCGCATAGAGCGCAAGCGGCGTAACAATCGTAACGGACAGCATCCCGCTGACGGGAAGCCCCGTTCTGACATCCATAATATGAGTGTACTGCTTGCCACCTATTTCCACATATCGTTCATAATTACCGCTCGTTGCCGTGGATGCCCCCACAAGACTTATCTTCCCGCATATTTCATTCTTATCCAGCGGGTTCCGAATACCAATACCAAACGCACCCCTGCCCTTCGGCGGAACTGGCAGACAGCGGATATTTCCGCCGAGATTTATAATCCCTGTTTTAATTCCAACAAGTTCGGCTGATTTTGTCGCGAGATCGACGGCGAATCCTTTTGCAATCCCGCCGAGGTCAAAGCTCATGCCCTTGACCGTAAAACGCACAGTCTTCGCATTGTCGTCGAATATGACTTTCTCGAGGCCGACTTTGCTTAACGCTTTCTTCACATCTTCAGGCGAGGGCAATTCATTTCTCTTTCTGTAAAATCCCCAGATATCCATAAGCGGTTTGGCTGTAATATCGAAGGCCCCGCCTGAAAGCTTCCAGGCGTCACGGGACGCGGACAGTATATCCCAGAGCAGTTTGCTGCATTCGAAAGGCTTTTCAAAAGCACTCGCGTTCAGACGCGAAAGTTCGCTATCCTGTTTAAAAATGCTGCACGTATTTTCGACTCGCGCAAATTCTTCATAGACAAGGTCGGCCGCCTTTTCCGCCCGAGTTTTATCGCCATAAAGCACGACTTCTGAAAATGTCCCCATCACAGGATAGGACCTGTAAATCGACGGGTCTTCCAGCCGCAAATGATTTTCATAAAACCACAACGAAAAAACGATAGCAACAACAATCAGTGGGAAAATAACATTCCTTTTGAACAATCTCTTTCCTGATAAAAATCCCATTTTTAACCCCTCGGATGAAAACGTTTATGAATGCTGATTAGACGACTCTGGTCAACGTGTGTATATATCTGGGTAGTGCTTATATCCGCATGCCCCAGCATTTCCTGAATAACCCTCAAATCAGCACCATTTTCGAGAAGATGGCTGGCAAAGGAATGACGCAACGTATGAGGATGAATATTCTTTTTTATGCCGGCCAGATGTGCGGCTTCCTTGACTATTCCCCAGATTCGTTCGCGATCAAGCCTTATGCCGTTCTGCGAAAGAAAAAGGTAAGGATTCCCGGGGGCCGTCCCTTCCGCAAGCTGCGGGCGTATCTCGCTGATATAACGCTGAATAAGCTTAAGAGCCGGTTTCCCGACCGGGACAATGCGCTCCTTGTTCCCCTTGCCGCGAACCCGGATTATTTCTTCCGCAACGTACACATAGTCGTACCTGATATCGGCGGTTTCTGAAACCCTTAATCCGCACGCATACATAACTTCAAGGATCGTTCTGTTCCTGAAAATCAGAGGGTCTTTTCCCGTCGCCGGATAAATCTCTATAAGCTTCTTAATTTCGGAGGCGGAAAGAAAATCAGGTAATATTTTCCAGAGCTTCGGCGAATCCATTACATCAGTAACATCCTCAGGAATAATCCTTTCCTGAAAAAGATAGCGGAAGAGAACTTTTATCGACACGAGGCGCCGGGCGAGTGTGGCGGGCTCCATCCCTCTCTCCTTGCAATTTGCAAGATAGTCCAGAATGAGCGCGCGCGAAACATTCCCGAAGGAGGCGCCGGGGGAACTTTCGAGCCACGAGATAAAGTCCGTAAGATCCGCTCCATAGGCAGTGATAGAATTCCGGCTCAATCCCTTTTCCAGAGCCAGGAAGCCGGTAAAATGCTCAAGTATTTTTTCAAGTTCAGTCAATCCTCTTTCCATCCTCATTCGAACAAGTCTTTTCAGATTCGCGATAGGCGCGGGGAGAAACACCTTTTTCCATTTTGAAGGCACGCGAAAATGTGTGTATATCGGGATAGTGCAGCATTTCGGCTACCTGGCTAATATTGAAGTCTGAGAATTTGAGCATTTTTGATGCTCTTCCCATTTTCAGTTTTCTCAGGTAATGCATGGGGCTCATTCCTGTTTGCTTCCTGAAAAGTCTAGTAAAGTGTGTCACGGAAATATTTACTACTGAAGCTATTGAGGCGGGCGAAAGCTCCAAAAGCATATTTTTAGACATGTATTCTATGGCATTCCTGATTCTGGGTTCCATGCGATAGCCGCCGCTGCTATGGAAACCCTTTGATTTTCTGAGTTCCAGCATCAGAATAGAGAGAAGATGTTCGCTTATATTTTTCTCAAGTTCATTCCGGGGATTTATAGCGTTAAAAAGCCTTTCGAATATCCAGCTGTAATCATCATATTTTATGAGGCAGCTGTCAACACCGGGAAAAGCATTCTCTTCGGTTTCGAATTTCAAGGCATAGCAGACGCAGTTTCCTAAAGTTGAAATAAGATGCGGAGTGTACGGGGCAATCAAGATAAGTGTTTTCCCATCGGCGTTAAGCATTCTTCCGCTTCCGCCTTCGATATTCACATGGCAAAGAGAAACGCCCTCATAATAGTCTAGCTGCCAGAAATGATGCGAATGCATCGGCCCCTTCACATCGGTGCTGAAAAGGGCTTTATTCTGGAATAAAAGTTTCATGGGTTTGATTCAGGCCCGGCTTAATTCTTTTTGGGGATTTTGACGATGATTATTTTAAGCTGCACCTGATGTGGAAATATATTTTTTATTTTAATGCCGTCCAGCGCGCAGAAACAACTTATATCGGCATTATATATGCCCGGTTTTTCGAAAGCGGAAATTTCCACATAAGGCTTCAGTTGGTCGACAGATATCTGCCCGACTTTATCCTTGGGGCCGGAAACGGTTATATCAACATTCGCGGATGACAGGAGTTCCGCGTCAAAATAGTTATCGCCCTTACTGGAGGTCATTATTTTCAGCGGGATAGCCCTCAGGATTCTCTCTTCCTCTTCCCTGATAATCTCTATTTTGGCCATGACTTTAGACGGATTTATTTTAATTATCTCGCTGGGACTATCCACCTGCACCATGAAGTCGAAACTGTCGAATGTGTCCTTTAGATCAAGAGGCTGGGTATGTACACTTTTTATTCCTTCTATTATTTTCCCCGGTCCGGTTATGATTACTTCAGAGGGCGTTATCACCGCATTTTTTACGGCGTAGCCTTTAGAAAGCCCTGACTCATTCTTGAACCTGGGAAGCACCTCGACTTTTCTAGAAAGGTTCTGATCAAGGGTTACGAGCAGCTCATCCGGACTTACCTTTATTACTGTCGTGCCGATGGGCGATTTCACTTCAGACGGATCCAATTTTATGTGATATGGTTCACCGGAGACATATTTGCTGTTAAGTATCTCTTTTTCGATGCTAAAATCGGCGGCGGTTACTCTTCTTAACGTACGCTGGCTGGCCCTGACCGTAAGTGTCACACGAGGAAGAGACTCCTCCATATTGACAAGGGATGCCGGAATATTTATTTTGACTGGAACATTCTGAATTATCCCCTCTTCTCCGGTCTTATAAGAAACTGTCAGATAGACAAGTACGGCAAAGAAAAGGGCAATCAGTTTTCGAGGAAAGTCATCAAACAATATTCTCGAAATCAATTTCCCAGTAGATATAAATATTTTCATATTTTATCTTCTCCGGAGTCAAAGCTTTTGGTCATTTCATCATTCTCTTCCATGGTCCCGAAAATATTTTTCAGGGATGAGCCATCTTCGTCGGCGACAAGCAGACTGCTCAGAAAACGCAGAAGCTTGTCATGCTTTATATTCCTCTTAAGCCTGCCCCTGCAGGCTATACTTACAATCCCTGTTTCCTCAGAAACGACAACAGCGACAGCATCGGTTTCCTCTGTAATTCCGATTGCTGCCCGGTGCCTTGTCCCAATTCCGGATATCTGGGTTTCATCATGCGGCAGGGGCAGTATCGCGTGCGCGGCAATTATCCGGTTGTTTTTTATGATAACAGCTCCGTCGTGAAGGGGAGAATTCGGAAAAAAGATTGACTCGATGAGGCTGGAATTTATTCTACTGTCGAGCGGTACGGCACTATTTACTATGGTTGCCATTCCTATCTGGCGCTCGAAAACAATAAGGCTTCCAGTACGCTGGCGTGACATGTTTATCAACGCCGTAACAACTTCAGTTATGGCCTCTTTCTTTTTGCTGCTGTGATAGACCCACGGGGCGGCACTTCCCAACTGGGCAAATGCTCTTCTCAATTCAGGCTGAAAGATTACGATGAGTGCGGTGGCGAGCATTGCCCACAGATTCTCAAGGAGCCAGCTTATCACCTCGAATTTTAGTGAATCGGATGCCGACGTGAGCAGAATAAGTATTATTATTATACCGGCTAGAACACTTGCGCCTCTGGTGCCTCTCATAAAGTAAAGCGTATTATATATAAGTAGCGTAAGAAGTCCTATTTCCAGCACCGGCCTTATATAGGTCATTGAGTTCTGGAGGTAAAGCTGGATGAGTTCCTGGTTCATGACAATTTGCCCTCTCTGTGTCTTGATGCCATACAGCAACTGATTACCTTGAGTACCTGACCTATTTCCTTCACATCGTGTACTCTCAGAATGTCAAGGCCGTTAAGGGCCATATATGCGGAAACGCCTGCGGTACCCCACCCGCGAGCTTCAGGCTGTTCAATCCCAAGAAGCTTACCTATAAAGGACTTACGCGATGGCCCGGCAAGGAGAGGAAACCCTAATGTCTTGAAGCAGTCAATATTGGCAACGATCTCAAGATTCTGGGAGACGTCCTTTGAAAACCCTATTCCCGGGTCAAGTATGACACGATCTTTTTTTATGCCTGAGGATACTGCCTTTTTAGCAGCTCCCTTCAAAAAACGGAAAATCTCTTCGAGTAAATTGTCGTACTTCAGATGGTTTGGTGACTGCATATTCTCGGGGCAGCCTCTCATATGCATGAGCACCACACCAGCCCCCGTCTCTGCCGCTATTTTCGACATATCAGATGAATATGAAAGGGCGCTTATATCGTTTATTATGTCAACGCCTGCCATCACGGCTTCCGATGCTGTTTCAGAACGCCTTGTATCAATACTTATCACGCAGTCCTGATTTTTATCGCGCAAACGGTTTATCACAGGAATCACCCTCGATATTTCCTCGTCAGCACTAATATCCACAGCCCCGGGCCGCGTAGACTCTCCGCCGACATCAATAATGTCAGCGCCATTCGCAAGCATATCAAGGGCGTGGGCGACGGCCATTTCGGGGTCAATGTTGACGGCACCGTCACTGAAAGAGTCAGGTGTCACGTTCAATATGCCCATAATCAGCGTCCCGGGCCCTGAATCGAGTACCTTGTCTCTACATCTTATAATCATTTAAGAATATTTCTTATTGTTGTTGTTCCGGCTGTTCGGACGCTGTTGATATCTCCGGCTGTTCGGGTATCTCTGCATCACTTCCTTCACCTACTGAGGCATTTGCTTCGCCTTCCATCTGAAGTACTCTGCTGATACCGGTTATCTTGTCGCCATCGGAAAGGTTCATTATCCTTACGCCCTTAGACGCCCTGCCGATTGTTCTTATTTCATCGGAAGGTATTCTGACCATCTGTCCTTTTTCGGTTGTGATGATAAGTTCATCGCCTTGTTCTATTTTTATGGCCGCGACAACTTTTTCATTTTCGCGGAGCTTTATGCTGGTTACGCCCTTGGCGCCTCTATGGGTCTTTCTGTAAGTACTTACGAAGCTTCTCTTGCCCATGCCTCCATCGCTCACAACCAGAATCTGCTGACCTCCGAGCCTTTCAGCCTCTTCATCGGATTCTACTTCAGAAACGTGCTCAGCAAGTTCCATACTTACTACGCAGTCATTTTCTATTTTGAAACGCATTGAAGTAACGCCATATGCCGTCCTTCCCATCGGACGGATTTCATTTTCATGGAAGCGGCATGCCATTCCATGCAGGCTGGATATAATTACTTCGCTGGAGCCGTTGGATATTTCGGCTCCGATCAGGTCGTCATTCTCGTCTATATTCAAGGCTCTTATGCCTGTTTTGCGGAGATTTTTGAAGGCTACGAGAGGAGTTTTCTTTATCACGCCATTTTTAGTCGCCATTACAAGATAACGGTCGTCGCGGTCAAGCTGTTCTCTATCCGTAGTTATCATGGCCTTGATCTGTTCGCCAGGCTCAACCCTTATCATATTGACAATGGCCTTCCCCTTGGAAGTCCTTGAACCTTCGGGTATTTCATAAACATTAAGCCAGTGCATGACACCTTTTCCAGTTATAAAGAATATGATGTCATGACTGTCCGCATTGAAGAGGTGCTCAACATAATCCTCTTCTTTGGTTTCCATTCCGATAATCCCCTTCCCGCCGCGGTGCTGAGTGCGGTATGTGTCGGCTGGTACGCGCTTGATGTACCCAGTATTGCTGACGGTTATTACGCATGAATGGCGTGCGATAAGGTCGGCTATATTTATATCCGACTCGTCAACAGTCATATCCGTTCTTCTCGGATTGCTGTGCTTTTCCTTCACTTCAATAAGGTCGTTTTTGATGACCTCTATGCGCATTTCCCTGCTGGCGAGAAGGCTCTTGAGGTATTCGATGTGCTTCAGGAGCTCGTTATATTCATTCTGAATGTCTTCTATCGCAAGACCGGTAAGCTGATGCAGCCTCATATCGAGGATTGCCTGCACCTGTCTTGGGCTTAGGCTGAATCTTGCAATGAGTGCCGTCGAGGCCTCCTCGCGATTCCTGGACTCGCGGATCATTTTCACGACTTCGTCGATGTTCTTGACTGCGATAAGCAAGCCTTCGAGGATATGCGCGCGGGCTTCGTCTTTTTCAAGCTCGAAGCGGGTACGGCGCACGATGACTTCCATCCGGTGGTCGATATAGGCCTGAAGTATCTGCGTAAGGTTCATTATCTTGGGACGGTTGTGATCGACGACGAGCATGATACAGCCGATTGAAGATTCTAGCTGAGTGTGCGCGTAAAGCTGGTTGAGAACTATGCTGCCCATCGCGCCGCGCTTGACATCGACGACTATCCTGATGCCCACCCTTTTGCTGGTCTCGTCGCGGAGACCGGATATCCCGGTAAGTTTTTTGTCGTTTACAAGGTCGGCTATTTTAGCGACAAGGTTTTCCTTGTTGATTGCATACGGTATTTCGGTTACGATAATCTGTTCTTTGCCGTTCGTCTCGATGATCTCGGCCTTCGCGCGGACCTTTATCACGCCGCGGCCTGTTTCATAAAGACGCCTGACTTCGCTAAGCCCGCATATCGTCGCGCCCGTAGGAAAGTCGGGGCCCGGAATCAACTGCATAAGCTCGGTAACGGTCGCGGTCGGGTGTTCGAGCAGCCTTATCGTCGCATCGATGACTTCGCCGAGATTATGCGGCGGGATATTCGACGCCATCCCGACGCCGATACCCGTTGTCCCGTTCACAAGCAGGTTCGGGAACCTTGCGGGAAGGACTTCGGGCTCCAGGCGCGATTCATCGAAGTTCGGAAGCATATTGACGGTATTTTTATCGATATCAAAGAGAAGTTCTTCGGCAAGCCTTTCCATGCGGCACTCGGTGTAACGGTAAGCTGCGGCAGGGTCGCCGTCGATACTTCCGAAGTTACCCTGACCGTCGACAAGCGGCATTCTCATTGCGAAGTCCTGCGCCATACGGACCATCGTATCGTAAACCGCCGCATCGCCGTGCGGATGATAATTACCGATTACTTCGCCGACGACTTTAGCGCTCTTTGTATACGAGTGTGACTTTACCAGTCCAAGCTGTTTCATCGCGAAAAGTATTCTACGGTTACCGGGCTTCAATCCGTCTCTCACGTCGGGAATCGCTCTACCCACGTTTACGCTGAGAGAATACTGCAGATAAGCAGTATGCATAATATCTTCTATATTAACTGGATAGTCGTTTTTTTGAATATCGTCCATTTTCGTCTAAGCTCCCATTCTGTGTATATGTAAAAAATACGTACATAAACCTACACTGGAAAAGCATTTAAACAACCGACAATCAATGCTATTATGCATAAAAATTCAGGCAAAAAAAGGAGGAAGTCAAGGCCATTTTTCAAAGGCCTCAGCTTCCCCGTTCTCTTTTTCCGTGCCCGTCGTCTACCTGTTATCGGCAAAGGCAACGAGCAAAGACAGCATTAGCTTCGTTCAACCGAACGGCTGCTTAAAGGATTTCGCCGAGTTTCTTGTAGAAACTCATTCTCCTCTTCGCATCTTCGGCGGCCGCCTTGAAGAGCTGTTCGGCTTCCGCCGGAGCAGTCTTTTCAAGCATCTTGTAACGGCCTTCGCTCTTTATAAATTCGATATAATCCGCGGAAGGTTCCTTGGTTTCCCATATGAACGATTTTTCCAGAGCGGGGTTATATCTGAAGAGAGGCCAGTAACCGGCATCGACAGCGCGTTTTTCCTCGTCCTGGCTCTTCATCATGTCGATGTTGTGAGCTATACAGGGAGAATATGCGAAGATTATCGAGGGGCCTTTCCAGTCGCCGGCTTCGACAAAGGCCTTCATCGTCTGGTTGCGGTCCGCACCCATCGCGATAGAGGCTACATAAACGTCGCCGTAGCTCATGCACATGAAAGCGAGGTTCTTTTTCGTGTGGCGCATCCCGGCATTCGCGAACTTGGCTACCGCACCGATCGGGGTGGACTTGGAAGCCTGACCGCCGGTGTTGGAGTATACTTCGGTATCGAGAACGAGGATGTTCACGTTACGGCCTGAGGCGACAACGTGGTCGAGTCCGCCGAATCCGATATCGTATGCCCAGCCGTCGCCGCCGATAATCCAGACGGATTTATCAACGAAATAATCCTGGAGTTCCTGAAGCTTGAGCAATACCTTCTTTGCTTCGCCCTGTGCTTCGCCGATGGCTTTCGGCAGGAGCATCTTGACTGCGTCCTGAGCAACTATGGCTTCTTCGCTTGTCTGTTCCCAGAGGCCCATGCTCTTTGCGAGAGCGGCCTTGAGGTCTTCGTTCGTGCCGAGTTCCATTATTTTATTGACTTCGAACTGGAGCTGCTTGCGGTTTTTATCAACGGCAAGCCTCATCCCGAAGCCGTATTCGGCGTTGTCTTCAAAGAGGGAGTTGCCCCATGCCGGGCCTCTGCCTTCCTTGGTTTTGCAGTACGGGATTGTCGGGAACGTTCCGCTGTAGATTGAAGAACAGCCGGTGGCGTTCGAGACAATCATACGTTCGCCGTAGAGCTGGGAAGCGAGCTTCACATAAGGTGTTTCGCCGCAGCCGCCGCATGCGCCGCTGAATTCGAAGAGCGGCTTCTTGAAGCCGATGCCCTTGACGCTGTCGGTGGTGAAAGTTCCGGGAACTTTGTCCGAAGACTTGTCGAAGAACTCGGCATTTTCGCGCTCGCCGGCCTTTCTCGCATCTTCGATAGTTTCAAATTCGAGGGCTTTCTGCTTCGCAGGGCAGGTCTGGATGCAGACGCCGCAGCCGGTGCAGTCTTCAATATAGACCTGAAGCTTGTACTGGAGTTCCTTATCCTTACCTTTGGCTTCGACTGTCTTGAATGTGGCGGGAGCGCCTGCAAGACCTTCCTTGTCAAACTGCTTGGCTCTGATAACTGCGTGCGGGCAGGACATTACGCACTGGTTGCACTGTATGCAGTTTTCGGGGAGCCATTTCGGAACCATCGGAGCAATGCCGCGTTTTTCGAGACAGGCCGTCCCGGTCGGGATTGTACCGTCGTATGACATTTTCGATACGGGAATATCGTCACCCTTGAGGCGCATTACTGGCTCGATAACGTCCTTCGCGAACTGCGGGGCGTCTGCCTTGATAAGCTCGGGGGCAACATAGGATTTCGTAATTGTGGAAGGAACTTCGACCTTTTCGAGTCCGGCGAGGGCCATATCGACGCATGCGATGTTCATCTTTACAACGTCTTCGCCTTTTTTCTTATATGTCTTTTCAATCGCCTTCTTAATCAGCGATATGGCCTTGTCCTCTTCGATGATTCCGGCGAGCTTGAAGAAGACCACCTGCATTACGGTGTTCTGTCCTCTACCCTTCATCCCGGCCTTCTCGGTTATTTCGAGGGCGTTGATGTTATAGAGCTTGATGTGCTTCTTTATGATTGTTTCCTGCATATCCTTCGTGAGGCGTCCGAAGACCTCGGATGTCGGATAATGCGAGTTGAGAAGGAACGTGCCGCCTTCCTTGATGCCGCTGAGCATGTCGTAACGGCCGATATAGGCGGCGTTGTGACAGGCCACGAAGTCGGGGCTGGTGATGACGTATTCGGATTTGATCTGGTTTTTACCGAAGCGCAGGTGGGAGATCGTGATGCCATAGGACTTCTTGGAGTCGTAAACGAAGTAGCCCTGCGCGTACATATCGGTATTGTCGCCAATGATCTTGATGGAGTTCTTGTTTGCGCCGACCGTACCGTCTGAACCGAGGCCCCAGAACATGCAGCTCTTTGTGCCGACCGGTTCGGTGTGGATTTCTTCTTTGACAGCAAGAGAAAGATTGGAGACGTCGTCATTGATGCCGACCGAAAAGTTATGGAAGGCTTTGCCGTCGAGGTGATCGAATACGGCTTTGACCATCGAAGGAGTGAATTCCTTGCTGGAGAGACCGTAATGACCGCCGATAATAGTTATATCTTTGCCGGAAAGCGCGGCCTTGACGTCGAGATAAAGCGGGTCGCCGATTGCGCCGGGTTCTTTAGTTCTGTCGAGAACGGCAATCTTCTTGACGCTCTTCGGAAGCGCGCCTAGGAACGCATCGATCGCGAACGGACGATAGAGTCTTACTTTGAGTACGCCGACTTTTTCGCCTTTGGCGGTGAGGTAGTCGATTGTTTCTTCGATGGTGTCGTTGGCGGAACCCATCGCAATAATGACCTTGGTCGCATCGGCGGCGCCAACATAGTCGAAAAGGTGATACTGCCGGCCGGTAACTTTCGCGACCTTGTCCATATACTCCTGAACGATTCCAGGAAGGGCATCATAATATTTGTTGACCGTTTCGCGGCCCTGGAAATAAACGTCGGGGTTCTGCGCGCCGACTTTGCATATCGGCTGTTCGGGACGGAGTGCGCGGTTTTTGAAGCGGCTTATATATTCGGGTTCGACGAGTGATGCGAGAGTTTCGTAGTCGATCACGTCAACCTTCTGGATTTCGTGCGATGTGCGGAAACCATCGAAGAAACTGAGGAACGGTATCTGCGATTTGAGTGTCGCAAGATGCGCTACAGTTGAAAGGTCGATAACTTCCTGAATCGATGCGGATGCCAGTAAAGCAAAACCTGTGTTTCTTACGGACATTACGTCCTGATGGTCGCCAAAAATCGAAAGCGACTGACATGCCAGAGAGCGCGCCGAAACATGGAATACGGTCGGAAGCATTTCGCCCGCTATCTTGTACATATTGGGGATCATCAGAAGAAGCCCCTGAGATGCGGTGAAGGTAGTCGTTAGAGCGCCTGCGCTGAGTGAACCGTGTAC
>MHBG01000054.1:0-2071 GCA_001804785.1 Lentisphaerae bacterium GWF2_45_14
GGCTTTTTTTGCCGCATCGTAGAGGGCAAGAAGCTTTTCCGGATTCGTGTGAGGTTCATCAAGTATTAGCCATGCCAGTACGGATTTTTCATCTTTATACTTTGTGATGAATGCGGCAGTATTGCTGTAAAGTTCATCTCCGGATTCCGGCAGTGGTTTACCGTGAAGAAGCACGGGAATTATCCTGATGGAATACTTTTCCCCGAGCGAAAGAACTCTTCTCATTTCCTTTTCGGGTATTTTTTCAATATAGACGAGCCATGCAAGAAGGTTCATGCCCTCTTTTTTCATCTGTATAAAGGCATTTTCTCCGGAAAGGTTTATCGACTGCCAGGCCAGCCCGAATCCCATAAATTTTTCTCCGTCAACGATCAAAGGAGTAACTGTAAAATTTTTGTTTTCCGCCGTTTCTTTCTGTGAATGTATCCATTTCTCAATCACTTTAGGCTGAAATGCCTTGATTATTCCAAAATATTCACTCTTATGGAAGTTGCCGTATGTCGAAGACCAGCAGGAGTTTTCTTTGATCTTGTGATTTTCCCTGCATATATTGAATGTCCAGTCTCCCTTGTTAAAGGCATTGAGTTCAAGGGAATTGAAAGGAATTGTAACCTCAGCTTCCCATGCGTCGGAGAGTTCTCTTGTTTTTACATTCCATTCGGCATTCCAGCCCTGATCTGTTTTTTTAGCGTCGTACATTGTTCCAGCGGCGTTGAATGCGAAATGAAAGTAATCCGCCCAATCGCCTCTCGGCCCGGACGGGCCTATGAATATTTCTATGGAATCATCGCTCCAGACGTGTCCATCCCTGTCCTTTATTTTTTTGGAGATTTTATCTATCTGTCTATCATGACACTTTATCCATATATAGATGTTACTGTCATCATAGGCCAGTTTGAATTCAGTGTTTTCGGACGGATTGTTTCCGTTTACCGTCCGAAGAAAATTAGAAGGAATATTTTTCACCATACCCTGAAAATCACATCCGTCCGTTTTTATAGGAACAAGTTCAGGAACCTTGACATTTTTTCCGGTATTCATTGTTCCACCCGAAAAATTGTCGGGTTTGTATGGATACAGTTCTGTTCCTCTTGTAAGCTGCACGGCGTCAACCCATACGGTTCTTTCATCCGGAATTATGAAGTTTACGATACATTCGTTTGACTCAACTTTGGGTAATGTCCATGAGAATCGTGTCCATTGCCTGGACACAGAAAATTCTTTTTCCCATGTTGTGGCTTTCCAGTTTGTGAATCGTACTTTTACTGGTGTCCCGTCCTTATCTGCTCTAAGCCATACTGAAAATGAATATTCAAAACCTGGATTAGTATTGAAAATAGTTGACTGGAGCATATTTATGGTATTTATCCTCATCGAATATTTTCCATGGAACGGATTTTCCGTATCTCTTGTCCATTTATTCCATATTTCGTCTAACTGTTCAATTATCCTGTCTTCGGTCAATCCCCATCCGGCAATTCCCCAGCAATCCGGCAGGTTGGGAGCAGTGGCATATTCAAAACTGCTGTTATTTATGATATTTTTATAACTTTCCTCAGCCGAAAGCTCCGGCACTTTTATTTCCTTTATCATGAAATTCCCAAACGCGGCATCCGTCTTATGCGTTCGCAGAGTCACTGCCCCATCGTCTTCACATGGGATATCGATAAGCTCGAATTCCTGATTCCCGTCAAAATAGACCGTAACCGTGTTGCGAATACAGATAATTTTCAAATCATGCCACGAACAAGGCGTGATGCCTTCTATGGTTTTGTTTTTAGGATTAATCCCGGAAACTCCAATACCGCGGTCAGTTAAATAGACGTAAATAATATTGTGGCCTTTTGTTTTTCTTACAGCAATTCCGGCATGTCCGCCTTTATGCAGAATCTTTACTTTTGCCGAGACCTCGTAATTGTCCCATTTGAAATCTTTCACAAGTGGATATACGGCGGCATCATCTTGAGATTTCATGCGCTTCAAGAACGCTGTCCCGTCATGGATTTCGAAAGTACCGTTTACGACTTTCCATTTCTTCATGCTTGTCTGACTATCCCCAAAGGTATCTTCA
>MHBG01000054.1:2108-2726 GCA_001804785.1 Lentisphaerae bacterium GWF2_45_14
AATTTGTATCAGAAAAAGCTTTACCATGAACATTTGCAATGATTTACTTACAAGAACCTGAGTTCTCCCGATTTTTCCCCTGTAAGTTCTTTTGTTATACCCCATTTTTTTGCCTTTTGCTATTTATTAATTATGAAAGTTGTTCCTGTAAAATTCCAGAAAAAGCCTAAACCATGACTATTGGATTTTTAACCACCCTGTATCATACATACTGTGAGGTCCCTTTATCGTTCCCGTATGGCAGTCAATAAAAAGTATATTGGTTCTGCCTGCGTCACGATCCGCCGGCTCGCCAGGGGAGGCACAGCCCGGATAACCATGCCCCGCTGTGCTTGCACAGTAAATGAAAAACTGTGAACCGGGCGACTTGTAGGATTCAAACTTATTAAATCCAGATACAAATGCGTTCATGCAGTAGTTGCCCATCTGGCCGTTCCCCCCTCCTGTATTGAAATTAGGGGTATTGAAAAGCGGGCAGAGATAAGCTTTAGGTAATTTCTTATACCAATAAGGGTCTTCCGTCTTACTCTTTTTCCCGAAATAGGGAAGTAGTTCGATTTGCATAAAAGTGTTGTCAGGATTGTAAATGCCGGGATAATAGTATCCATTCCAATCATT
>MHBG01000054.1:2752-20612 GCA_001804785.1 Lentisphaerae bacterium GWF2_45_14
TGGCACTGCATTCAATGGTTCTTGCTTTGATTTTTGCTCTGCTTAAAGCTGGCAGTAGCAGGCTGCTCAAAATTGCTATAACAGCAATAACCAGCAGCAATTCAACGAGCGTGAACCGAAAAGTCTTTCCTGTTTTCTTCATGCCGTTTTCCTTATTATAAGCTCAGTATCAAGCAATATTTTAAAAGCTTTGCTTTCCCTGCCTTCGACCTGGTCTATAAGCTTTTCGATGGCAATGCGACCCATCTTAAAACAATCCACCCTGAAAGTTGTAAGCGGACAGACCTCTTCTCCGAAGCAGTCGACCCCGTCGCCGCCGACAAGCGCAAAATCCCCGGAAATCTTTTTCCCGTGCGCAAGAGCCGCCCTGTAAACGCCGAGAGCGGTACTGTCGTTCACGGTTATTACAGCGTCAAATTTATGCTTCTTACCGGTCAGAATTCCGTCCATAATCTCGTAAGCGCGTTCCGGATAAAAATCGCCTTCGAATATATTCTCATCTCTCAATTTTATATTGTGTTTTTTCAACGCCTGCATCACGCCCTCGCGTCGTTCTTTCGCAATTGAATTGCCAAGCCGTGCACCTATGTAACAGAAATTCCTGTAGCCTTTTTTTATCAAATATTCGGTCATTTTAAAGCTGGCGTTGAGATTATCGTGTCCAACATAGCTTACTTTATCATCTTCAGAGTTATATGCATTCATCACCATAACAGGATAGCCAGCCAGCTCTGAGATATAATTGTCTTTAAAGCTTGCGCCCCATATAATCATGCCGTCGATGCTTTTTTCACGGAAAAGCTTCAGATACTCCTTCTGCTCTATAAAGTCATCATTCTTGAAAATAAGGAGAAGCTTGTACTTTGTTTTTAGAATGGCATCCTCGACGCCTCTGAGTGCTTCTATTATCGTGTGGTCGGTAAAAGCGTGCGGCCTTACGCCCGGCCTATAGGCAGGAACGATAAGAGCCAGAACGAAGGATTTTCTTGACGACAGTCTCTGTGCGTTTATATCCGGCGCGTAGTCGAACTGCTTTACCGCATCCCATATACGCTGCTTCGTTTTTTCAGTTACTGCTATTTTTGTCGTGGTTTTATTCAAGACCCTGGAAACGGTGCTTATTCCGACGCCAGTATATCTGGCTATATCATTTATAGTATATTTTTTGTCATTTCTTCTCATGTTGCACCTCAGTGGATATATTCTATTATATCACTGCAAGCATTTGCTGTCAATAGCAGAGACCACTAAATCTGAAGTTTTCCTGAAATATTGAGAAAGGAATCATGCGGCCCTGTAGGGGGAGAGCGACTTGAGGATAAAGAAAACAACTAATATTTATTCAGTTGGGTGAAATACCTCGACCCTCTGGGTCGACTTTTTTTGAGAACCATGCAATATTACATACATGAACGAACATATTCTAAAACGGCATAACAAAACATTACTGTTGTATCACCTCGTCTTTCCTGCAAAATTTTGCTATCCCAGATACCTCGACCCTCTGGGGCGGGGTAATTCATTTTAAATTTTAAAAATACTTTTACTGAAGTTGATAATCCAGGTATAAGATTTTCAGGAGCAGATTTTGAGCTTGGCAATATGGAAATAGAGTATAGATTCGAGAATTGCGGATGCTCATGCATCTTTCAAAGACAAATCTCAGTCCTCCTATCTCCGAGAATCTCAAAAATTACAGACGTTTGGTGGACTAACGAATCCGTCTCTACTCATTGTTTCTCTGAGCTTCTCCCGTAACTGAATTTAAAGATATGGAAATCTTGCAGACCAGGCTCTTCTGAAAATTCAATTTTTCATTCCGGCACCCCGGGTGCTCTTCCGGAAGACTCGCGGATTACAAGCTTGGTCGGAAGAGTCAGATGGGTATCGTAAGCGCTTTTCCCGTCTATAATATCGTAGAGCAGAGTAAACGCAGTTTCACCAATTTCTCTGAGGTGCCTGGTGAAGGTTGTAAGCCGTGGAGATACATAGTTGCAGAGGTTTATATCGTCTGCACCCGTAACTGAAATGTCCTGCGGGATAGAGAATCCTGCTTCTTTCAGTGCGCGCATGGCCCCTATGGCCATCATGTCGTTTCCGCAGACTATGGCCGTAGCTTTGAAACGCTTTTCCGCCACTTTCTTTTTCATCTGCGCGTAGGCGCTTTCTTCCATAAAATTCGCACTAATAATGTCCTTCTTGTAGAAAGGAATATTGTATTTTTCCATTATTGAAAGGAAAGCTCTCTGTCTTTCCATAGATGTATATGCCACCACTGTGCCTGTTATATATATGAAGTCCCTGTGTCCCTCGCTCACGAGCATCTCGGTAATTTTACAAGCTCCGTCGTAGTCGTCGACTGTAACAGTAGGCAGCCCTAACGCGGGTTCTTCGCTTATGGCAACTGCCGGAAGCTGGCGTTTCGTCATTTCTGCGATGATGTTCCTAGGCAGCCAGCCGTATGTGATGATTCCATCTACCTCCCTTGAATTTATCCAGTCGTAAACCTGCTTCCACTGGTATGAGTCGGAGTAGCCCTGGGTGCTGAACCTGAATCCTTTAGTGAATGCCGCATTAGATATTCCGCCAATAATCTCGGTGATGTTGACGTCGGAAAAAGGGGTCGGAAGTTCGCCGCCGGGAGCTTCCGGTATAAGTACTCCGACAGATTCGGCTCTTTGCGATCTCATCTGGCGGGCATGAAAGTTTATAGCATAGTTTTTAGTTCTGCAGAATTCCTTTACTTGTTCCTCGAGTTTTCTACTGATAGCATACTGCCTGGCTTTACCGTTCAATATCATGGAGACGGTGGTTTTGCTTACTCCGAGCTCCTGAGATATTTTATCGAGAGAATAACGCATGTCGAATTGTTCCACCTGATATTTCTTTTATTCAAAATAACGATTTGCGATGCATAATCAAGCTGACGACCGATATCGTTATAAAATCTTTTATGCCCTATTGACAAACAACTTCAATCCTTATATACTAAATGTGTTTAGTAAACATAAGAAAGGCCATGTTCTAAATGGATATCTACAGCAAAATATTTGGATGTTTCATCGGAAAAAGCGTCGGCGGAACTTTGGGAATGCCGCATGAAGGAGTCGAAACTTTCCTGGATCTTGATTATTATTCTCCCGTGCCGGACAGGAGCCTACCCAACGACGACATAGACCTTCAGCTCGTCTGGTGCGAGGCCTTCAAAGATAAGAGACTGGCACTTACGAACAAAGATCTAGCGCTCTTCTGGGAAAAACATATAGACGCCCATCCCGACGAGTACGGAATTGCCCTGTGGAATATAAAAAGAGGCATTAAGCCGCCCCTCACAGGGATTCACAATAACGAGGCATTCAGGCATGGAATGGGTGCGGCGATCCGTTCGGAAATATGGGCTGCTCTTTTTCCAGGAAAGCCGCTGACTGCTGCTTATTTCGCGTGGCAGGACGCCTCGGTGGATCATGACGGAGAAGGGATTTATGCCGAAGTCTTCCTCGCCGCTGCGCAATCGCATCTTTATACGTCCGGGAATTTGAGACAATCGATAGACTACGGGATTGGAATTCTGCCTTCCGACTCAAAACTCAAGGCCGCTCTTATCGATACCGAAAAAAGTTTCGATTCTGGAATGACTTACCTCGAAGCCAGGGACCGCGTCATGCGCCTTTTCGGAAGCGTTAATTTTACTGACGTCGTCATGAATTTGAGCTTCATCCTCATAGGGCTTCTTCACGGACGCGGCGATTTCTCCGATTCGATAACAATGGCCGTAAACTGCGGGCAGGATGCCGATTGCACCGGAGCCACAACTGCGGCATTTATGGGAATACTGCTCGGGAAAGAAGCTATTCCGGAAAGATGGGTTTCGAAAGTCGGAACGGATATTTCTGTCGGCGATTATATCAAAGGAATAAAGGTTAATTCCTCCATAGATTCGCTCGCCAATGATATATTGTCATGCCATAAATGGATAGCGGAAGAAAAAGCACTCCCGTCTCTCGAATTGCCGTTCGTCATCCCGAAAAGCGAAGATTTCTCCGACGGGAATCCGTGGCTTGTCGAAGGTGAGAAGATCGTTTTTGACGGTTTGAAACTGGACAATTCAAAATATTCGAGTCATGTAAATAAGGAAATACATTTCAAGACGAATCTATCTTTCAATTATTCAGGCGACATACAGATGATGATTGCGAGCAAAGGCATATTCAGGGCTTACTGGAACGGTCGCTATATGGGAGTTAAGGGCGACCAGATGATACCCGTCCCCGCAATACACCGCGTCAGAGGCGGGCGATGCTTCAATCTATCCGTCAATAAAGGGGAAAACTGCGAACTTGAAATAGTCCTTTATCCGACATTTCCAGTCCCTGATCTCTATGTGGCCTTTGGCGATATGCAATGCAGGCATCTTGACGTGAATTACAACATTTAACGACAATAAAAAAGAAGAATTTTCATGAGCGAAGAGCCTCGGTTATGCGGGCGTTTATTTCAACGACATTTTCTTCAGAATTGTCGAAAATGAAAGCGCCGACTCCGTAGCCTACAGAAGCCAGGGCGAGTTACTGAAATAAGGCAGATTACTGTTTTATTAATCTCGGATTGCCCCATACCGCGTGGGTATTGTCGGGCCAGGCACATTCACTGTTCGTTGATTCAAGCTTCAGCGTAAGTCTCTTAATATTCGAGATATCGATAGATAAAACGCTGGAACTTGAACTGTCAGAACACTCTGCCGCAGCCAGTTCTGCGCCATCGCCCAAGACCTTGAAAGCTATTCCCGATCTTGCACCAAGTCGGCTGTGAATGCCAACTTCGGATTTGAAGGTTTTATATATCCCTGACGGCAAGATATAGTCTGCCTTGAAGGGTACTCCCAAGCCAAATCCATTCTCGTAAAAACGCTCTTTCCCATTGATCTTAAGTGAAAGATCGACAGGCTCAAAATTAGAATTCAGACAATATGGCGACTTGCGCATTTCAGGATATGCGTAAGGATACGGCATCCAGCCCGTACGGATTTCAGGAGTATATTCGCTGAGATATGCCGAGTTAAGCTGCTCTAGTTCGGAACTCTCGAAACGTGAAGCACCGACGCAGATTACAGAATAAAGGAAGTCGGAAAGAACGCTCGATGAAAATTCCCCACTTTCTGTTAACTGTTTCCTCAGGAGCGCTATGTCGTTTTTGTAAAATGCGTCAAGCATGGGGATTATCCTGGAAATAGAGTTCTCCAGCATGTCGGTAAAACGTTCGAAGATATTGAATGCTATCTCTTCGGCGGAAGTCCCAATCAATCCGGGACTTGCGCTTAGATTAAAGGGCTCATACTGACCTTCGAGGACAGAATGATATTGCAGCGCCATCGTCTTCCTGTCATCGGGAGGAAAGAGCATTTTTATCATTTTCATGTCAGTGCCCATGGTAGTTCCGACGGAATGCGGCGGACATCCACAATCCTCAATAACGTGTGCAACGGTTCCTGCAAACTTGGCGAAACCTTCCAGATCACCAGCTTTAAGCCGTTCGATGCACTTTGCGGCAAAATATGTAAATGACGTTCTCATCAAATCATAGTAACCACAGATGAAGTAATCCTCGCCCGGGGCGTCTTTGCGGAAAAGCCTTAGCTCCCATGGATCCATAGGCAGCCTGCCGTCCGGTAACTCGACATATTGACCCAATTCTTCCTTGCGTCCGAAATAATCATCTCCATACATGCAATATTCATTTTCAAGCGCATAAAAAGGAGCGGCCAGCATCTCTCTCTGCCAGAGCGGCAGTGCCTCGATTGCGGCATGAGTCAAAATAACATGTCCTTTTAAATCAGCCATAAAACTCACCCCGGTTATATGTTTCTTGCTTCAATTATTTGCCCATACTTATATCTCAACCAAGTTTACATCTGATTTCGTTTTGCCAAAACCGTGTTCATATTTTCAGCAGAATTTAAAAATCAGAAAGAGTAAATATACAGTATTTTTATTGCTTCAGGCGCTAAATTAAATTTGAAATATTTTAACTCTTCGGATCTAAAAATACTCTTCCCGTTAATGCTTGTTTCCCTCTCACCCGTAAAATCTATAGACTCAACTTTATATAACTTGCTCGGAGATAGTAAAACACCGAGTTCAATATCAACACATTTCTGTTCATTATTTATCAAAATAAGAAATTTCTCTTCCTCGTTTTTTTCAAGACACATTAAATCCACATCAAATCTATTATTATTAAAATTAACAGGCCTATTTTTACCAAGAAGCAGATCTGTTTCTTTCTTTAGGATCGACCAGACATCCTCATAACCTGAACATTTGTTTAAATTTAAATCGATAAAACCGACGCCTTCTTTGTTTAACAATGAATTTAAGACAGGTTCTTTATAAGGATTCCCGAACTGATCAACCTCACCTTTTCGAGCCACAATAAGAATCTTAGAACCTTTCGCCTTTGCAATTTCAAGCTGCCTTAGAGCATCTCGAGACACCGAATATGGGAATGGCATAATTATTAATGAATATTCCGACAGATTGCTCATAGTCCGCTCATCGTCCAGATAAAATAAATCGTAAGGATATGCATTATGGAACAAAAACTCCATTAGAGCCTTCTGGTAAATATATCCTTGAACCTGCTCTTGCAAAACAGCGGCTTCGATCTTTTTATATGAGGCCATGGGATGGTCTTTGCCATATTTTTCTAGCAGATAGGGAGACGCTGGCTGTTGATATTCGTGATTCAACTGCCACCAGTCTTCGCTTGCTCTGGAATAAAGCAAGGCGATTTTCTTAGGAGGAGATGATTCAGCAATGCCCTTCTCTTCTAACCGTTCAATTAAAGGCATAAGCTCTGCCAAGGCTTCTCCTCCCGGCAATAATTTGCCTTTTTTCAAATCAGCAATATTCCATAAATGGAAAAAATCGATAGCCTTGACGTCTTTACCGCCTTGTCCTATCACTGTAAGTGTCGGGCCAAAAATCCTGATGGCTCTTTCAAATGGGCCATAAGGATTAAATTTGCCGGTCGCAAGGGTAAAGCCCGCCTTTCGGTTTTTATTGGCTCCTATCAGTCGCTTGATCGTAGATTCAGGACAATAGTAATCTGTAGCAATGTAATCCATATCAGCCGTTTGTCCAATAATATCATAAGCAAGTCCAGACCACATGCGATTATTAAAACAGAAAGGCCACGGTATAAGCAAACATGCCACAGTAGCATCAGGATTTTTTTCTTTTACAGCATCACGCCAATACTTAAAAAGATTTGCAATCCCTTCATATTCAAATATCTTCCATTTTCTGAAATTTTCTTCATTAACAACATCTGAAGGCAAAGACTCATAACCAAATCTTTTTTTAAATTTTTCGTGACATGAATCTTTGGTGGATACATTTCTTAAGCGGTGGCCTTCACAGCCGAATTCATCCCCTCCAAGGATGACACCATCAGCGCCTGAGTCTATTATTTCACGATATATTTCAGCAAGCCCTTCTTTTACATAGTCATCACTTATTATGCAAGGCCATTTCTCATTGTCCTCATGAAAATCCCCCTGAGACATAGGAAAATATCCTTTTTTTGCTGAAAAAGGAAGACGGTTTGGGCCAAAAGAAGCGATGACCTTAAACCCATTTTTGTGCATGGCTTCACAAAAATCTTTCATTATATTTCCCTTTGTGTAGGATATCGCTATTTTACTGGGCCATAAAACTCCACAATATTTTCTTTTCCCGACAGAGATATCGTTAAGCTCACGCTCCGTATAAGATTTATATGGCTCCTGAGATGGCAGCTTGAATATCCCTTTTTCCAAATCAGACTTATCAAAATAAAAATCGCTATAGAAAATTACTTGATCCATTTTCATTTTCTTTAAATATTTTATGAGATTAAGAAAACGCTCATTTTTTTCAAAGGGAATGTTTGTAAAAGACAGATTCCAGAAGTCTCGAATGGAAATATATATGCCTTTATCCATTCTTTTTATCGATTTTTTCTCTACTCGAGTATCAGGTTTTAATTTCACTCCCTCTTTAAGAAAAGGAATGGAATTGATAGGCTCTTTAGTGACTTTTTCCGAAGCTATGACCGCGTTTGTCGGAGATAAAATTTCAAATTCAAACAGGGCGGGATAAACATTGCCATTGCCTTTCAATCCGATAAATCGAACAGAATTGACAATAATCGGAGGAAAGAAATGTTCTAAATGTTTTTTAGGTTCAATATTTTTTTCTTCCGCAAGAATGATGTTATACTTTTTCCCGCCATCTGTGCTTGCTGCTATTTTATATGCTGTAACACATTGCTTTTTATCTTGAAAAATACTTATTCCTGATATCGTTCTCGGTTGTTTAAATTCAAATTCAATAGTCGCTCCCAATTTTGTCAGTTCGCCCGGAGTACGAATCGGAAATTCCACTTTTGATTTGTTTCCCTCCGTCGTCGGCCCCTCGTCATGATCTTTGACGCCATCTATAATTCTCCGCAGCGTATATCCGGCATAGGGATATGAGCTCAACTTCGCTTCAGGCGCGATATTGGTTAAATTATCTTCTGCTATAAGATTTACGGCATAACTAATCGCAATAATTAATCCCAGAAACAAAATAGACTTCCTCTTCATGACAAGATCTCCTTATTATAACTAATGTTACGTTCAAAAAATTTCAGACGCAAATAAAAGCAGTGTCCCTTGGCTATTGGCAATCCTTAGATTTTTTATCCATTCACTGTGTCCATCCGCAAAATCGACATTTGCACCGTTACGATGCCTTCCTTCCCAAGCAAACTGAGGATATGACGCTTCGCTTTCTTCCTCAATAACCAAAAGACGAGCTGTTTGATTGGCCGCGTCGGTTAGCAATACAGTCTGAGAAGGTCTTTTCAAATTAATATTTTTTCTCCAAGGAAAACTTGCATCGAAATACGTGAGATATCCATTCATGCTATAGTCAGTATTACCAACCCAGTGACTCTTTTCTGATGGACAAAGAAACACTCTGCTTTGGGCATTCCAAGCTGCCCCCCCTGACAAGGTTTCTTTCCCTAGGTAATCGGCTAGAAGATAATACCACCTGATGCCAGGCCAACCTATTCTACTGGGAGGATAAAAATCATTGTTTTCACTAGTATAGGAAAAAACAGCAAGTCCTATTTGCTTTAGATTGTCAGCGCATTCTATTCTTTGAGTAGTCATTTTTGCGTTTCTCAATGCGGGCAGAAGGAGGCTTGTAAGGATTGCTATTATGGAGATCGTAACGAGCAACTCAATGAGTGTGAATTTCATCTGTTTTTTAAATAGTTTCATATAGCCCTCAACGTTCATGTAGATTCATTTTTGATTAGTCTGCCTAATATTATCCTGGATTTTATATTAAATTGCCGAGTTTTCCATTTATCCTTGAGCATATCTACAGCAGTGACTCCCATTTCATAAAAAGGGTAATAAATGGTGGTCAGTTTGGGGATATAGTAGTCGGCAAGTAGAGAGCAGCCTACAACGCCTCCATCTTTTGGAAGGCGCTTGCCGTGCTTGGAAAAAAACTCAAGTATCTTCATCGTGAAAAATCTTGCAGGAGTGATAAAAACAGTGTCAGAAGTCGAATTCCTGACAAGCTTCTCTAGCAATGCAAGTATCTCAAGCTCTCTGCTTGGCGTTGAAGTAAGAATCTGCCCCTCGAAAGACCCTTTTTTGAGAAAATCAGAAAAACTTTTCATGACCATTTGAGAATAGTGTATCCTGCTGTCAGAGGATATGTATATATAACTTTTATATCTTTTCTCACTCAAATATAACAAGAGCTCCATCATGTTCTCATAGTCGTTGAAGAGTATACAATCCTCTGACAAGGGATTTATTGAGGGGTTCATAACTACGCAAGGAATGTTTTCCTCAGCAAGAAACGCTTTGATTTTCTTCGGAATATTGTCAAATGATATGATGCCTCCGATGCTTCGCTTTAGAAGAAATTCCGGAATTTCAGCATTGGATTCTTCTTTATAGTGCCCACTGAATATTCCGAATCCTAACTCGCCGCAGCGTTCAAGTATTCCGGCCGCGGCGGGGTGATAAAATGTGCTTATCTCATCCCTGCCCGAAGCAATCAATCCGATATTCCGGTTTAGTTGTAATCCACGCTCCCAGGCCATTGTCAAAATTTTCTTTTTAGTTTCCCTGCCTATCGAAATAGTTGTGGAGTTATTTTTCATAACTCTGGAGACAACAGATGTAGTTACTCCAAGCTCCCTGGCAATAGAGGTGAATGTGATTTTTTCTGCGTTGTTACTCATTAACCGCTCCTTTAATCAAGATTATACGTCATGTTTTGATTAATGTCAAGGGCAATAAAAAAGATTACTGCCTTGCGCTATGTTTTAGGTTATTTTTATTCAACTTATATGTTTTACTTATTTTATTTGACAGTTCTCTGCTATTTTGATCTTAAATGGCCTATAATGTGCTATAAATGAATCAATTACTATTTTTTACATATAATTGATCATGGCTTGTTGACAAACTGCGGCAGATAGGTTATAATCTGCCTTATAACTCATATGCAGGAGTAGAGATGAGTCAATTGAAAGACGTAGATTATAAACACAGGCAGCTCTATCGGATACTCAAGGGCAAAATAAAAGAGCATGCCGGAGAACCCTCGTTCCTGTTGCCTTCCGAAAGCGCAATGAGAAGGGAATATGGACTCAGCGTCCACACGATTCGTCAGGCACTAGGCCAACTCGAACACGATGGCCTTATCTTAAGGAAGCAGGGAAAAGGTTCATTTGTGAATACGGAGGCATTTCATGCGGGAGTCACAAACGTATATCTGCTGGGGGTAATGTTCGATATCGAAAGCACTTACTTTCAGAGTATACTAAAAATGACGGTGCCACCGCTGCTGCGAAATGGCCATGCATTTAACGTCAGGACGCTTAAGGCCGACACTCCTCCTGATATCCTTCTGGATATGGAATTGCACAGGATAGAAAGTCTTCCGGAGACGGATGTCGTCCTGATAACAGCTACCGGGCTTGACGTGAATGCCGTCCGGAAATGTCTTTCGCTGAATGTACCTGTGATATTTCTCGGAGATTTCAAGTCGGAAGATATGCAAGACATGTCTTTCAATCAGATCACTGGCGACAATGGCTACCTGGCGTCGAGTTGTGTCAGGCATCTTGCTGAAAAAGGCAAATCGAAGACGGCTCTTTTTATCGGAAGTCTGGAGCACCTGTTTTTCAGGCAGTTTGCAGAAGGGGCGATGAGTGCTGCGAAATCGTTGAAGATCGAACTTGAGATTTTCGAAATCCCCAAAGGCTATACGTCGTTTCCTGAGACTGAAAAAAGAGAGCATGTCAAGCGTGCTGTCTCGAATGCCATGTCCTCGTTCCGTTTCGATTCGGCACTTTGTGCATGCGAAGGACCCGCCATTGTTACGGAGATGTGTTCGAGGGGCATAAATGTTCCAGGAGACATTTATCCTATAATAGCGGATGCTACTCTAGACGGCTGCCCCAACTGGCAGACAGACCATGCGCCTTTTATAGATGCAATCTATGAGAGGGTTGCGGAACTTGCTTCCGGCGACACTGAAAACAAAAAAAACAGGCTTCAACTCGAGCCCATATTCAGCGAAGGTTGATACTTTGAATATTGGAAAAGGAATCAGATGAATGAAAAACTATGAATTAGGATTCTATGTTGTTCCTGAGCCCGAGAAGATGCGCAGGCAGATCAATGTCCTTTCCGGGATGGGGATCAGATATATAGGGACGGACGGTTTCTGCGGCTGGGAGGATAACGCTTTTACTGAAAAGATAGCTGAGATAATAGGAAAAAGCGAAATGAAGCTGCATTCTTTTCATTCTCCTTTCGGACTGATGTTTCCCCGGCTTGAGAATCTGGACAGGAGCCTTTCGGATAATTATCGGATAATCGATGTCGCAAGATCATGGGGTGCAAAGAACATCGTCTGGCACATGCGCTGGTTCCGGAGATATGAACACGATACGCATTTTGCTTCTGTAAACGTCATGGATGAGATGGGGCAGGAAAGAATAGACGAACTGATGTCGCAGGTATTGCCGGGAACCTGCGCATATGCGGCGCGATACGGGATAAATATCAATCTGGAGAATATGCCTTTGTTCAGCTGGGATCGCGACTGTGATAACATACTAGGTTTTATTCGTAACCAGGGATTGAAGAACCTTGGTTTCATATATGATATCGGTCATGCCTGGTGCAGCGGGATCGACCCAGCCAGTCCTATTTTAAATTCAGGCCACCTGCTGAAAGATACTCATTTTCATGACAACTATGGAGTTCTGGATTATGACTTAAACAGGGTGGCGACAATCGCAGATATTTCTAAGTACGATCTGCATCTCCCTGTAGGGCTGGGAACCATAAACTGGCTTCATGTGATCCGGGCTTTGCGACAGATCAACTACTCCAGCCCTATAATTTTTGAAGGGACTCACATGAAAGGGCATCCCGAAGAAGCTTCCATAGAGCAGTATTGCAGGAGCGTGAGATTGACTATCGACAACTGGCGGGCCTCCGAGGAGCTTGCCGAATATTTAAAAATTTGATGAGACTGGAGTTAGAATTGAAACGAAATTCCATTAAAAGTTCTGGAGGAATGACATGAAGGCGACAGGCAAGTTTACGCTCATTGAGTTGCTGATAGTGATTTCAATAATCATGATTTTGGCGGCATTGCTGCTACCCGCATTGCGGAGCGCAAAAAACACGTCATACGACATATCCTGTAAAAGCAATCTCAAGCAGATAGCGCTACTTCATCAGAATTACATCGGAGACTACGGCTACTGGGCAAACGCGGGTTATGCGGATGGCTATAACGCCACCGAGTACGGGACAAGCGCTGCCGGACTCGGCGCTCCTTCATGGGCGATGGCCTTCGAACTTTCGGGATATGTCAGCAACGGCAGGTCGCTGTTTACGACACCAAACGATGCTTATGAAGATTACAGGAAGGCGGCGAAGCTTTACTGCTATTCCGGAGCAAAAGAACCGATACTGCCAGCACTGCTCAGTCATTCGCTCAATGGGCTGCGGAATGTTTCATACGTCATGATCAAGGCGCCGAATACAGGGCCGAACTGGATAAATGCAGGGGGACGTCATCCTGTGGGATCCGCGACTTATGTCAAAGCGGGGTCCATTCCGTCTCCATCCACGAAGGCCGTCAACGTTGACGGAGGCGTCAGCGAATCCAGGACAAGCGGAATGTATAATTATAATGAGCCGGCATTTCCGCACCGCAACAAATGCAACGCGAACTATGCAGACGGACATGCCGAGAGCTTCAGCTACAAGGTCTGGTTTGAAGGCGGAAGCAGTACCAATTACAGAAATGCCGGAGTAAGCGGCTGGACGCCCTGATGAAGTTTTTTTTCAAAAATTATCTTATAAAAAATAAACGGGAGATCTTATGTTCAAGTCAGGTTTGCTTATGTTGTTTGGCGGAATCTTTTGCTCCATGAACTGCCTGGGAATGGAAATCAAGGGCATTTCCAGGGCTGAGAATCCCGAAAAATGGGAAACGGAAGTAAATATTTCCAATCCGGTATCGGAGGCTTTCGTGACAACAAATCTGGAGCCATCCACAATCAGAAAAATTTCCACGGACAAAACGGAAGCCAGGCTGATTCTCCTTCCGGACGCGCTCGGTGTTTACTTTCGCTGTTATGAAAGCAAGGAACTGCCTGCGGTCGGAAAGCCCCGTATTCTCGACAGTCTTGATCCGGCAAAAGAAGACGCAGTTGAGATTTTCATTGATATCAACAACGATGGAGAAAGGGCTTTCGGGGTGGCTGTAAATAAGGAAGGCACCATTATGGATGCCGTTTATTTTGTCCAGGACTATGTGGACAAGCGATGGGATTCCGGAGCCGAGGCACATTGTTCATCAGGTAAAGGATATTGGGACGCTTTTGTAAAAATACCCTTCAAGGAAATGGGCATAACTCCTGACTCTGGAGATATAGCGGGAATCGCATTTATGCGTACCCGGCATGTCGACGGCAAAAAGATTTCCAGCGCATGGCCATCTCCGAAAACTGTTTACACATGGTGGCAGAGGCGGGAAGTGCCCGAGCCTTTTTTCTATGCAGACATGCTTCTTGGATACGAACCGACTCCCGGGCTTAAGCTTTTCTCTCTTTCGAGAGGCCTTTACGAAGAGTCTGCTGTTGCCGAGGAAAATGCATTTACCGGACAGATCCTCAACATGTCGTCGGATACTATTCCGTTTTCCCTTACTGCAAGTTCTGTGCTCCCCGGCAAAGAGGAAGTTGTTGTCAAAAAGCTTGAAGGAGTTCTTGTTCCCGGCGAAATCTTTCCGTTCCGTATGGAATATCCGGCAGGAAAAGGGTCTGTCGTTTTCCGTCTGACTGACGGAAAAAGCGGAAAGACGATTTATACTTCAAGCCTTACAAAGTCTTTCGAAATGCCTAAGCGGATAGCGGACGATCCCGGATCTTTCGACAAAAACCTCATCACTGTGAAAAATAATGCTCCGGCACGTGACGGGTTCGTGATGTTCGGTCATCACATGAAAGGGAAAGAAGGTTATGTCCAGTATGCGGAATCACTTGGGCTTGGTTACGACATTTCCGATGTCATCGAAAATATAGGGAAGAACAAGGAGATCGTGTATATGAACCTCCGCCATGATACGCGATACAATGACCTTCGTACGCATGCAAAGGCATTTAGGGAAGTCGGAGCAAAGACTTTATATAGTCCGTATGCAAAAAACATTGCAGCAAAGAAATACAAAACTTATGCCGAATGTCCGTATATGGTCAATGTAAGCAGCAATCCTAAAACAAACGACAGCTGGTCATTTCAATGCCTGCCGACAGAAGAATTTAAAAAGGATTATTTCCAGAGTCTCGAAGATGGCTTGAGAGACTATCGTGATATAATATGGGGGGTTTTTGTTGCCGATGAATTCGACTATACGTTTTCAAAGGCCGCCAGGGTCGCATTTGCCTCGCCGGAATCTCAGGCAAAATATCCCGAAGTGATGAAGATCAATGAAGATGTAAAGAAAAGATTCGGACACGGCATCCCTAATGAGCAAACGCCGAAAGAAGAACTTCCCTACTGCAAAATAGCCTGGCAGAGATGGCTAAATGACTGGGTGGCGAAATTTACGGACGAGGTCGGCAAAAAGGTCAAATTGACATCGCCCGATGTCTATTTTGTCGGAGATGATCCGCAGGGACAGGTATTTCCATACGATTACGGTCTGAGATGGAAAAATGTGGATGTTGCAATGCATCAGACGGCCGACAAGGCGATGCCGTATGACATAGGCACTTCAGTCATAACAAAATTTGTGAAGGACAGCATCGGCGATAAGGAATTCTGGCCATGTGTCCACTACGAGGCGTCACTGGCTATTTACAATCTTGACGAAATGCGTGAGCTTCTCAGTCGGGCGTTCCGCAACGGCGCAACGGGAATGTCCCTCTTCAACCTCAGCTGGTCCGGACGGCTTGGACGTACCGAAGATGTTGGCGCTCCGGAAAGATGGGCCTATCTTCTTCAGTTGTCTAAAATGTATGCTTCGGGAGTCAGGGCGAAACTCCCGGAAAAAGTAGAAACTGGCGCATTCTATTCCAGTTATTCATCGATGGCAGATTATTCGAAAGGCATAGGGGCCGTCTACAATTACCTGGGACCAGCTACTGGCGCATATTTTAAATTCATTTATGATTGTGCTCTGGAACGTGGAGATACATCGCTCGACGGATTCAAAACAGTCTTCGTCCACGACGCCGAATACGAATCGGACGCGGCTCTCGAAAAACTTCTTAAGGCTGTACATGATAACGGAATGACCCTTGTTATAGCCGACCCTCTGGCCTTCTCAAAAGCTCCCGAAGGCGGAGCCCTGAAAAACAGAGACGCTCTACTGAACGGAATACGCGTAGGAGATAAAGCTGTTTCTGAAAACGTTGTGCCCGGAAAGGACGCTTCGCCGCTCCTCCAGTCCATAAAACAGATCGATGTAAACAAGGCCTATGTCATCCTTTCGGTGCCGGAAGGAGCGAAGGAACTTCTCCGCTATAAGAGCGGTGGCCCTGCGTTGCTGGAGTGGCCGTGCGGTAAGGGGAAGGTGGTGTATTTTGCATTTAATCCCTTCCACTTCGTATCGACTATGTCGCTCGATCCGAATGCGCCGACCGGCTTCGACTTCGGGGACAAAGCCATACCGGACCCGCTTCTGGTCCCGTTCAGTCCGTCGACCTGTAAATTTTTCAAAGTTTTTCTTAGTCATCTCGGGATTGCGCAGGATGAAAAAATATGGTCTCTGAAACTTCCCGCGCCGGAGCAGCAGCTCAAATGGCCAAAGTCTGTCTGCCTGACGGGAAACTCAATTGTCTGGAGTCTTTCGCTTCCGAAAACATGCATGAATCCCATGGTGCCGGGGGCTTATCGTTATTCTGTTGCTCCCGCAAATCCCGTCAAGGCCGGATCCGATGGCTGGATATCCTTCGCCGAAGGAAGGCTTACCGACAGGATTGCAGCGCAGAAGTTTTTCAAGAAACTGAATGACTGTGTCGATACCTGGAAGGACAAATCCGCATTCTCTCTGGAGATTGATCTTGGTGCGGATGCTTTTACGGAACGTATCGATCTATATGTTACAGGAGAATATCCCGGAATCAGATGCGGTGCCAGTCCAGATGGGAAAAACTGGAGCGAGCTTGCCAAATCCGATGAAAAAGGGAAAACAGACATGGTTCGCAAAATATCCATTCCCCTGAACAGTATGAAAACCCGTTATCTGAAGTTGGATTTCGACAAGCGGACATCCGGGCCAATGACTATCGCGGAAATGGATATATGGGGTTACTTTATCTCTGGAGCTCCGCAAAAATGAAAGGGAATAAAATGAGAGGAATCAGATCAGCAGACGGCATAAAGCGATTCACGCTTGTGGAATTGCTTTTTGTAATTGGAATAATAATGATTCTGGCAAGCCTTCTCCTTCCAGCGTTGAGGACTGCCAGAGAAAGAGCAAAAGGCATTGAATGCAAAGGAGATCTGAAACAAATAGGCATCGGGATATATTCATATTCCAATGACAGCACCGGCTATATTCCTCCCGTATATGTCGAAGCGGATGCTACTGCTGTTACAGATAATAACAAGGTATGGCATGTAACCCTTGTACGCGAAGGATATCTTGGGTCCGCCAGGCCTACCTACAATTATTACAATGTGGGGCGGCCTGCGACTAAAGTCAATGTTTTGCGATGCCCGGTACAAGATCCTGTACTCGCGCAGGACTATGCCAGTTACTTTCTAAACAGAAGCTATTTTGCTCGTGGCGGAGCCAATTACTATGGACGCACGTGGTGGAAGGTGGAGCAATTGAAACCTCAGGCATTCTATGCTCTATGCGGAGGGAGTCTTGCGGAAGGAACTCCCATGGCTTATCACGCAGGACCGGTTACGGTATGCAGCGGACCCGGAACCGCCCCGACAAGTGCACACGCAAAAGGAACCAACATGCTTATTATGTCTGGAGCTGTTGACTGGATGCTCAAGAACGACGTAATAAATGCTTTTTACAGTCCAACTGGACTATGGGGGTTTTAATGAGAAAAATATCTCTTGTCTGTAGTTTTTTAACGTTCTGCGTTGTATCGCTCTTGGCAATTGATTATGTCCATGTCGAGGATGGACATTTCAACTATAAAGGAGAGCGTTTGCGGCTCTGGGGTGTGAATCTTCAGCTGCATCATGTCCAGAATTACAAAGGCGCGAAAATAACGGTAAAAAGAATAAAAAGCATGGGATTCAACGCCA
>MHBG01000055.1 GCA_001804785.1 Lentisphaerae bacterium GWF2_45_14
CGCCGTTCGCGCAGGCGCAGCATGTCCCATCCGAGTTGTTCGCGATTGTCGCATTCATGGTTCCAGTGACGGACGTTTCTCGTTTTCGAACCGGCATAAATCCAGTCGCCTTTCGACTCTTATTCTTTGCGGAAATTTTCGTCGAGTTCGCTGTAGAGCCTGGATTCGTGACGTTTTACCTGGACAAAAAAACGTTTTGTAGTCCGGAACAACAACACAGGATCTCGAGGGAAAGCCAACCCCTACAACTAATAGATATTAGAATTTATTTAGCTTGTCGCACCAAAATGACTTTTGGCGGCATCATCAAAAGCCTTGCTCTTTGCTCCCGTGGGTATTCTTTGCACTGACGCGCTTGCTATTATTCTACATTATGATAGACTAATCAGGTTATGTTATAAAGTTTTTCATGTATCTCGAAATGGCCGGATTACAATATTATGGAAGAAAATAACTCTAAGATCAAGTTCAGAGCATTGTTCCTGAAGCCATGGGAAAAAGGCAGCAAGAACATTGTCAGGGACTTTGTCTATGGCTGCTGGTGCAACGGGAAGCGGATCGGCGGGATGCAGATGCCGCCCATTAACGAAATATATTGTGCCACACACGCCCGAAGCGGACTTGTCGACGCAGTCTTCATTGATGCTCAGGCGTCATGGGATAAATTTGAAGAAATAGAACGTTTGGAATATGCTGGAATTGACTGTCTGATATTGATGTGTTCGACGCAATCATTCCGAAGCGATCTCAAGATATTTGAAAAGGTAAAAAGCCTCAATCCTGCAATAAAGACCGTTCTTTTCGGCTCGCACCCGACCTTTATGCCCGAATACGCACTCGCGGAAGCCGTGGATTTTATTGTCCGCAAAGAACCGGAAGAAGCTATTCGAGTACTGCTTGACGCCATTGCGCGCGGCGAAGATACCCTTAATATCTGCGGAATCGGGTACAGGGACAAAAACGGAGAAGTGGTACTCAATTCTGACCGCGAATTCTGCGATATGAACGATTTGCCTATTCCCGACCGCACGTTGCTGCCAGAAAATGCCGATTATTTCAACCCTGTAGTGCACCGTCTGCCGTATACGACAATTCAGACATCACGCGGTTGTCCGGGTCGCTGCATATTCTGCACTTCGCCTGAGTTCTATGGAAGAAAATACCGTTTTCGTTCAGCTGAAAATGTGTTGAAAGAACTGAGGGTAATAAAAGAACTCGGCTATCGTGAAGTATTCTTCAGAGACGAAACATTTACGGCTCTGAAAAGTAGAAACGCCGAAATATGTCAGGCAATGATTGATGAGAATCTGAGTCTTTCCTGGATAGCCAACGGTCGCGTCGACATGATTGACCGCGAAACGATGGCCTTAATGAAAAGGGCAGGCTGTCACATGATCAAGTTCGGCGTAGAAACGTCTAGCAATGAACTGCTCAAAACCTACAGAAAAGGCACAACCGCGGAGCAGACAAGAGAATGTTTCAGACTTGCAAGAGAACTCGGAATAGAGACTCATGCGCATCTTATCTTCGGCGGTCCTGGCGAAAGCTGGGACACTATCAACGCTACGATAAAATTCGTCAGGGAAATAAGGCCTTCTACCGCGAGCTTCGGGATATTGACTCCTTATCCGGGGACGGAACTTTTTGCGATGGTTGCTGCCAAAAATCCATCAATCCGAGATGGAAGCGACTCGAACATGGACAATCTTCATACGGAAGGTTTTTATTCCAAAGAAATGAGCGGTATGACCGGCGACGAATTGTCGCGGGCCGTAAAGCGCGCATACCGAAAGTTTTATCTGCGCCCTAGCTATATTCTGGGAAAACTTTTGAAAATACGTTCCTTTGAACAACTTGTTATTTTGGTTATTTCCGGGCTTAACATACTAAGTTTTTCAATCTCAGGTAAAAAATGAAAAAAAATTTAATAAGTGTAATCGTTCCGGCCTTGAATGAAAGCGCCTCATTGGAACAGCTTTATTTACGAGTCAAAAAGGTTCTTGATCAGGAAGGCAAGGCCTTTGAATTCATTTTCATCGACGACGGCAGTACCGATGAAACATTGAATGTTCTGAAAATGCTGAATGAAAAATATTCAAATGTCACAATCCTTGTACACGGCACTAATCATGGGAAGTCAATTGCGCTTATGCAGGGATTTGCCGCCGCAGAGGGCGAATTAGCGGTTTTGATGGACGCGGACTTACAGGATTTGCCTGAGGAACTTCCTAAATTTCTCAAAAAACTTGATGAAGGATACGATCTGGTCAACGGCTGGCGTAACAAACGCAAAGACACGTTTATGAAGCGAAGCGTTTCACAGTTATTTAATTATTTTACCAGAAAAGCTTTCAGATGCGGGCTGCACGACATAAACTGCGGCTATAAGATTATGCACTATGAGGTATACAAGCGGCTCAGGCTTTCCGGTGACATGCACAGGCTTATTCCCGTAATTGCCATGCAGTTAGGATTTAAAATAGCTGAGACGCCGATAGTGCACGCAGACCGGCAGTGGGGCAAGTCGCGCTACAGCCTTCTCCGCTACCGCGGATTACTGGACATGCTTTCTGTCATGATACTGAATTCGACAAATATCCGTCCATTTCATACATTCTGTGAGTTCATGGTTATCTTTTCCCTCATTGCGGTGACACTTTTCTGCGTAAGTTTCACATTCCCGGGTACTGGTTTTCTGAGTCTTCTCTTTATAAATTTGTGCCGCTTTGTCGCCGTGTGGTGTGTTCTTGTCGCCACGTTACTTCCATTTTTCGGAATACTTATGGAGGCTATGTCGCGCGACTACCAGAATAAGCATTGGCATGAGGTACTGCTGTTGAAAAGGTTTTTACCTAGCAAGTCCCATGAAAATATTACCGAAACCCCGGACAAAAATGAATCTTGAATGCAATGCCGCAGATCAACAGCAGAAATTTCACAGCCGAGCAGATCTTGACAGATTCAGCAATCGGTGGAACAATCCTTATATAAGAAAACGCGAACTGCGAATGGCCGACAAAATCCTTGAGAAGATGCCTCTCGGAGGGAAAAAAATTCTGGAAATAGGTTGCGGTGAGGGGACTAATCTCTTGTACCTTAACGATAGAAACAGCGATGTTAAATATACGGGTATTGACTTCTCAAAAGAAAAAATAGAATCTTTTCAAGGCTTTCCTGAAAATATCCGAGGGATTATCGCGGACGCGACGGCACTGCCCTTTGCCGACAATGAATTCGACCTCGTTTTCATTCGTGACGTGCTTCACCATATCGACTGGGCGCGCCAAAAAGTCATGGACGAGGCATGGCGGGTTCTTGGCAAAGGCGGTACACTCCTGATATTTGAGGGGAATCCGTTTGCCCCTTTGAATGTTATTTTTCGCGTTTTGTACCCCGTGGAAAAGGGAATGAAAAACTCCACGTTAAAGAAAATGCTTGAGCTACTGAACCAATATGCCACGTGCACTGTCGAATATCTGGAGCCGGGATATCTGGTACGCGGAATAAGTTTTGTGGTCTGGAAGTCCAAATCCCGAAATATCCTGGGACGCTGTTTGTTGCCTCTGGCTGATATTGCCGAAAGATTTTTATGTATCATTCCCCGGCGCTTCTGGACCGGAAGACTCTATTTTATAAAAAAGGAATCAAACTAATGCAGACCTGTCCTATGTGCAAAAACGAGAAGACATTTCTTGTAAACGCCCAACCGGAAGATTTCGAATACGCGGTTATTGCTAACGATACCTTTAAAATCTGCAGATGCGATGACTGCAGATCGGAATTCCTTTTTCCGCGTCCGACAGTTGAACAGCTGGTCTCGTTTTATCCAGCAGACTATCATGCGTACAATGACGATCACGGCTTTGTCGCCGGAACACTTGTTTCGATGCGCGAGAAAAAAAGGGCGGCCGCTTATATCAAGTTGTTTCCGAAAGCGCCCGTCAGGATATTCGATGTTGGTTGCGGCGACTGCCGTCATTTCGATTCTATTCGCAAATTCGGAGATTTCGAATTTGGCGGAGTAGAGCTAAACTCGCGCATGGCGGAGGCCGGAAGGAAAAGGGGATATCAGGTAGAATGCGGCACCCTTGAAGAGATGAATATTGTTGACCATGAAAGCAAATATGATATTGTGACGATGTATCACCTTGTTGAACATGTCCTTGAGCCCCCGGTACTTCTGGAAAAAGCATTCAAGCTTCTCAAACCCGGCGGGATGGTCGTAGGCCAGCTTCCCTGCCGCGACAGTCTCGAAAAATCCATTTTCGGACGCTTCTGGGCGGGTTATCATTATCCGCGTCATATGCAGATGCTTAGCAAATACGGTCTTAACAAGCTTCTTTCATCCGTGGGGTTTGGCGAAATAGAGGTAAAAACAGCTCTTCATCTCCAAGCGGGAATATCGTTGCAGAATTTCATAACTGGCGGAATCGGATATAATCCGAAAAAGAAATTCGGCAAGATTCCAATATATTCGCTGCTTCTGCTTATGGTCGCGCCGTATTGCATTTTTGAGTTCCTCTGCGGCAAAGGCGGGATCATGAATTTCCGCGCATTCAAGCCGAAACTAAACGACAATGGAGGCCAGGCATGACTCTGGACGGATTAAAAAAAGGACTTCATCAGATCGATAAGATACGTTACCGTCCTGCTCTTTTAACTAAAATAGCATGGGCTTATTTCAGGACGCTGGCACTGAGAAAAACAACTCTGAGGGTATGCGAGTTTTCAATTACGCCGCACTGTCAGTCAAAGTGCCAGTTCTGCTATGCCTCAAAATTTCAGAGGCCTGATGAAGAGATGCTTTCCCTTGTGGAAATGAAAAATATATGGACTCAGGCGAAGCGGCTGGGGGCGTTCAGTTCCGTAGTCTTCGGCGGTGAGCCGCTTCTCCACCCACAGTTTTTTGATATTATCGCGATGCTGGAGCCGAAGAAGCATTTAATAACTACCACGACTAACGCTATTTCCCTTACCGAAGATACTATAATTGAGCTGAAGCGGCTCGGTGTTTTTCTGATAAACTTGAGCTTGAATTCCCTTGACGCGGAACTTAATGACAAGCTCCGCGGTTACCCTGGACATTATCAGAAAGTCATGGAGGCCATACAACTGTGCCGGAAACATAAAATGGATGTTTTCCTTCCAGTGGCAACCTCAAAGGAGTATCTGGACGAAACAATAAGCATTGTCGAGTTTGCCAAAAAAGAAAAGCTCGGCGTCACCATAAATCTGATGTGCCCCATGGGCCGCGCCGAAAGCAAAGATCTTTTTGATGAAGAATTCTGGGCCAGATTAAGAGAACTTTACAATAAAAATCCGGGACTGCGGAGCGACTTTGATGTTAATCTGGATTTAAAGATAGGCTGTCCCGCAGGTTTTGAAAAAATACATATAGCACCCTATGGACACGTTACCGGCTGTTCAATGAACCCTGCGTCTTTTGGAAATGCCAGATCGGAACCATTGAAAGATATAGTCAAGCGAATGCGCGAGTTTCATCATCATGCCAAGCGGCATCCCAGCTGTATCGTGGCCGTAGACCGCGAATACATAAACGATTATATGCTTTATGCGTCGAATTACGAATCTATTCCCTATCCAGTGGAAGAAAATCCGAAATATCAAAAGGATAAAATTTTACACTAAAGATGTGCGGCATATACGGAACAATCGACTGGACGGCCCCGTCCCAATGGCCACCGGAAAAAGCCAAGGGGATGAGAGACGCTATCCGCCAGCGCGGCCCCGACCATAACGGGGAATTTGTCGAGCCTGGTATCTACTTGGGAATGAACCGTTTGGCTATTATCGACATTGCTAGAGGCAATCAGCCCATCTTCAACGAGAACAGGGAGTTGCTTATAGTCTATAACGGCGAACTCTATAACCATGACGAACTTCAACGGGAACTGAGCAAGCGGGGACATAAATTCGAGACACACTGCGATACGGAAGCCATATTGCACGCATTCGAAGAATATGGCCCCGGGTGTCTGAATAAATTCAACGGAATGTTCGCATTCGTCATATACAACCGTAAGACCAGAGCCCTTTTCGCGGCCAGAGACCGCCTCGGTATCAAGCCCTTTTATTATATGCGGCAGGGAAATAACTTTTCCTTTGCATCCGAGGCGAAAGCACTTCTTCCACTCCTCGATAAAATCAGTCCAGACTGGAATGCCGTAAACCGTTATTTCTCTCTCGGCTATTTTCCGTCTCCTGACTCTCCTTTTGCCGGAATCGCAAAGCTGAAGCCGGGCACTTATCTTGAGATTAGTCCTTCGCGTTTTGAAGAACACAGTTACTGGCGTCCAGAATTCGGATCAAACAAAAATATCGGATTTGAGGAAGCCGTCGAAACGACTAAAAAAATACTATATTCATGCATAGAAAAAGAAATGATGAGCGAGGTTCCGCTGGGTCTTTTTCTGAGCGGCGGACTCGACTCTTCCGCAATCGCGGCCTATTCGAAAAAGATCACCCCAGGCAAGCTGCATTCTTTCGGCGTGAGCTTCCAGCAGAAGACACATGACGAGTCCGAAGATTCCCGTACTGTCGCAAGGCACCTCGGGATAGAGCATCACGAGGTCGATTTTCTAGATTCCGACATCAGGGAGAATCTTTACAAATGCGCGATGACTCTTGACGAACCTTTCGGGGATTCCACGGTGCTCCCGCTTATGAAGCTGTCCAAGGCCGCCCGTGAGCTTTTCACCGTTGTTCTTACCGGCTGGGGCGGAGACGAGATATTTGCCGGTTATCCTACTTATTCAGCACATAAACTGGGTGGCATTTACCGTCACCTTCCGAATTGGCTCGGGCATCGTGTTATTCCGTATTTCGTCAACAGGCTCCCTGCCTCTGACAAGTACATGTCTTTCGACTTCAAGCTTAAACGTTTTGTCCGCGGAATAAATCTTTCTCCGGAATTGCAGCACTTCGCATGGATGGGATACTTCGAGCAGATGCAGCTCGACTCTCTCTTTTCGGACAATACGAAAAAGGCTATGACGGAAGAGCTCGACCCGCACCTCCAGAAGGATATCGACCAATTGACGGAAAAAAACATTGTCGACCGTATACTTCATCTTGACAATATTTACTTCCTCGAAGGTAACGGTCTTTTCCAGGCCGACAGAATAACCATGGCCAATTCGCTCGAGGCCCGCGTTCCGCTGCTGAACAATGATCTTTATGATTTTGTTTCTCAACTACCCGCACGTTTGAAAATGCACGACGGCAGGCTCAAGGATATTTTACGTCAGGCAATGCTTCCCGAGCTGCCGCATAATATTCTCTACAAACCCAAAAAAGGATTCGGTCCACCATCTTCCGCTTGGCTCAAAGGCACCGCAAAAGAGCTTTTTTTGCTGGTTTTCGAGGAAAAGAAAATAAGAGAGATGAATATATTCAGATGGGAAACCATTAAAAAACTTATCGACGAACATCTCCGGTCCAAAGCCGATCACGGAAGATGCCTCTGGAGCCTTCTGAGCTTTCAATTGTGGTACGAGAGATTTATATTGAATGATGACATAAGTTATATACTGGAAAAATGACATTGACAGATAAAATACAGAAATATTCGAAAGTGGAACGGAAAAAGTTTTACGAACAGCAACTGTTGCTCGAAATGCCGCGGCTGCTTTCACGTCTCTGCCGTTGTCCGCTCTCTGTTGCCAGTGGATCTTTTGATAGAGAATATTGGGCATGGGCCACAAAAGATTTCTCCAACTGCGACGAGCAACGTACACTCCTTGTATTGGCATATTTATATAAGACGGAATTCCCTAGGAATATATATCACAAGGAAAAGGCCGTCCTTCAATGGTTCGAAGCCTCTGTAGATTTTTGTATCAAGAACCAGAGCAGGCACGGCGCTTTTGACCATCTCTACAAAAATGAGGAAAGCTGGATGGCCGCTGCCTTTCTCCTCCTCGACATGCTCGAAGCATATAATCTTGTTTCAAAAGATATTTCACCCTCACTTTCCGAACGCTGGAAAAACGCCATGTCGAAAATGGGAGACTTCTTGTCACGCAATGATGAGAATCATGGATTTATAAGCAACCACCGGGCGGCGGGAGCGGCCGCACTGCTGGGACTCTCCCGTCTTCTCGGACAAGACAGGTTCAAGGCCCGCGCGATACGCATAATGAAAGAGATTCACGAGCACCAGGCGCAGGAAGGATGGTATGACGAATACGGCGGTGCAGATCCGGGGTATCAGACTCTTGACACTCATTATCAGGCACGTTTTTGTCTCTATGCTGAAAACGAGAATGAATATACTTCGTCAGTCGCCAGATCTATCGAATTCCTCTCATATTTCATCCATCCGGATGGAAGCATCGGCGGCGACTATGGCAGCCGTGCATGTCCGCATTTTTTCCCGGGCGGCTTTGAATATTTTGCGGCAGATAATCTGCTGGCTGAAAAAATTGCATCAATCTGCGTCGCAGGACTTGCCGCCGGAACTTCATGCGGCCTTGCCGATGCCGATCCAAGAAATGCCGCACCTATGATAACAAGCTATGTATATGCGCATCAGGCTCTTTTCAGGAATACAGGCGCGTTGCCGGAAGAAGTCCTTCTTCCATTTGAAAAACAAGGGATATTCGCTTTTCCCGATGCCGGATTCGCGACAGTTTCCAATTCCGCGTACTACAGCATATTCGGCGCATCGAAGGGCGGCGTAGTAAAGATATTTGACAAAGCTTCCGGAAGACTCATTTTTTCAAGTTGCGGCTATGCCGGAAAAATGCGGAACGGAAAACACCTGACTACTTTACTTTACACAAGAAAACCATCCTTTGAGATTAAAGAAGGTTCTGACGAGAACAATTTTTCCATGTCCGTGCATGCCCCGTTTTTCTTTTTTAAAACCGGAAGGCTCATGGGGACTCTTGGCATGATCGCCTTCAGGCTTTTCAGTATAAGCGTCGGGCGCTTCAGGGCCTTCAGTGATTTTGTACGCAAGCATCTCATAATAGGAATCTTCCTCAAGGCAAGAAAAAAAGCTCCGGCAGCACTCGAGCGTAAGTTTGAATTCTCCGGTTCCGGTTTTGCGATTGAAGATTTTTTGACTTTTGAAAACGGCTCGAACTCCATCGAACAGCTTTCGGAATACGGACATTTTTCCGCCGTATATATGGCTTCCGCAAATTATTTCAGGAAGCAGGACTTACTTTCTGCATTCAAGGGAGATGAACTCATCGCCCCAGACTTCAGGGAAAACGTTAAACAGCTGAAGAAATCCAGGATTATTCCCGATATTGTTGGGCCGTCATAAAGGGATTTGCCGGCATTTTCTTATTTATGTATATATTCCGCACAATATATAAGATTGAGGTTAATGCTGGGAATAAAAAATGGGTAAAAACGTTTTTTCCTAGCCTTGAAATGGCTCTCCAGTTGCTCTATGACCTCTCGAAGGCAGTAACAATGCTCAAACGCTATAACCTTATCATAATTTAAATTATGGTTCTTTATAAATCTTCTTCTGCTTGTGAATTCTCTGCCAAGATTCCATGCCAGACCATCTTCACAGGGTAGAGCTACATAAAATCTTCCATCTGGCTTGAGTACCCTCTTTACTCCAAGAAGCACCTTTTCGAGCTCAGAAATGTGTTCTAAATTGTATATACTGACAACCTGATCAAAAAAACTATCGGCAAACGGCAAATTCCTGGCATCCGCTATTTGTGAGTTTTTAAACCTTTTCCAATTTTCATCATTCATAAGGTTAACGTTTAAATCGGTGGGATAATAATTTTCAGGAACGCCTTTGTAAAAACGGGCCTGCCTCCCGTTGCCAAAGCCAATCTCCAGAGTTTTACCTTCCTTTGTGAAGCGAGAAACAAACCTATGTCCAATGTCTTGAATCTTTCCGGTAAGGCCGTTATATATAGAATCTTGCAATTGATCAAGTATCTCAAAATAGTATACTATGTCAGGATCGTCTTTAGATACATCAGGATATTTTTTTCTAGCATTTTTCCAAAACATATTCTCCCCACAATTCGTGATAAGAGGTTCAAGATCCACTGTACTTCCTCGTTAATTTAGTCGACTTAAGAGACAAATCAACTTATGCTCCATAAACTATTTATTCTGTAAATATTGACAATTTCTGAATTAAATGATATTCTACCCGTTGCATGTACATCGAATTACATTGTAAATTTAAAAACTTACATGAAAAATAACCAGATTCTTAAATGGAAAAAAGCATTCAGCCAAGCACATCATCATCAGGAAATAAGATTAACCGCTTATTTCTTGCTGCTAAAAAACACTATCTTATCATCCTGGCGTTGACAGCAATTGTACTGGCAAGAACCGTGTTGTTGCCTCACAGCGATGAAATCGTTCTAATAAACCAAGACTTTAATCCGCGGCATTTTACAATGCTTTTCTGGAATAACGATATTCCCGTGTTTGATGATAACGGGGCTGGTGAAAACGCAAAATATATGGGTTTTTCACAGCTTTATTATGCGATTCCGCTCCTTGGATACAAAATAGGCATTCCGCTGTTCATTTTTGAGTGGTTTCATATTCTTTTTGATATCCCTCTACTCCTAGCGGGTTTTTATACATTGTCATACGTCATGACCCGTAAAACTGCAATATCCATTTTCGCGTCTTTCTTTGCATTTTACTGCGTATCCGAGACGTGGGGCAGCTTTGGTTATTCCTTGATTATGAAAGATTTTTTATATTACAGCGACTTTTCGTTAATTATAATCTGCTTTTTTCTGGCCTCCTTATACTCGGGAAGAATGGTTTTGTCAGGCTTTCTAACTGGGCTGACTGTACTCTTTCATCCTACCTTGGGGGTTAACTGCTGCATCCTGCTTTTTGCCCGCCTTTTTATCGGATGTGCTTTTCACAACGAGGACAAGAAAAAAGCAATTATCTCTCTTGGGATTGCCGGTGTATCCTGTATTATTGCCGCAGGGTGCACATCATTGGCTCTTTCGCCTGAACATATTGATCCGGAAATACGCAATATACTGATAGCATCCTACGGACATCTGGCCCCCCACATAAACGGACGCTTCTTTTATAGATTCGCATTTTGCGTTTTAATCATTTTGGCTGCTATTGTGATTTTTAAAAGAAAAATAGAATTCCTTAAAAACGCTTCGGAAAGCAGTTTTGTCACAGTACAGGCACTGCTTGTTTCAACTATCATTCAGCCATTTTTTGTTTACGCTGTCACATTTGTTTTCATTCCTTCGATATATATCATGCTTTCGCCATCGCGCTTCTGGACCCTTCCATTGATCTTCGTATCTGTTTTTCTGGGACAGTTATGTTATAAGCTTGTTGAGAAGATTGGTGTATTCCCTGTTTGGGGGCTTCTGATTCTGGTGCTTTTTAAATGGAAAATGACCCCATATCTTCTTTTTTTTAAATATAGTTCATATTTTTATTTCACCATTTTATTGGCATTAATACTTCATGCGTCAAATAAAGAAAAACTTGCGCGATTGTATGACAATTTGCGTAAGATAAAACCTACGCGCTCTGATTTATGGTTTCTATTCGGAATCGTAGTCTTACTTGTGTTAACTTGTTATTATCGGAGATTATTTTCATCTCTCGCCCTTATTTCTGCCGCGCTGCTCGTGGAGCGTCTGATATATACAAAATACCGTCCTGAAATTTTCATCAAATTTACGAGATTAGTAGTGATTGTTTTGTTGTTGGTGTTGATTGCCGGCAATGTATTTGTCGTTTTAAACAATCCCATGCTGGAAGTTAAAAGCTATGAATATGACATTTCCAGGCAGATTAATGAAAAACTTCCGAAAAACACATTGATTGTACCATATTATTCGCCAGATCTATCGAACAAGTTATTGTCTTCATCTCTTCGCGGCTGTATTCGGACTTATTCCAGACGCGGTGTAATATATTATTGGCAGATCGGATTTAACGCGTTTTTTGATTCTAAAATGCGCTATGATATAGAAGACCGCTGTTTTAAGGCGGCAGGTGTTGATGTCTTCAGTACTCTTCTCGAAAAAAGCAGAAAATTGCGGAAAGAGAATATTCTCGGATACTACTTCGGGAGCGAAAAAGAAAGTGATTTAACCTATTCGGAAAATGTCAGAGACGTATTACTCTGCTCAATGTCAGAGTTCAAGAACAAAATAAAGGGCATGTCTCTAGATGAGTTCAAGACTTACGCCTCGAAAATCAAAGCCACTCATCTTTTGATGCCCTATGATTCCGGAAGACTTCCCCCTGAAATCAAGCCCGTCTGCATGAACAAGTATTTCTGTGTAATTGAGATAGCGCCGTAAGGCATATCAGAGTGCCGTGAAAATATCTAATAATTGTATTAAAAACACCGAGAATCAGTGGATGTCCGATTGATATTACCACAGGTAATGGTAATGTACGCGGGTCTATTTTATTGTTTTATTCGGAATTTCGGAGTCAGTTGCGGCAAGTTGCTGGGATGGAGCTTTTATCAAAACTTAGAGGATCATTTCTTATGGAACTGAAGGACAAAAAGATATTGGTGATAGGCGGGGCCGGACTTATCGGCTCACATGTGGTTGAAGAGCTTCTTAAGGAGCCGGTTGCGGAAGTTCGTATATTTGACAATTTTGCGAGGGGTACGCGCGAAAATATCGCCGAATCTCTCAAGGACAGTCGTTGCAATGTTTTTTCACTCGGAGGCGATATTTGTCAACGGGACATTCTGGATGCCGCCATGGAAGGAATTGACGGGGTTGTTCATCTTGCCGCTCTTTGGCTTCTGCACTGCCACGAATATCCTGAATCAGCTTTCGAGGTCAACATCCGGGGGACATTTAACATTCTTCAGGCTTGTGTGAAGCATAAGGTCAAACGGCTGGTCTACTCGAGTTCGGCGTCCGTCTATGGCGACGCCGTTGAAGAGCCGATGGTGGAGGATCATCCATACAACAACTGGACTTTTTACGGTGCTACGAAGATAGCTTGCGAACATATGTTCAAGGCATATCACAAGCGTTACGGGCTTGAAGGCGTCGGGCTTCGTTATATGAATGTTTACGGGCCGCGCCAGGACTATCAGGGCGCATACATCGCCGTTATGATGAAGATACTTGACTGTATTGACAAGGGCGAACAGCCGACTGTTTACGGGGACGGCACCCAGGCTTACGATTTTATCGCGGTTCGTGATGTGGCCCGTGCCAATGTCTGCGCACTTAAAAGCGGACAACCTTTTGGTTTCTACAATGTAGGCCGCGGCATAAAGACTTCGATCAAGGAACTTGCGGGGCTTCTTCTTGATATATGCAAATCGAAACTCAGTATCAAATATCTTCCCGCAGGCCAGACTTTTGTGCAAAACCGCGTGGGTGATCCAAAGGCTGCCGAGCGCGATATCGGTTTTAAATGGACCGTTGACTTGCGGGATGGAATGGAAGCTCTTGTAGAATGGCGAAACACCCATAAAGCCGAAGTTGAAGAACGACGTATGAAAGGGAATTAGGTCATGTACAAGATTCCGCTGATAAAGCCTTACTTGCCGAAAGGAACCCGCGAGAAAGTCCTTGAGGTGCTTGACTCGGGCTACCTGACTGAAGGCCCCGTTACGGCTGAGTTCGAAAATATCATAGAAAATTTCATCGGATGCGGTCATGTTCTTGCCGTAACATCCTGTACTACGGGGCTTGAGTTGGCTTTGAGGGCATTGGGAATCGGCCCCGGCAACGAAGTTATCACCGCTGATTACACCTATCCGGCGACTGCGGACGTTATAAGAATTGTCGGTGCCGACGCTGTCATCGTCGACGTCTCGAAGGATACGATGCTTATTGATTATGACGCAATGGAAAAGGCAATCACCCCGAAAACGAAGGCAATCATTCCCGTTTCCATATTCGGCAACCCGCTTGACTATGACAGGCTCGACCGAATAAGGGAAAAGTACAATCTCAAAATTATTGAAGATGCCGCATGTGCACTGGGCGCGGAATACAAAGGAGCGAAGGCCGGAACACAGGCGGATATCGCGGTATTCAGCCTGCATCCCAGAAAATTTCTTACCGCCGGGGAGGGCGGTCTTGTTACGACAAATAATTGCGAATGGGCCGCGTGGATGAATTCCTACAAGCATTTCGGAATGGGAAGCGCTACGACAAGAGAAAATACCGGATTCCAGATGATTGGCACGAACTACAAATTCAGCAATATTCTTGCGGCAGTGGCGATTGAGCAGGCAAGGCAGATAGATCTTTTACTCGAAAGACGCAGGACGCTTGCCTCTAATTATATTGATATGCTTGGCGGCAAAAGTGGAGTTACGCTTCCATCCGTCACTGAAGGCGGACTTCATTCTTATCAGACTTTTTCCATATTCATCGAGGAGCGTGACCGCGTGATGAAATCAATGCGAGAAATGGGGATAGAGGTTCAGATTGGGACTTATTCTCTTCACATGCACAAGGCGTTTCAACAGCCCGGTGTGCGGCTGGCGGGGAATTTTGAGAATAGCAGATATGCATTTGAACATTGTCTTGCTATTCCTCTTTTTCACGAGATGGAACTTGAACAGCAGAAAACAGTTGTAAGGGAGCTTCTTAAGCTTTTGTGATAAAACCATGTGCGGCATAGCAGGAATTTTAAACCTTAACAATGAGCCGGTATCGCCCGTCCTTCTGAAAAGGATGACGGACACAATAGTTCACCGCGGACCCGACGGCGAGGGGCATTTTTCTGACGGTCCTCTCGGTCTCGGGCATCGACGGCTGGCAATCATAGACCTTTCACCGGCGGCGCATCAGCCAATGATGACGCTGGATGGGCGCCATGTCATAAGCTACAACGGCGAAATATATAATTTTCAGGAACTCAGGGTCGAGCTGGAAACGCTTGGACACAGCTTTCACTCGCAAAGCGATACCGAAGTCGTTCTTGCCGCTTATGCCGAGTGGGGCGTTAAGGCGCTTGACAGATTCAACGGTATGTTCGCGTTTGCCATATGGGACAAGAAAACAAAAGAACTTTTTATCGCACGTGACCGTTATGGAATAAAGCCCCTTTACTATTCATTCCTCGGGAATGTGTTCATTTTCGCCTCGGAACAGAAGGCGATTCTGGAACACCCCGCAGCTAAAAGAGAAATAGACCTTGAGGGACTCATTGAGTATTTTACCTTCCAGAACTTTTTTTCAGGCAAGAATCTCTTGAAAGGCATCCATACATTTCCTGCCGGGCATTGGGCTAAAATATCCAGTTTCAGCCATACAGGAAAACTCAATACGATTCAGTACTGGGACTATAACTTCAACGAATCTGAAAAGCTTAAGGATGAAAGAGAATATGTAGAGGAACTTGACAGGCTTTTCGTTCAAGCTGTCAGGCGACAGCTCGTGAGCGACGTCGACCTCGGAGCGTACTTGAGCGGCGGGATTGATTCCGGCGCCATAACCGCTGTTGCCGCAGAGCAGCTTGCGTATATGAAGTCATTCACCTGCGGGTTCGACCTTAATTCCGCAAGTGGTCTTGAGATGGCTTATGACGAGCGAAGCAAGGCCGAATATATGTCCTACCTTTTTAAAACCGAACACTATGAAATGGTGCTCAAGGCAGGGGATATGGAGCGTTGTATGTCCAAACTCGCCTGGCATCTGGAGTCTCCGAGAGTCGGCCAGAGCTACCCCAATTACTACGCGGCTCAGCTTGCGTCGAAGTTTGTAAAGGTTGTTCTTTCAGGGACGGGCGGCGATGAGCTTTTCGGCGGATATCCATGGCGCTATTACAAGGCTGTTGTAAACGATGATTTCGAACATTATATCGATAAATATTATAAATTCTGGCAGAGACTGATTCCCAACTCGGTAATTCACAAGGTATTCGCTCCTGTATGGGACGGAATGAAGCACGTCAATACAAGGGATATTTTCCGCGATGTCTTCCAGCACCATGCAAAAAACTTGACCGAGCCCGAGAATTACGTCAATCATTCACTCTACTTTGAGGCGAAGACTTTTCTGCACGGGCTTTTCATTGTCGAGGACAAGCTCAGCATGGCGCACAGCCTTGAAAGCCGCGTGCCTTTCATGGACAATGATCTTGTTGATTTCGCCATGAAAATACCCGTTTCTCTCAAGCTCGGGAACCTTCAGGAAATAATCAAGTTCGATGAGAACGAGCCGGGGCTGAAAACAAAAAAATATTTTGAGAAGACGAACGATGGCAAATTGCTCCTGCGCAAGATGATCTCCCGCCATATTCCCGATAATATAAGCAACGGCGTCAAGCAGGGATTTTCCGCGCCGGACGCAAGCTGGTTCAAAGGCGAAAGCATGGAATATGTTAAGAAATCTCTTTTTAACAGAGGTGCGAGAATATATGAATTTATGGACGAGGCCGCCGTCCGTTCGCTTGTCGATGAACATCTCGAAGGCCGTCACAACCGCCGTCTTCTGATATGGTCGCTTCTCAATGTGGAAAAAACCCTCAACCTCTTCTTAAAATAAGGAATTGATATGGGAGCCTTGGAAAGACTTGGAATTGCCGGAAACAGTATCTCCGGAAATAAATATTCCGAAAATCAGAAACAGACAGAACAGACCTTTTCTTTCAAATGGGAGAAGCGCGAGACTTACGAGTCGGAAGCTGTTCAGGAAAATATGAAGCGCTGGCTTTTCGAACGTTACTGCGACAATGATCCAGGAAAACTTGAGAAGTGGCTTGGGCACGGACCCGATAGGAAAATAATCGTTGATGCCGGTTGTGGCGCGGGACACTCCGGACTCATCTTCTTCAGGGACTACCTGAAACTTCACGACTATCTAGGGGTCGATATCTCGGACGCGGCATATGTCGCTAAAAAACGTTTCGACGAAGCTGGGATGCCGGGTGATTTTCTCAAGGAAAACCTCCAGCAACTTTCCATTCCCGATGCGTCCGTTGATATGATTTTCTCGGAAGGCGTTCTGCACCATACCGACAATACAGGCAACTCCATACGCTATCTTTCAAAAAAGCTGAAAAAGGGCGGACTCTTCCTCTTTTACGTCTACAGGAAAAAATCCGTCATCCGCGAGTTTACCGACGACTACATAAGGAACGCCATCAGCACCATGTCCGACGAGGACGCTTGGAACGCCATGTACCCGCTCTCCAAACTCGGTAAAACACTTGGCGATCTCAATCTGGAAATAGAAATAGAAGACGATATAGATTGCCTTGGCATTCCGAAAGGAAAAATAAATATCCAGAGACTGTTCTACTGGCACATTTTCAAAGCCTATTATCGACCGGATTTTAATCTTGACGAAATGAACCATATTAATTTCGACTGGTATCGTCCGGCAAACTGCCACAGGCATACGGACGAGGAAGTCCGCGGCTTCTGCGAAAGTGCCGGACTCGATATAGAACACATGAATATTCAGGAAGCGGGGATTACAGTTGTTTCAAGAAAACATTGACAAAAAAATACTGAAAGCCCTGTCTAAATTCAATCTTGATTTGGCAGGCAAGACAGTCCTTACCGAGGCCGCCTCCGGGAATTACGCATCGACATGCGTCATAGCCGCGCTTGCGGGGGGAGATGTTTTCGCCTATGCTAAAACTTCGCGTTACGCCACC
>MHBG01000056.1 GCA_001804785.1 Lentisphaerae bacterium GWF2_45_14
CCCGCTCCACACGCTAAAAGCCAATATAGACTACGGTTTTGCCGAAGCTAGCACAGTCGCAGGGAAGATAGGTATAAAAGTTTGGATATGTCACAAGGACCTTACGGAGGAACAGCAGTATGCCATTAATGCCAAAAAGGGTAAAGCACAGAAAGGTTCAGCGCGGTAGTATCGCGGGTCTCGCGAGAAAGAATAACAAGCTTGATTTCGGTGAATTCGGACTTCAAGCATGTGAGCGCGGAGCTATAACGAACAATCAGATCGAGGCCGCTCGTGTGGCCATTAACCGCCACCTTAAAAGACGCGGTAAAGTCTGGATAAGAATGTTTCCGTATAAACCCTGCACCAAGAAACCCCTTGAAGTGCGAATGGGTAAGGGAAAAGGTAACGTGGAATCTTGGGTAGCGCCCATAAAGCCGGGCAGGATTCTATTCGAAGTGAGCGGATGCTCGGAAACAGTAGCACGCGAGGCAATGTCACGCGCAGCAAACAAACTTTGCGTACGCTGCAAGTTTTTAGCGCGTTCTGCGGGCTGATATTATAGAGGTGTGTTGAAATGAAAATGCAGAAAATCAGGGAAATGACGGCTGTCGAGCTTGATAATATGCTTGGCGATCTGCTTAAGGAGAGACTGAATCTCAATATTCAGTCAAGAACCGGACAGCTAGAGAACACGGCCAGATTCGGGCAACTCCGTAAGGATATTGCCAAGATAAAAACTGAACAGAATGGCAGAAAAGTTTCCGCCTCTGTCAAATAAAATACGGATACCTTAAAATTATGGAAAATATTGCTACGAAAGAAACTAAAAGCAACCGTAAGGAGAGGACCGGTGTTGTTGTAAGCGACTGCCAGGAAAAAACGATTGTAGTCGAAGTTACGAGGACCACCTCCCATAAGCTTTATAAAAAAGTATTGAAACGAAAAAAACGCTATCACGCCCACGATGAGAACAATGAGGCTAAAGTTGGTGATAAGGTGATAATAGCGGAAACCAGACCCTTGAGCAAGCTCAAGAGATGGCGTCTCAAAGAAATAATTTCACGCGCCCAGTAAACGCGGTTACCACGGAGATATCAAAATGTTACAGATGCAATCAGGAATGGATGTTGCTGATAATTCGGGCGCCAAGCGCCTTGTGGCAATCACGGTGCTGGGACAGAGTAAATCTTACGCCCATATCGGAGATGTTGTGACCGCGACCGTCAAGGAAGCCATGCCTGGCGGTACCGTCAAAAAAGGCCAAGTGGTTAAGGCGGTTATCGTCAGAACCAGTGCCAAGATCAAAAGGGAAGATGGTTCCTGCTTGGCATTTGACAAAAACGCGGCCGTGATAATCGATGCACAGAACAATCCCGTAGGTACGCGCATATTTGGACCCGTGGCGCGTGAACTTAGGGAGAAAAACTTCATGAAAATCGTGTCCCTTGCGCCGGAGGTGCTATAATGCAGAAGAAATATCATGTGAAAAAGGGTGATAAGGTACTTGTCCACAGCGGCTCTTGGTCTGGTGAAGAGGCTAAGATAACTACTATTCTCAAGAAGAAGGACAGAGTTGTGTTGGAGCTTCTGAATATGACTCCTGCCAAGCAGGAAAAGTTGGGTAAGAGAGTGCGCAAGACCCAGGAGAACCCGAAAGGCGTTCTTGTTGAAAGGTCTCTATCCGTGCATGTCTCGAATGTCTCGAAAGTCGAAGAAGCTCAGAAGGGCAGTTAAGGAGAGTGGCAAAAATGTCTTTAATGAATAAAAAATATAAAGAAGAAGTCGTTCCGGCCCTCAAGGCGGCGCTCAGTTACTCGAACGTGATGCAGGTGCCTAAGATAACGAAGATAGTTATCAGCACTGGTATAAGCTCAGAGAAGGAACGCGATGCTTTCACAGAAGCGAAAGCACAGCTGGCGCTGATTGCCGGGCAGGCCCCCGTAATAACCAAGGCCAAGAAGAACATATCTAACTTCAAGTTGAGGGTAGGTATGCCGGTTGGCGCGATGGTAACCCTCAGAAACAGCAGGATGTATGACTTCCTTGACAGGCTTGTCCATAACACTTTGCCGCGCGTTCGCGATTTTCGCGGCGTATCGAGCAAAGGCTATGACGGCTCGGGGAACTATAATATGGGGCTGCAGGACGTCACGGTTTTCACTGAGGTGGACCCTGATAAACTTAAGCACCAGTTCGGGCTTAACATAACAATTGTTACAACAGCGAAAACGGACAAGGAAGCCCATGAGCTACTGAAGCTGATGGAAATTCCGTTCAAGGAAAATTGAGGAGTTGAATTTTCATGGCTAAAAAGAGTTTGATAGCAAAAGCTGGGCGCGTTAGCAAGTTCAAGGTAAGGAACTATAACCGTTGTCAGGCATGCGGTAGGGCCAGGGCTTATATGAGAAAATATAAGGTATGCCGAATCTGTTTCAGGGAAATGGCATCTAACGGTCAGATACCCGGCGTGATTAAGGCAAGCTGGTAAAAGGAGGGCTATAAATAATGAGTATGCAAGATCCAATAGCGGATATGCTGACAAGGATCAGGAATGCCAACATGGCTTCTCTGAAAGAGGTTTCCATGCCTTCATCCATGATGAAAGCGTCCATAGCGAAAGTTATGAAGGATGAAGGATATATCAGCGATTTCCGAGTTGACGGCGAAGATTCGAAGAAGAAGCTTTTACTCTCTTTGAAATACTTTGAGAAGAAACCGGTTATAGAAGGGCTTAAGAGAATAAGTAAGACTTCGTGCAGGCTTTACTGCGGGTCTGACGATATTCCGAGAGTCAATAACGGGCTTGGCGTTGTGATCCTTTCGACACCGAAGGGAATAATCAGCGGCAAGGAAGCCAAGCAGCAGAATGTAGGCGGCGAGATTATCTGCTACGTCTGGTAATAAATTAAAGAGGACTCAAGCAATGTCACGAATCGGAAATAAAATAATAGAGCTACCGTCAGGCGTGAAAGTTTCCGTCAGCGATGGCGTCATCAGTGTGGAAGCCAAGGGAAAGCTCAGCACCTGTATTCCTCCTATTATCGACGTAAAGGTGGAAGACGGGACAATACGGCTTATCCGTGCGAACGACAACTGCAAAACGAAGGCGCTTCACGGACTCACCAGAAGTCTTATAAACAATATGGTCATCGGCGTTACGAAGGGATTTAAGAAAGAACTTCAGATTGTCGGGATCGGTTATAAGGCACAGTTGAACGGAAGCAAACTTACGCTGGCGCTTGGTTATTCACATCCGGTGGAATACACTGTACCGAAGGGCGTAACGCTCTCCGTAGTGGATAACACCAAGATATTTATCGAAGGGATTGACAAGCAGCTCGTGGGAGAAGTCGCGGCCACCATAAGGCGTTTCAGGAAGCCTGAGCCTTACAAGGGCAAAGGGATACGTTATTCTGACGAGAGGATAACTCTCAAAGAAGGCAAGACAACAGGCAAATAGTATTTTTTTCTTGGAGATTACTCATGGCTATGTATAAAACAAAAAAAGAGAAGATTAGAAGGCGCCACATGCGCATACGTAAGAAGATTTCAGGGAGTGCATCTATTCCCCGCTTCAACGTGCATGTGTCAGCGAACCATATCTATATTCAGTTTATAGATGACGTGTCGGGCCGTACGCTGGCGGCGGCTTCATCGCTTGACCCGCAATTCAAAGAGGCCAAAGTCGGCAAAGGCGTCGCGGGCGCTGAGATACTCGGGAAACTTGCGGCGGAAAGAGCGATGCAGGCAGGAATCAGTGCGGTGGTTTTCGACCGCGGTGGTTTCAGGTTTCATGGAAAGGTCAAGGCCCTTGCGGATTCCGCGAGGAAGACAGGTTTGAAATTTTAGGAGACTGATATAATTATGGAAAAGGTTAATTACGGCGAAAGCACCGATAAAAGAGTCGGCGAGCTCGAAGAGAGCGTAATCTCCATTAATCGCTGCAGTAAAGTGGTTAAGGGGGGGCGAAACTTCAGCTTCGGGGCTCTTGTAGTGGTCGGCGACAAGCTTGGGCATGTCGGCTACGGCTACGGCAAGGCCAATGAAGTGTCGGATGCTATCAAAAAGGGCAGCGAAGCCGCGAAGAAGAGCCTTATAACAATACCGCTTGCCGGCAGCACGTTGCCGCACGCGATAGAAGTGAAGTACAGGGGTTCCAAGGTATTGCTTAGACCTGCGTCCGAAGGTACCGGCCTCATCGCCGGTGGCGCGATGCGCTCAGTTCTTTCGCTCGGCGGAGTCAAAGACGTTCTCGCAAAATCACTGGGATCGTCAAACCCCGCGAACGTTGTAAAGGCTACAATCAAGGCTATTCAGTCTCTGAGAAGCAAAGACTACATAGTATCGAAAAGAGGCTTGTCCTCACTTTAAAAACAGGGATATTCGAGAATGAAACTTCATGACATGCATCCTACTCCCGGCTCAAGGCACAAGAGGAAAAGGGTTGGTCGAGGCGATGGTTCCGGTTCCGGCAGAACAGCCGGGCGTGGAGAAAAAGGTCAGAAATCACGTTCAGGTTACTCAAGAAAATACCACTTTGAAGGCGGTCAGGTACCATTGATCAGACGTTTGCCGAAGAAGGGTTTCAAGAGTCCGGACCACAAGGAATTCAACATAGTCAACGTTGAAGCGCTGGAAAAGTTTTTTAACGCCGGCGATAATGTTGACCCTGAAATCCTTGCACAAAAAGGGATTATTGGGAAAAAGCTGGACCTCAAGATTCTCGCGGAGGGGGAAATAACCAAGCCCCTCAATGTGAAATCAAACGCGTTTTCCGCAGCGGCGAAGGCGAAAATCGAAGCCGCGGGCGGCAAATGTGAAAAAATCTGAGGACTGGCGGTAAAAATATGCTGAAGGCTTTTGCGAATGTACTGAAAGTAGAAGAGCTGAGGAACAGGATCCTGTTTACGGCGGGAATAATAATACTCGTCAGACTCGCCGCAAATATCCCCTGCCCAGGGGTGGACCCTGTCGCACTCAACAACTATGTTAGTGATTTAACAAAGGACGGCGGCGGCATGCTCGGAATGTTCGACATGTTTAGCGGCGGAGCTTTGCAGAAATTCGCAATAGCGACTCTCGGCATAATGCCCTATATCTCGGCCTCGATTATAATGCAGCTTCTTGTTCCCGTACTCCCGGCGCTCGGGAAGATGGTTCGCGAGGGAGAGAGCGGAAGACAAAAAATAAGTCAGTACACCAGATATCTCACAGTAGTGATATGCCTGGTACAAGGCGCGGTTGCCGCGATGGCGATGGAAAATCCGTCAAGGATTGGTTTGCCCCATGCCAGTCAGCCGCTGGTCTCAACGCCCGGAAGCTTTTTTGTTATAATGACGATTATTATTCTCACCTGCGCCACGATGATTCTAATGTGGTTGGGCGAGAGGATTACGGAAAAAGGCATAGGCAACGGGATTTCGCTCATCATCACAGTGAACATTGTCGACAGGTTTCCAAGCGCTATTTCGGCTCTTTATGACCTTGCCGTTTCAGGCGGCGGAGTAACTGATACCCGTTTCCGCATGGTACATCTTTTCATTCTTCTCATGGTATTTTTTGCGGTTACGGCATTCACTATAATGCTTATCCAGGGACAGCGTCGCATACCAATCCAGATGGCAAGGGCCTCAAGTTCGGGGAAGGTCCGCGCCGGCAGTACATATATTCCGCTCAAGGTCAACTTTTCGGGAGTTATGCCAATAATCTTTGCTGGAGCGGTGCTGATGGTGCCGAGCATTCTCTTCAACTGGATACCGCAGACAAGATTTCTGGTAGTCTATTTTCAGTACGGAAGTACTTCATACATGATGATTTATGGTCTAATGATACTGATTTTTTCATTTTTCTGGGTAGCCAATCAGTTCAATCCGATTCAGATATCGGACAATCTCAAGAAAGAGGGCGCCTACATTCCCGGAATCAGGCCGGGGAAGCCCACCGCTGACTTCCTGGATGACACTATGACCAAGATAACACTTGCAGGTTCAATCTTACTTGCGGCCCTTGCGGTGTTTCCGATGCTTCTTTACCAAAACTTCAAGTTGCCATTCTTGATATCGTCATTTTTCGGCGGCACAAGCCTCCTCATCATAGTTGGTGTGCTTCTGGACACATTGAGCCAGATGGAATCACACCTCACCATGAGGAACTATGACGGCTTCCTCAAGTCTGGCAAACTCCGCGGAAGAAAAGGCTGAATCGAGGGCAAGAAAGCACGACCTTTGTGTTTTATGCGCCCGTTTTGCCCATAGTAAAAACGGGGTCTAGAAATTTATGAGTTCTGACGTGATCGCGATAGACGGGCCAGCCGCGTCCGGCAAAAGCACTGCGGCAAAAAAACTCTCAGAACGGCTCGGCATCCCATATATAAACACAGGAAATATGTACAGGGCAATCACTTGGCACGCAATGTCTCAAGGTGTCGCCATTGAAAAGCCTTCCGAAACAACTTTCGCAAAACTCCTTGACAGTCTCGAACTAGACTACATAAAAAACAAAAAAGACGAATTCGAGATATTTGTCAACGGCTCATTTCCCGGAACGGCAATACGTTCGCCCGAAGTGGCGTCAGGCGTAAGCGCGGTCGCCGCCTTGCCTCTAGTAAGAAAGTGGCTCCTCTCAAAACAACGCGCAATGACAAAGCTGGGACTGCTTGTCATGGAAGGCCGCGATATCGGGACTGAAGTTTTTCCGGATGCCCGCTTTAAATTTTTCCTTACAGCCTCGGCACTCGTCAGAGCGAAGAGACGGCTTGCACAGGAAGGGGAAACTTATGATGGTGCGACACTGGAATCAGTTGCACGCGAAATAGAGGAACGGGATAAAAAGGACATGTCTCGAGCAGTCGCACCACTCAGGAAAGCCGATGACGCTCTTCTCGTGGATAGTTCCGATATGACGATAGAAGAGGTGCTCGACCGACTGGAATCAATTGTCCGGAATGGTATGGGAAGATGACTCGCCGCATTACCGAGCTTAAATACAGAGTGCCGTACGCCGATACCGACCGGATGGGAATCGTCTATTACGCCAACTATCTCGTTTACTTTGAACGTGCCAGGAACGAAATACTCAGAGATGGCGGACTTACCTACGACCAGCTTGAAAAACTGGGATACATGCTGCCCGTCACCGAAGCGGTATGTATTTATAAAAGCCCGGCGCGTTATGATGATATGCTTACGCTCAGCGGATACGTGGAAGAACTTCGCGGAGCAAGAATAAAAATAGCGTGCAGTGTTCTGAGGGATTCCGAGCTTCTCGCATCAGGCTACACCGTTCATGCCTGCGTGAATTCGGTGGGGAGGCCGGTCAGACCGCCGGAAGTGTTGATCAATCTCGGACTTTGAAAATATTTTTTACTTGCCTTGGCTGGGCTGGGATAGGGATTCTGTTTTACTTCATCTGATTGTCACGGAACATTATTTTCTCCAGGGGTAATCGTTCCGAAAAATGCGGTTCTTCGGCGGGATAGCCAAGGCTCATCAACGAAATTATCTGGAAGCTTCCTGGGATTGTGAGGATTTTCCTTGCCTTTCCTGCCTTAAACCAGCCAATCCAGCAAGTGCCGAGTCCAAGTTCCTGTGCCTGAAGAACAAAGTGTTCCCCGGCAATGCCGACATCTATAAGCTGATATTGTATCCCTGAAATAAATGGAGCGATGGTGTGGGTTATGACCGATTTTTCCGCACAGAGCGCGACAATGACCGGGGCTTGTCTCAGCCAGGGCATCGGTAGTCCCGGCAGAAGCGCCTCGGCACAAATCCTTTTACGCAGTTCCGCATCTTTAACGATTATAAAGCGACAAGGCTGTTTGTTGCATGCCGACGGCGCTAGCCGCGCCGCTTCGACACATTGCTCTATCGCCTCATCGGGAACATCTTTTTCAAGGTAGCTCCGGCAGCTTGTCCGTGTCCTGACAAGATCAATAAAGTTTTTTGTGCTGTTGTCCAGCATCGCTTAGAAACCGAATACCGGCCGAACGGATTGTTTGGCTATTTCAACATTGTCTTCCCATATGGCAAGGCCCGTGCTGAGATCGGTGAGGGTCATGTGGAAAAAGAAATAGGACTCAGACGCACGTCCGAGCTTTGCCTTCTGCTGGATTATTTCTCCGGCCAGGCTCATATCCGGCGCGATTGCGGTAGCCATCTTTTGCACGGTGTTCTGATTGAACATTTCGTCGTCGCGCAGGTCGCGTACCTGCTTTGACGCCTTATCTTCCGGGCCTTCTGCGCCGACGGCGGTTGTGGTCACTGCTTTTCCCGACCTGAGGACGGCCTGGCGTATCTTATCTGTAAGTATTTCGGTATCGATATGCTGGGAGGTCTTATTCTTTACGAGGCTTACCATTATGACAGTTTTTCTGCCATCGGGGCGGGATAGCACACCTGACTGGAGGAGTGAGTTTATGCACGTCTCGGCGGCGGTCTGCCAGTCTTTGAAGTTTATATCATCGGTTGTTGTAAGTCCCTGATTCCCTGCTGTATCGATGCGGCGCGGGTCGGATCCGCAACCGGCCGATATTACAAGCGTTGCGCAGATTATTAGAAGAAAAGATGCCTTTGTTTTCATATTGTCCCTTCCATGTTAGCTTCTATATTTAGAGATTTATTTTGATCTTGAAATTTTTCTTTTCCTGCTCGACTTTTCGCGTCACAGCTTCTTTTGTCTTTTCTTCGGAGAGCAGTTCTGTAATGAGTCTTTTGACTTTGGGAAACGGCAGGTAGCCCTGTTTGTTTTTTGATGTTACCATGATTATGTGATAGCCGTAGCGAGTTTTTATGAGGCCGGATATCTGTCCCGGTGCGAGATCAAACGCGACATCTTCGAATTCTTTCATCATCTTTCCACGCGGAATTGTCCCGAGGCCGCCGGCTGTTTTTTTCCCGCTGGGGCAGTCGCTGTATTCGGCGGCGAGCTTTTCAAAATTTCCGCCCTGTGTGATGAGGTCTCGTATTTTTGAGGCGCGAAGTTTCGCGCGTTCGTCATTCTCCTCGGTATTTGACGGGTCGGAAACATTTTCCTGACAACCTTTTTTATCAAGAGGCTTTTCAGCGGGGGCAGTGGGGCTGCCGTCCTTGTTTCTTGGTACATCGTTCCTTATCAGGATGTGGGACACGGTTACCGACTCGGGATTCAGAAACTGGTTCTGATTATTGCGGTAAAAAGCCTCGGCCTCCTCATCGCTGACGGTCTGCTTGTCTGCGAGGTTCAGTGTGCTCCATTTTTCCAGGGCCATGGCGAACTGAAGCCTCTTTTGCGAGCTGATTTTCTTTGCATAGGTCTGGAGGGTTTCTCCCTCCGACTCAAGTTTTTTCTCCATTGCTTTGAGCTGCTCCGGCTGGAGTGCTGACAATTTTTTCTGAAAGCCTTCGGCGACTATTTCCGGTGACGGCGTGATGTTCGCGTCTTTCATAAGTTTTTCAAGGATCATGCGGTTTATGCGCTGTTCGAGTATTTTTTTAGATACGTCCTTAAGCTGCTCTTCGGGCATTACTGAAACATCGCCGAGCGGGAACTGGGACTTGACATTCCTGATGAATTCCTCTTTTCCGATCTTTCTATCATTTATTTCGGCTACGATATCTGGCACGAAGGCCCATCGTTCTGTTTCTGCGTCTGGTTTTTTTCCGACAGGGGCGGCCGTCGTCTGTGCGGCGGCCTCTGTGATTATCAGTACCGAGAGTATAAAAATGAGTATTTTGTTCATGTCTGGCACCTGTTATTCGATTATAAGTTTTGTGAAGAGCGGACTTTTTCCCTGTTTTCTTAAAAAAGCGGTATACTCCTCGACCAGAGGATTTGACGGCGATTCGAGCGCAAGCTCTGCGAGCATATATGGGGCGGCCCAGTTCCCATTTTCGGAGCAGGCCTTTATGTCGGATGCCAAGCTGAAGAAAGCCCTTTCATTTTCGCTTTTTTCGAGCGTATAAGCACGTTCTATGCTGTCTTTTATGAATCCGTCAAAGACTTTGAGCGACTTGTCGGATTCCCCCATTTTTTTCAAGGTCACCGCAGCTTTGGCCATAGAGAGTGCATTTGATGGATTTTTGAGTTCCTTGATGCATGAGTTGAGTTCCATAAGTGAGATAATTTGTTTTTTAGCGTCAAGCAGTGAGTCGCGCTGTCCGTGGAGCTTTATTGCCTTGTCCAGAATTTTTACCGCTTTCTGTGGCTCATATTTTTTCAGTGCTTCCCCTGCTTCTTTTATGACGACATTATCGGTTTCTATATTCTGGAGCTGTGCCAAGAACAAATTTGTTTTGTCTATACTCCTGAGTCTTTCTACTTTAGCGAGTGCTGTTTTGTGATCTCCGGCCTGCAGAGCCTCGAACAGCTCAAGCGTGAGGCGTGACCTGCTTCTTGGCGGATCGGGCGCTACTTGTTTCGAGCAGCCCTGCGGGAACAATGCGGTCCATGCAAGTGCGGCGAGCAGTAAATATTTATTCATGTTATTCAAGTTTTTTTTCAATGCTTTCTTAGTTCGGTTCACAGACTTTACTTTAGCGACATTAAGATTATTTTCATGTTTCGAAGCGATAATATTCTGTTTATTTCGACGAGCGTCAGGTAGGACGCTTCATCCATAAATGCAGAATTCGTCTTCACTGACATCGAAACATTCAGCGTGTTTTTTCTATCCTGTTGCGTATTTATTTTTATTTCTCCGAAATTCTCCGGTCCATTCCATGAAATATTTCTTGGGATGGAGAGGATTTCTGCGGTGTTTTCAGGTAGCACTATTTCGTAATTCAGTGAATAGTCGGAACTGTATGACTTATAGAAGGGGTTTTCGCGCTTCTGGGTGGGCGTGCTGACTGCTGCGGACGGGTTGAATCCCGGCAGGGCGAGATACATAAACTTATTGTCTTTCACCGCGTATTTTTTTATTTCAAAGGCCATCGTTTCAACGCCGGGATATGAGCTGTAATCGGTTACGAGTTCGCCTGTCATCGTTGCCGATTCGGAAACGGCGTTCGCCGCTTCCTGGCAGTAGCGCTTTCTCAGCTCTGGAGTCATCTCCGCAAAACGTTTATGGAACGACTGATACGCCATGCCGTAGTAACGGACAGTCCTTGTCATCAGAGCGTTGCCATCTTCGTTGATTTGCAATTTGACATTTGTTTCCGTCCGGGTTGAGTCGTTGGCTTTTATAACGTTCTGAACCGCTGATGGTATATCCATAGATATATTTTTTTCACTAGCTGTAGAGCCAAGTTTCGCATACTGGTTTGTATCGTTGAGATATATTGCTTCTCCAGCGACAATAGTTTTTACAAGTATCGATGAATAAAGATTGGCCTGAGATGATTCCTCAAGCGGATCAACTACTTTTGTAATCCCTTCATACGGCGAAACAAGCACGAATTTAGAATCAAATCCGACGGCCTTCAGCATTGCGTAGAACAATACGGCTCTGTCGGGATTATTGCCATAGGCATCGCCCAGTGTGGTGTCCGCGTCGGATATCGATTCGAGCGGGAGTTCGTTGAGCCCCGGTCCGGCGGACCTTATGCTTTTTGCAACGAAATCCCTTATTTTAATCATCTTGTCCCTGTCGTTAGGGACACCATCGGTAAGTGCTTTTGCCTTCTGTCCTGCTTTTTCGGATACGGACGCTGCTTTTTTGAGTCTTTCGTCAAGCAGTTTCCCGTAATCGTCCCATTTTCCATCTGAGACAAATACCGTCTGGTTAAAGGTCCACCACGGCGGCATGGAGCTTTCTTCTTTGACGGCCTTTACGTCCTTTATGGAGAATTTATATTTTTTGATATTGCCCGAGCATCCGCCCACGCTCATGATGGGAGAAGAAACTCTGAACTGTTTTGACAGCTCTTGTGGTATCGAAATCTCGAGTTCCTTTTCGAGGAGCTTCTCGGTGTATCTGAAATACGACATGAATGAGATGAAGGGCTGTTTTGTATATTTTCTTTTTATTGTGTACTCGATGATGGCGCCGGGGGCGACTCCGGGGAGACTCGCTACAAGTATTTTCGCAGGCGGGTAGCGAGGCGCGGAGCTTACCCAGGAAGCGTCCATCATATTAAGTTCTTCCTTTGTCAATTCTTTCACGCTGCCGTCGGGAAGCGTCACCTTTGCCTCGATGGAAGCCTCTTCCCATATCGGATTGAAGAATATCTTGACCTCGGAATGCTTCTTCGTTCCGGCGTAGGTATTTATCTTCTTTCTGACGCTGGTGACAGATTCATACGAGTTCGCGTCTATGATATTAAACGACTGCGTCTCTTTTTCTATCACGGCATCGGGAACTTTGCCGTTCGTGCCGTTGAGCGTTGGGAATATCGGCATTTTTCTTGATTCATACTCGATTTCCTTGAGATTCTTTTTTAGCTCAAGATACTGTGCCGGGGAAAACTCGACCGCATTTATCAGGAATCTGTTTTTGCCGGTCAGTGATTTTTCGTTATATTTCAAATTCCTTTGCCAGAGTATCTCTGTATTTTCAATAGGCGGATATGCCGGAATTGCCAGAGGCGCCTTCGGAGCGGCCTCCATACTGAGCGTCAGCGATTCTTCGACGCCGCACGCGATATCCGTCATGAATGGGTATTTTCTCTTTTCCAGTCCGGTTTGTCCGAGTACGAAATTGACTGCCCCGAAAGAAGTTCCGAACCAGGGACTTCTGAACATTGAGCAGCGCTCGCCATTTATCATAAAATCGGGGGCCTCATATTTTATGAAGGCCTTGAGCGGCAGCGAAGTGTCCCGCATGTCCGACGGTTCTAGGCGGAACTCCTTTATCGTTGCGCCCGGAATGATTGCTTTGAGTCGGCTTTCGAAAAACTCCTGCGCTTTTTCGGGCTTCCAAGTCGAAAACGCTCCGCGGTAGATGCCGTCATTCACGCCCTTGAAGTTCATGAGGGTTTCTGCGGTCAGGATGTTTTCCGTGCTTATCGTTCCTGTCGTGGAGATTTCGAGCATGTTTTTCGAGGCTGGAACGATTGGGGAGGTAAGGAGCTTTTCGCCTTCAGGTTTTGCCACAAGATAACTTTTATTGCTGAGGTAGGCGGGGCAGAGGTCGGATGTGCTTTCGTCCGTCGAGTCCATCAGAATATATTTGCCGTTCTCGTCCTCTACGCACGTGATTGCGTGATTGAAATAAGGAAGCGGCACATCCTCATCCATTTTGGGGCCCGCGTTTATAAGGACGGGGTATGCCTTGAATCCGGCAATGCGTAGCATAGCGGTCAATAAGGCAGCCTTGTCTCTGCAGACTCCGTACTTATTTTCAAACGTGATATTTACATCGTGCGGCTCGTAGCCAGGCGCTTCCGTTTCCGTCGTTATTCCCATGTAGCGGATATTCTGGGATACGTATCTGAATATAGCCCTCATCTGTTCGTTCTTGTCGCTTATTTTGGCTGTCAGTGCGTCAACTTTTTCCTTCATTTCGGGCGTGGTTTTTTCGAGGTGAGGGGCCGAGAGTTTCCAGTACCAGCGCGAAAGATATTTCCAGTCAGGAATCGTACTTACGATAAGGCGTTGAACTACTGTCCAGTAGGGCGGCATATCGGGTTCGTCGAACATTCGCGGTACATTTTTTGCCAGCCAGTTGTAAATGATTCTTCCATCTTTTTCTTCTTTGCTGAATGAAACGGTATCCTTAATCTCGTCACGCAGTCTTATATTTGCCAGAGCGAGTTCCGAAGGCATGTCGATTACAATGCGTGAGTATAGAATTGGACTATGCCCTTCGAAGATGCTGTAATCACTCCACGTATCGGGAACACGCGTCTTGACGGTGTTGGAAAGGTATACATAATGGACCGTGTCGCCTATTTCAAGGCCGGGCAGCGTTACCTGAACTATCTTATCGTTGGGGTTATAGATATTGCTGCCCATCTGGGAACTGTCGACTGCGGTCTTTGAGTTCTTTTCAATGTCTACAGGCAGTTTCCGACCATCCGGCTTGATTATCTCGACAACTTGAACTTCAACGGTTTCATAGGGCAGAGTAAAGTTGAACGAAATGGTTTTGCCTTCGCGCTTCCCTTTTTCCGTGAGGACTTTCTGGTAAACTTCGCTCCAGGTTTTATAGGTGCCGTCTTTATTGCAGATATTCTTTTCGCACTCGGCGAGGATCACGGAGTCGGCGTCCGGAAATTTCTCAAGAGTGGCAGTCTGCGAACTCTTTATCGCCTCGTCGGATGCTATCAGCGGCTGCTCCGCCCGCAAGATTCCGCCGCAGACAAGAAACGCAAAAATAAGTAATGACAAAGTCAGCTTCTTCATTCAGTATTCCCCTTTTTTACAGATTTTTCCAATCCAGATAAGATAGCATCGTTTTGAATTATCTCAAAATCGTGGCACATTTACAAGGTAATGAAAAGGCTTTTTATTTTATCAACTATTTTTGTTCTGACGGCTCTACATTCCGCAGAGCCTCAGGCTTATCTCGATGCGAATGATGCAGCTCAGGCTCACGCCGCAAGTCCCGCCGGCTGGACGGTAAATGACCTTAGAACCATTGTCTCAAAAGGAGCGGACTCCAATACCTGGAACTCCGACGGCTCAAAGGTGCTTATGCGTGCCTTTACAAGCGCCCAATATTATAACCTCACAACAAAATTAAACCAGAACCTCTGGCCGACCTTATGGGTTACAACCGGCGATGAGCTTCCTCAATGGTATCAGGCCAATAATGTTACGGCATCCGATATCGCGCTCAAATCCGCACAGCTTCACGGGCTTCCGGTTTCTTCTCTTGCCCAGTATAACGCAATTGTCGAAGTATGGGTCAGCCCGGCAAATATTTTCCGCCCCACGAAAGACCCGACTCTAAGCGCCCAGCCGACCGCGCTGCCGACCGAGGCCTTCGTCAAGCCCGCCGGGATGTCGGTCGCCGATTTCGATAAATTCAAAACATGGTACAATGACAATATCACAAGCAGCTATGACAAGCCCGACCCAAGCGACCGCTACCCTTGGACCCAGCTCGGATATACCTACGACTGGGGCAGTGACGGTACCTCGTTGACGGATATACGCGGACTCAGCGAGTTTGTAATCCTCGGAACAAAGGCCGGATACACGGCACCGATTACGACATACAGCGTTTACAGCATTCAGTCCTACGTCTATCAGACCGGCGGACTCGGTAGCGGCAATTTTAATGTGACAAGTTCCTGCGACACGATCTGGGCAGGCTCTAATTTTCAGCCATCCGGCAACAATATCACAATCACTTCCAACGGCTCGGTTTCAGGAGGAGAAGGTATTTATGTTTCCTCTTCCGGCTATACCATAAACAACAGCGGAACTATTTACGGACCCACATCTCAAAAATATTATGGTGCCGCGCCCGCCGGATACGGCATATACTTTGACAATGGCGGCACGGTTATAAATAACTCAACAGGAAGAATTTATGGCGACAGTAACGCAATCGGCTCCAGCGCGGGAGCCGTTACCATAAATGACTACGGTTATATTTCAGGTTCGCAGTACGCGATAAAAACAGGCACGGGAAACGACAGCCTTAACGTTTATAATACCGGCTTGGTAGAGGGCAATATAGATATGGGTGGCGGCACCAACTCGATTACCATAAATAACGGAGGGACAATCGATGGAACAGTCTCCTCCTCAGGCGGGGGCGACGATACCCTCACAGTCAACCGGGGAGGCAGCCTTAAAGGAAATGTCAACTTCGGACTGAGCGGCGGCAAAGTCATATTCAACGGTGGTACTTATACGTCCGTCATCAATACAGCCGCCGCCACGTCAAATAAGATAACGGTCGAAGAAATAGAACTCAACAGCGGCTCAACTCTTGAAGTCCAACTAACAGGTAACAGTATGCTTAAAGACGGGCGATCTATACAAGTCCTTCACTGCGAAAGGCTGATGGGCGATTTTACGAATGTAAATTCCCCCTACCCAATGCTCGATTTTGGCCAGTACAGAGGAAGCGGTTCCGTGACGTTGAACCTTCGTGTCAACCATAATTCCTACGGTGATGTGGCCGGTCTCCTCGATTCAAGACTCGTTTCCACAGGATATGCTCTCGATGAACAGGCTCCCGACGCCGCCGGAGATATGGAAAATATACTCGCTCAAATAGACCTCATGACTTCCGTAGGCGACATAGCCTCCGCCGTAAGGCAGCTTGCTCCCGTTCCCTACACAGCCTCCCTCATACTACATTTGAGACCGACCGCGCATTTCACGATATGGTCGTCGACCGCACTCGATTCCTTGATGATTATTCTTCAGATAAGGCGGCTCCCGCGTTGACCATTGCCGGAAACCCTGAAAATAAAACCGCAATTCCAGCTCTTTCCCCAGAACGCTGCGAGTGGAACCCCTATGTTACCGGAGTGGGCCTTTGGGGTCGACAGAAAAGCAAAGGCGACGTCCCCGGCTATACATACGATATGGGCGGCGGAATTGTCGGTATGGAAAGAAAATTTGGTGAAAACCTTACCACGGGAATAGCCATAGGCGGTTCCAGAACAGTCGTCAACCTCAGAGATGAAGGCGGCAGCCGTATAAATACCGATGGTGCAAGACCCATTATTTATGGAGGCTACACCCTTAAAAATCTTGAAATAGGCCTTTCCGCTGGCTACGGCTATAACCAGTACGACACGAAACGTGAAATACAGTTTGCTTCAGTAGACAGGACCGCGAAGGGCTCGCACGACGGGCACGAGTTCACAAGTTCCGGAAATATTGGCTGGAAATTCTATCTTACTGAAAAAACGGTACTTGAACCGCTGGTAGGCTTCTACTACTCAAGTCTTTACGAAAATTCTTTTGATGAAGAGGATGCTGGCGCCGCGAATCTCAATGTCAGAAGCCGGACTTCCAATTCATTGAAAAGTGCGCCGGGTATCCGTTTCTACCATGATTTTACCGTCCTCGAAACAATGTCATTGCGCCCCGAATTTACGGCAAAATGGCTTCATGAGTTTCTTGATGCACGCTACGACTCTACCGCCTCATTTGCTAACGGGAGCAGTTTTTCATATAATGGTATGGACCTTGATCGTGACGCCGCACAGCTCAGCATGAAAATAGCTTTCAGGCCCTTTCGCTACTTCGGAACTTTCGCCGAATATTCGACGCTTATTTCGCCCAGCCTGTACAGCAACTCCGTCTACGCCGGTATCGAAGCCTTCTTCTAGTAAAGCAAAAAATTGAATCTCGGCAGAGGGCATTAATATGCCGGAAGTGCTCAGGTGTTTGTATTGAGAACCGAGGGGTCGTATCCTTCGGGAGCGTTGAATCCGAGGAGTTCGATGCACGTCGCTGCAAGCGAACTTATACCGAGCCCTTCGTTCAGTTCCTTCGCATATTCACCTTTGTAATCGGGGTCATAGATTATGCATGGCACCGGATTGAGCGAATGGCTTGTCTTTGAGGCCGGACGGCCTTCGGGATTAAGTAGAACATTGCCTTTTTTGTCGTGTTCGATCATGTCGTCGGAGTTGCCGTGATCGGCGCTGATAACCATTACACCGCCTGCGGCGGCCACATCTTTACGGATTCTTTCGACGCATATATCGAGGGCGTTGATAGCGATAATCACGGACTGGTAAATTCCCGTGTGTCCAACCATATCGCCATTCGCAAAATTGAGCCTTATAAAGTCATATTTGCCGGATTTTATGGCTTCGCAGACCTTGTCGGTTATTTCGGCGCATTTCATCCAGGGACGCTGTTCAAAGGGTACCACATCGGAGGGCACTTCGACATAATCATCAAGTTTATCATCGAATTTGCCTGAGCGGTTGCCATTAAAGAAGTAGGTGACATGCCCGAACTTCTGGGTCTCGCTTATCGCCAGCTGCCTTACGCCTGAGGCGCAGAGATATTCATCAACGGTGCGGTCGATTGTGGGCGGATTGACAAGGTATCTTTTCGGCACGTGAAGATCGCCGTCGTACTCCATCATTCCGGCATAGAGGACATTGGGCCGGGGGGAGCGGTCGAACCGGTCGAAGCTGTCTTCTTCAAAGGCGGCTGTTATTTCTATTGCCCTGTCGCCGCGGAAGTTGAAGTATATTACCGAATCGCCGTCTTTTATGGGGCCGACTGGTGTTTTGCCGTCATCGGAAATCACGAATGGCGGCAGATCCTGGTCTATCGCGTGAGTTTCATTGCGGAGCGAGGTAACGGCTTCTTCGGCGTTTTTAAAGTAATGCCCGTTGCCTCTTACGTGAACGTCCCATCCTTTTTTTACCATGTCCCAGTTTGCGCCGTAGCGGTCCATTGTTATGAACATGCGTCCGCCGCCTGAGGCAATCCTGAAATCGCGTCCGTCTTTGTTGAGCGAGGCGAGGAACTCTTCAAAGGGTCTTATATACTCCAGTGCGGAGGTCTCGGGTACGTCACGTCCGTCGAGGAGTGTATGTATCCTTACTTTTTTGACACCTTCTGCGGCTGCCTTTTCGAGCATTGCCTTGAGGTGGTCGATATGGCTGTGAACGTTGCCGTCTGAAAAAAGGCCGAGGAAGTGAAGGGTGCTGTTCTTGTCGAGACAGTTCTTAATGAGGTCTTTCCATGTCTTGCCCTCGAACATGCTGCCGTTCGCGATGGCGTCGGATACGAGCTTTGCTCCCTGAGCGAAGACGCGCCCTGATCCGATGGCGTTATGACCGACTTCGCTGTTGCCCATGTCATCGTTGCTCGGCATGCCTACGGCCAGACCGTGGGCCTTGAGTTTTGTCATGGGGGATTCGTCCATGAGCCTCTGGAGGTTGGGCTTCCAGGCGTTGAGGAAGGCGTCGCCGTCCTTATATTTTCCAAAGCCTACGCCGTCAAGTATTACCAGTACGACGGGGCCTTTTCTTTTATTGAATCGCGGATTTTTCTTCAAAGCTTCAAGCATCGTAAGTTTCTCCATGTTGATGACGGTTTTTAGGCGCGGCGGCCGGGCTTGTTACTTTTAAGTACGCCGCGATGTGATGCTTCTACAAATTTTATAAATTCATCGACTTCAGGGATTGCCGGAAGCGTGTTTCGCATTTGCTCGAGGGCATTTTTCGTGTTCAAGCCACTTCTGAAGAAGACTTTATAGATATTCTTGATTGTGTGGATGGTTTCTTCGGAGAAATTGTTTCTTGTGAGGCCGACGATGTTTATGCCTCTGATTGCGCCGTTTCTGCCGTCCGCAATCATGAAGGGCGGCACGTCGAGCGATACCACGGAGCCGCCGCTCAGGACGGAGAAGCGTCCAATACGGCAGAACTGGTGCATGCCGGTATGCCCTGAGAGCAGGCAGTTGTCGCCGACTTGGCAGTATCCGGAAAGTCCTGCATAATCGACCATTACTATTTTATTTCCGAGAACGCAGTTATGCGCGATGTGGGCGTTGGCAAGGATGAAGCAGTTGTTGCCTATGACTGTTTCCGATTCGGGCTTAGTGCCCGTATTAACAGTAACGCTTTCCCTGAAGGTATTGCCGTCGCCGATTCTTAGATAAGTTATTCCGCCTTCAACGTTATGGTCTTCCGCATCCGTGCCGAGCGTGGTGAAGGGGTAGACGGTATTTCCCTTACCCATCGTTGTGTGACCCGTAATGTAGCAGTGGGCCATGAGTTTTGACCCAGCGCCGATCTCAACATCAGGCCCGACATAGCAGAACGGGCCTATTTCAACATCTTCTGCAATCCTAGCTCCTGCTTCAACGATCGCGCTGGGATGAATCACTGGCATTTTTTTTGAGTTCCTTATATTATTGTGCGTACCAAGTTTGAGTCGGGACGGATTAGAAAGTCCCCATTATTTTCTTGACATATTCGGGTTTTTTACCTTGGCTTTGCATCTTTCAAGATAGGCTTTACGACGTTTTTTCTTTTCACCTTTGTTGTACTGCTTTCCCATATTGCTTAACTCCTTATCTTATGGATTAAAGTCATATAAGATACATGCGTTTTGTCAGAAGGGAAGCCATTCCAATAGATTTATTGTGCCGAATCAGAGAAAAAGACGTTTTTTGACATAAAAATCATGGAAATAAAGAGTTTACATATTGAGAATGCCCGCGACATGGAGTATTATATATGCAGGGTGTATGAACAAAAAAAGGTCGTACCCGTAAATGAATACCATTCCGATTTAGAATCAGTTCTTCCTTAATCCCAGGTTGTGGCCTCAGCAAGGCTCCCCAATAGGGGAGTAATTTTTTTTTTAATGAAAGTCTTCCTGAAATGAACTACAAGGTTTTTTTTAATCTTATAAAGCCATACAAAGTGCTTGTCGCAGGTACGGCGGTTACCCTCGTGGCTTTCGTCACGCTGGGGTTGCTCATGCCGTGGGTTCTTAAAGTCATTATAGACAGGGTGCTGGGAAGTGCCGACATAAGCTATCTATACATCATTCTAGGCTCGATCATCCTGATTTATTTTATCAGGGACATATTCTGGTATGTCAGCCATTACATGATGTTTTACATGTCCGAGAGGATAATGTTCGACATCAGGAAGGGGCTCTTCAAGCACATCCAAAGCCTCTCACTAAGGTTCTATCAGGAGTACAGAACGGGTAAACTCATATCGAACATCATTTCCGACGTCGCCATGATGCAGCAGATGTTTTCCGCGACGCTGGCTAATACGGCTATGCATTTGTTCATGATGATATTCATCGTAGCTGTTCTTATGACCATAAACGCCAAGCTTGCCTTTATCTGCGTGCTCATGGTTCCCTTGCAGTTCATAAACTTCGTCTACTTCAAAAAGTACATCCAGGCGAAAAGTATGACCCTTCGCGAAAGAATGTCGGAAATATCCGCAAACTTGGCCGAGACCCTGAACGGTATGAAGGTCGTGAAGTCCTTTTCCAAGGAAAGAACGGAAAACCGCTTTTTCGTGTCGCAGTTGAGACCGGCGTTCAACCTGAGTATCGACCTCCAGATGAAAGGGCTTTTCTGCTGGATGATTGCTGAACTTATATACATATTCACTGTCGTCGCCATGATAGGGGTCGGCGGCTACTACGTCTCGAAGGGCAGAATGACGCTTGGCGACTTTGTGGCGTTCTATACCTATCTTGGAATGATTCTCGGTCCCATAAATGGGCTGAGCAGTCTCTCTACAGTATTCTCACAGGGTATTGCCAGCATGGAAAGAATCCTGAAACTTCTCGGCACCGTTCCCGAAATAAAAGAATGCGAGCATCCGATACACTTGGACAATCTCAAGGGCAATGTGGAATTCAGGGATGTTAATTTTGCATATAACGGGAAGCCAACCCTTAAGCATTTTGAACTCAAGATCAAACCGGGGCAGAAAGTCGCGCTCGTCGGACCCAGCGGCTCCGGGAAATCAACAATCGCCAACCTGATATTGCGATTTTATGACGTCAATTCAGGAGAAATCCTTATCGATAATACTGACATTAGAAAACTACATATAGATTCCTACCGCAATAATATCGGAATAGTCCTCCAGGAGCCTTTCCTGTTCAGCGGTTCAATACATGACAACATCGCCTATGCCAGAAACTCCGCCACCGATGAGGAAGTCCTGCATGCCGCAAGAATGGCCAACGTCGAAGAATTCGTCAATACCCTCGAAAATGGCTATAAAACCGAACTCGGCGAAAATGGAGCCAGCCTGTCAGGCGGTCAGAAACAGCGTATCGCTATTGCTCGTGCCATTCTCAATGATCCGAAGATACTTATCCTCGACGAAGCCACCTCCGCCCTGGATACCGTCTCCGAGTTCTTCGTTCAGGAAGCCCTCGATAACCTGATGAAGGACAGAACAACAATCATAATTGCCCACAGGCTTTCCACAATCAAGAACGCCGACCTCATCGTCGTCATGGAAAACGGCGAAATAAAGCAGACCGGAACCCACCGACAGCTCATGAGGACAGACGGCCTCTACAAGGATCTCTATATGACTCAGGAAAAAACAAACAAAGGTCCCGAAGGGCACGGGCCGGAGCATTCCGAAGGCCCTTTTTTAAAGAAGACCGCTAAGACCGCACTGAAGAAAAAAGCGGCATAAAACTCAAGGTGTTTGCCAATGATCCCGAAACAAGATAGTATAATACACAAATTCAAGGTGTTCAGGGTACTGATGTTCGCCGCATCGTTTCTTATGACGATAATTCTTCTCATCCTTTTCCTGGGAAAAATGGAAGAGACCGTCTTTGCCGAAGGCGTGGTCAGAGGACTTGACGACTATGAACTCAGGACTCAGGTCAACAGCCGCATAAAAGCCATATGTAAAGATCTCGGCGAAAGCGTCAAGAAAGGCGATATCATTATTGAACTCGACTCAAGAAAGCTTACCGACGAAATTGAAATACACAAAAATCTTACCGATGAGCTTGAGGCCGAACTGTCCGTGAAAAGAAAATCATTGATTGTCCTGCGCAATGACCCCCTTCCAAGATACTATAAACACAGTGAAATAGCACTGGAAGAACGCCTTAAGCAGTTTGATAAAAGCAAGGAAAAACTCGAGATATATAAGGGGCTCAGGAACAAGAAGGTCGTATCCAAGGTCGAATTCGATAGAATTGAGAAGGAATATTTCACCGAAAAGGCGGAGCTCGAAAAGGCTCGCGAAGACCATGAAACCGTTATGGACGGCCTCGGCGAAAAAATCCTTAAAAGTGCAGAGAGCGAAATAAAACTCCTCGAAGTAAAGCTCCAGAATAAGAAAAAACAGCTAAGCCTCCTCGAAGACCATCTTTCCGATTATATCATAAAGGCCAACGATAACGGCGTGGTCACTTTTATGCCTTACAGAAAAGGGCGCTATGTGGAAGAGGGCGAAGTCATTGCCAAAATGTCTACGGTAAAGCAGAAGAAACTTGTTGTCTACGTCGACGAAAGGCAGATATTCAAGGTCAAGACAGGACAGGAGGCCAGAATCAGCAGCAGAAGCTACGACAAGTTCACATTCGGCTACTTCCCGGGACGAGTTATCCAAATCGCCGAACTTCCCGAAAAGCGCGACAATAATTTCTGCTACCCCGTCGAAATCCTTATTACCGAAGAACCCTACAATCTCAAACTGGGATCGACTGCCGAAACGTTAATCGTTACCGGCAGCGAAAGAATTATCACCGCTCTTCTGGGCCTAGACCGCTAACTGCGGCCTGCTCACGGAAACTTTCCGGTTTAAGGGCAGTATATTAATGTAAAGCCCATTTTGTGGCGCTTAATAAGAATCCCTTTCGCGGGTCCACGTGTGAATCTGTTTTTCTGTCTTCATCCAGTTTGATGCGCTCACGGTCTCGACAAACTTCTCAAAGTAGAGCTTTATCGCTTCCGTGAAAATATTCAGGAATTCGATTCTTTCCTGGAAAGAGCTTTCGCGTTCCATTTCTTCGCCTTCGGGAAGAACAAGCCCGGAAAATGCGAACTTATCGATATCGATTGAACCTTTCCATACTTCCTGGTCCCTGGCAATGGTGAATTTGGCCTTCTTGAGTTTTTTGCCGACCTGAAGCGCGGCTTTGGCTTCGGCACTCTGGAGAGGGTTTCCTTTTTTTATCGTGGTTTCGCAGGACCCCTTGGTTTCATCGGAGGACAGCGCGAATGTAAGCGGGCCTTCAATCATTATTTCAAAGTCGCCGAACTGCTTATGGGTTGCCTTGCCGCCATGCATTTCACTGTAGAACCAGAGCCAGGTCAGGAAGTCCCGCGCGGGCATGTGGTTATCGTCGGCAGAATCCTCTGAGAAGTTGACGAACGGTATTTTGTGGATGCGTTCGCCGAGCATTTCCTCTATGTTGAGGTGGATCGGCTCAATCTCGGTCGTCTTAAAGAATGCTACGAGAAAATTGTCTATCTGGGTTGTGGAGCCAGTACCCACATAAAGGGTATTCGAGGCCATATCAAGTACCATTGGGATTCCGCTTATCGAAGGAGGCATTTTTTTGAGGTTCTTTTCGATGGCCTCAAGCTTGATCCTCCTCTTTTCCTTTGGCGGAACTTTCATGCTGTTGTTTTCCTGCATATACGCGAGTTCCGCACGCTTGCATATCGCGTTGAGGAGAGTTGCCGGAATCTTGCGTTCGGCGGTCCTGAGGTTGAGGAAGAGGTGTCCGCCGCAGAGCGAGGTTGCCTCGTCGATCTCATTTTCCAGCAGGTGGCGTCCGCTGACCCAGCCTGTTGACGGCTCATCGCCGAGCTGGTCGAGCTGTCCGGCCTTGTTTGACTCAAACAGTTTGAGGTAATCTTCAGGCAATGTGCGCGGCATTTTAAATATTGTCATAGCAAACGAACCATATTCAAACGGCATAATCAGTCTCCATTTTTAAATCAATTGACGAGTTTGTAATATTAACGCTTCCCATCCCTTCTTTCAAACTCTCATGAATTAAATTTGTTGCTATCGTTACCGGATCTCTCGTTGCCATCTTTGTTATGGTTTCAGGCCGCCTTTATGCAATTGATATTTCAACCAGGCGTAAACGGTATCGCCCATTTGCTGATATCCGGATTGTGCGGGATGGAATGCGTTGGACTGCCTGGCTATTTTTTGGCTGCTGTCAACATTGACCGCCTCCTCTCGAGTCGGGAATCCATTCTCGGTATCAAGATTGATATGAAACGGTATGATATCAAAGCCGAGTACTTTCGCTTTGCTGATAAGCGCGCGATTAAAGTGGTCAAGATTTTTTCTTACCTGCCACCGTGTCTGCTGGCATCCGTAGTTGGCTCCAAATGCATCTTGCGATGAGGCTGGAGGCGGCAAAAGTCCAACTCCGATGATTACATTCGGAGAGACACGTCTGAATTCGCTGATCATCTCTTCCAAGTATGGATAGACCTTCTTTTTCATGATGTCCTCCATGGTGTCGTCGGTTCCGAAGAATACATTGTTAATGCCAAGCAGAATGGTTACAGCATCGGGCGAAGCGCCATCATTGTACTTCTCGCAGTATTTTTTGAAGTCAAACACAGGTTTTCCATTTTCTTCGAAAATGAAACGACTGTTTGCTTCTTGCGGACGTTGCGGGTGCAGTCCGTCATTTTTGTCGGATTCCGCGAGGTTGTAGCGTGTGAAAAACGAATCCCATCCCCATCCACCCCAGCCCTCATGACGTAATTCGGGAAAATTTTTTGTCCCGCGGCTGCCTATGGTGCGAAAGACAGGATTGCCCTTTTTAGACATTAAGCCGCAGATATGAGCCGGATACACCGAGGCAGCGGTTTGACTGGCTCCCATCATCAGTACTGTGAGTTTTTTCCCCTCTCCCGCATTGGCCGGGCATACAATGATTTTCGATTTGGCATAATCTACTATTTTCCCCGAGGAGTCAATAACATTGAGTACCCATGGGTGTTCACCAACATCTTCAGGCTTCGGCGTGAAGCGCCAGCGTTTTTCGTCGTTTCGTCCCTTTTTGCACTTAACCTCAAATACATAATTAGCGGAGTTCACCGTCGTAACAATGTTGTCATAATAGACATTCGTTTCAATATCAGGAACAGCATATATCACCTCAGGCACAAGAAGTTTGACATTGATTTCGTTTGCTCCCTCCGCGAATAGAGATGTTGCGCCAGGCGAAAGACATATTAACAGCTTTAGATAGTTCTTGATACCCACTCTTACAATACTCCTTAACTTATGAATTTCCATGATTTTTCTTCGATGGATTCTTTACTTTTAGCTCGCAATCCATATTTTTCATTTGGCACGGTACCCGTTATTTAATAAGGCAAGAGGCCTTTGTTGAAGCGAATATTTCCGTCTGATCTTATATGACAGTTTCCGTCCATTATCATGTTTTTTTGCCCTATTGAGTCAACATGGAAATCAGCAAACAGAAAATTCGCGATATTGTCATGCCGGGGATCAGGCTTCATCCCATATCCGGCAGCTTCCATTGACCATGGGGTAGCGGGCCGGGGACGCCCGCAGGAAGGATCAAGCAATCCGTCATAAAGCAAAAATAGAGTTGAAGAATTTTTCCACTTTGTTATTCTTGCGCTTTTATACGTATGTAGTCCGTCCGCGTTCCATACATCCATGAACGCGACTTCGTAGTCGGCCACGCTGACAGTATAGCTTTCGGCAATATCCACGAGATCAGCCGTTATTCGCGTGGAGGGACATCGGTAAATTGTTTTTTCTACTCTTTTTTTCCAATTCAGCCTAGGCGGTTCATTCAAATAAGGAGCCAGGCGTTCCGACCAGTCTGAATAACCGCCGTCAGTATATGGCGGAAGTAAATCGTGGTAATCCTGAGAATAGCTGATTAGGCCCGTTCCTATTTGTTTAAGTCTCCCTGCACAGTCGATTCGCTTTGCTGTCAGCTGAGTCTTTTTCAACGCAGGCAGGAGCATGCTCGCAAGCAACGCTATAATGGAAATGACCACGAGCAGTTCGATGAGTGTGAACTTGTGACGGTGGCGAGATTTCATAATTCTCCCCCTACTCTGTTATTTTTATGTTATCGACAATCAGCCATCCCCAGTATGGATTTGGCTGGTATTCGCAAGAATCCAATGCTTTTCCCCGATCCGGCACAGACAGTTCCGAAGTGATGTTTTTGATCGAAAATGTGTTTTTACCCTTCTTAAGTATGTTCTTTGGAATAGCAATTTTTCTGGTTCCGGGATGTTCGTAAAACTTTACTTGAGGGCTTTTTTGGTATACGGATTTGCCGTTTACGAAAACTTCAATGCCGCAATTACGTTCCTCTTGTCCAGTCACCGTCAATTCCATCTCATTCGAGGGGGCTTCGTCAAGAAACAAATCTGCGGAGACAATGGATTTAAGCAATGCCGGTCTCCTTATCACAATATAGCTTCCATTCCTGGCAGGTTCTCCTCCGCTAAAAGCTGAAGCAGGCAGTTCCCATCCATTTTTAATCTTTTTCTGCAATATATTCTTCTTCTCTTTGAGGGCTGCGAGCGGGTTCGCTATAAGCTCTTTTATCGCAGGCTCATCATACCATTTTCCTTTAGCATTGAGTTTTAAACCTGCTTTTCTCCAAAACCATTCTGTTATATTCTGATGATTTTTGTCCACGTAGAATATTTCTTCCTCTGCTGCAATCTGGGCGAATTCCCTCAGATTATTTGCGAAGTCTTTTAGGTTCAAATCATTTACATTTGTGAAGGGATTGTTTTCATTCAAGTCGTTGTAAAGCAAAAACAATTTTTCGCCTTTGACGCGCCTCAGCAGTTTTGGATTGTCTTTTGACGCATTCTCTGCCGCGGCAAAGACTCTGTATGCTTTATTCTTGAAGTCGTCACTAATGACCCCGTAGTTGAAAATTTCGCAGTTTTGATGGATTTGACGTTCGTCAAATTGTTTATAGAGAAGGTCAAAATATTCGCGCATAAATGGGGCGGCTGGCCCGTAGTATTCTCTCATAAAGTTGTCTATTGCCTGTTCGACATCAATTCCGGGATACCAGAGCAGTTGCGAAATCACGTTGACAAACAGCGCGTTGAATTGCCTGGGAGTTCCGCAAAGAGTCAGTCCCGTTACCCCGTTTGCGCTGTAAAAGCGTATTTTCTCGACCATCGCATAGAACGAGCCGAAGATGCTCAAGGCCTCCTGCGCTCCTGATGGATAGTCAAAAACATACAGCTGGCCCGAAAAATTTTTAAACCACGCTGAAATTTCTGCCATCCCCTGGCTGTTGTGTTTACAGAACGCATGACTGTGACACCACCATTTAGGCCTGAAGGGGCAATACGTCATACGCACATGAGGGGCAGGGTTTACCTTTACAGGCATTTTATCCGAGCCTTCGTAAAGAAACATAAAAAATATTTTGTCTGGATATTTCTCGGCCGCTTTTTCGCTCACCTTGTTCACAAATGCAAGGACTCTGTCGGTATAATTCCCCTCTTCAACGTCCATGGCCTTGCAGTCTTTGCATACACATCTGTAATGATAGCCGTCGCCTTGGCCTATTGAAAAATATTTAGCCTGAGGCTCCAGTTCAATCCATTTGATAAGGTTTTCCGACGCGAGCGCCTGAACTTTCGGGTTGGACATACAAAGATGGACAAAATCATCGCTGTCTCCCGGTTTATGAGAAAGCCTGTTTCCGTCTTTCTGCAAAGCAAAGTATTCTGGATGCTCTTTATGATATTTATCGAAGTTCACCAGAAAGCCGTTTGTGTGAATGGTTCCGCTTCTGCCTCCTATTTTTCGAGGGGACGCGATAAAGGAGTTTATCAAAAAATCAGAATTTAAATTTCCGCCGCCCGAACGGAATGCGAAGGCTGGCGTTCTTTTAAAGGCGACAGAGGCAAGGGGCAATGTCTCTATCTTGGGATATTCTATTTCCTTTGACGATAAAAATTTTACGCCGATGGACTTTAGAAATGCAGAGATTCCGGAGACAAGCCCCGGGGCATCTTTTCCAGCTATGCTTAAAACAAGGTCTTTGTTTTTTACAAAAAAACCTCCAGGGCCGACGTCTTTTAATTCTTCGTTCGATATTTTATTTGAATCAATGGCTGCTTTTCCTATCAGAATAGAGCCTTCAAAGTTTTCAGGCTGCTTTTCTGAAAGACAACTGACAGGGAGCAGTTCTCCTGTCATGTTATATAGATGTTTTTGCAAAAATTTCGCAGCGATGTTGCCGTAATCATCTTGCGGTGATGATACATAGATGCTTTTACATTCGACCCGCCTGTCGGCCGAAGAAATAAATATTTTATTTTGCGCCGTTTTTGACGGCGGCAGCGGCCTCAGAGATATATATGAAGCATAGGCCAAAGTGTCGGGTGAATCGGAACTAAATGCCACTTGTATCAGGTCTAGTATTTTCTCCGGTGGAATTTGAAGTTCAATGCTTATATTATTCCATTCTTTTGACGGTCCAAAGCTCTTACTGAGAAGGGTCCAGTAGCTTTCCCTTTTTACTGTCTCAGGCAAGAAGGCCTGGATAAAAAGAGTCATACTTCCCGACTCAACTTTAAAGCGGGCATTCAACAAATACCTTTCGGAAACTTCGTGTGCAACGTCCATGCGCTGAAGAACTCGGAATTCTTTTTGCATGCGCATCCCTTCCTCGCTTTTGGAAACATTTCCAATCCCTTTGTCCATGCTCCATCCGAGCAATGTGTCAGTCAATGGAATAATTTTTGAGAAGTCCCCGTTTCTAATCAGTTCTTCTCTGGAACTTTCTGTGGAACAAGCCGAGTTAAAGATTGCCGAAAAAAGACCTAGTAGTAAAAAGATTTTCCTCATTACAAGTTTCCTTATCCTTTAACGTTTCATTCTAAATTTTTAACAGAATCTCTCTCAATCAATTGATTAGGTAAAACAATGCTTTCAGGGCCGTCGGCGCCCTGTTCTATGATTCTGACAAGGGTGTTTACGGTCTCTTCGCCAATGGCGTATAATCCCTGATCAATTGTCGTGAGGGCAGGAGTAAGGTACTCAGATACGCCAACATTTTCAAAGCTTAATATTGAGACATCTTCAGGAATTCTGAAATTTAACAGATTCAGGGCATGGGTAACCTCCAGTCCTATGTTTTCTCCCGCCGCAAATATTGCAGTTGGTTTATGCCTCATCATTTTCGCCATTATTTCAAGCGTATTTCCACGAGGCGAGCTCGTGGAAATCAGGTTTTCCTCAACGGTTATGCCGTTTCTCGAAAGCTCCGACTTGAATCCTTTGGCGCGCTCCATGTCTCCCCAGTTCACCAGGTTGTTAAGCATGAGTCCTATTCTTCTGTGCCCCTTTGAAACAAGATATTCAACAGCTTTTCTGCTGCCCCCTCTGTGGTCGGAGCATACGTGGGAGAGTCCCGGGATGAAATTATTTACCGTTACAATTGGCGTTCCTGTTTTTTCTCTGACCATTGCTGTTGTTTCTGGAGAATAAACCAGCGATACAGCCCCTTTGACAAACCGCTCAAAATGATATTTATTCTCATGAAGGGGCACTATTTCGACTCCATAGCCCAGCTCTGCAGTTCTTTTCATTATTGAGTAAAATATAATGTTTTCATAGCCAGGTCGTTTGAAAGAATGAAGACCATTTATCAGAATGGCTATTTTCTTTTCAACTGTCGCAAACTTTGGTGTGTAATCTAATTGCCGGGCGACACTCAGCACGTTGCTGGAGACCTCGTCTTTTACGTAGGGATGCTTGTTGAAAACCCTAGAAACGGTGCATGCCGAAACCCCGGCTTTTTTAGCAATGTCTTGAATGGTGATTTTCTGTTTAAGTCTCATTTTTGTAAAAAAAACATCTTTTGTGAAATTTTTAGCATGCACCGGATTATAGCATCGAAATTTTGTTTTGTCAATATTTTTTTGAATTTATTGAGTTTATTGCTCCAAAATGACTTTTGACGGTCGCGTCCGTCTTGCAAAGATGTGCAAATTGCCGGAACAGTATTGAAAGTTGAGTAGTTTTGATGGATTTGACGTTCATCGAATTGCTTATAGAGAAGGTCAAAATATTCACGCATAAATATGGCTCAGACGGCAATATCTTCCGGGGACTCTTCTCTTTTTCCCTCTGGGGAACCACCGAAAAGAGCCGTACTAAGGGTCAGGGGGCCTACCCTGCCGCAAAACATCAGAAGAATGATGACTATTTTGCCGATTGTGCTTAGTCCTGAAGTAATTCCCATGCTCAGGCCGACGGTGCCGATTGCCGACGCCGCTTCGAAGAAATTTTTCTCAAATGATGTCATCTCGGAAAGTTCCAGCAGGTAAGCTCCAATGGACAGGGCGATCAGGTAAAGTCCGATGTTGGAAACTGCTATCCAGATGCGTTCGCGCGGAACAACCCTTCCCCAGAAATGAACGTCCGATTCGCTGTTGATCGTACTCCTCATAACGCCGAGGACTGCCGTAACGCTTGTTACCTTGATCCCGCCGCCTGTCCCTGACGGCGACGAACCTATTATCATAAGTACGGTCAGAACCAGTACCGACGACTTGGACAGATCGGCTATGCTGACACTGTTGAAACCCGTTGTCGTTATCGCGTTCATGCACTGAAAGAACGCGGCGAGGATGCGTTTTTCAGGAGCCATGTGCTGGATGGAAGGCTCTGCCAGAAAAAGGTGTGCAGTCCCGATAAATGTAAGAGCGAGTGTCGCCGATAATATGATTTTCGTAGTCAGCGTGACTTGTTTTGAACTGCCGATAAATATTCTTCCGAAGTCGACACATACTATGAACCCGACCGCTCCCAGGTAACCCAACGCCGCAGTCACCGCGTTCAGCCAAAAGTTTCCGGCAAATGCTTCAAAACTGTTGTTGTAGAGTGAAAAACCGGCGGTGCAGAATGACGATACACTGTGAAAAATCGAACTCCATAACGGATAGTCGACATTCGCATTCCGGAAACACGGATAGTATGCAGCAACGCCGCAGGCTTCGATGAACACCGTGAAAAACACTACCCCCAATATGAATCTGTCGATCTTGAATCCTTCGGGCAGGCTGAATACGGTATGGCTGACGGCTTTTCTGACGTCGGGAAGCTCCCTTCTTTGCGCAAGGACGAGAAAGGAACCTAGTGTCATGTAGCCGATACCGCCAAGCTGAATCAGGAAAAGTATGACGACCTGCCCGAAAAAACTGTAATTGTCGGCAATGCTGACGGTCACAAGTCCGGTCGTCGAGATCGCCGAGACTGTCGTGAATAGATTGTCGAGTGCGCCCACTTTATTTCCTTCCATGGACAGAGGAAGCGAAAGAGCGAACCAGCCCACGACGATGTACGAAAGATACCCGAAGAGCGCGATCCTTGCAGGATGCAGACTGCTAAAAGTACGGCAGGCGCCTTTGCACGATGAAATGAATCTGTGCAAATACGCTCCGCCATCCGGAATACCGGATGCGTTCATAATAAAAACCTCCTTTTTAAAACACGAGGAAAGCCTCGGTTTTCCGGAGGTTCTCCTCTTCCATGCCTACGAGGTTAGCTGACGGGCTCGGGCGGAAGAGACTGCCCTACGCCTTGCGGCGATACGCCCCGATTGTAATGGGTCCCCCGTTTCCGCTCATGCGGAACTCGGCAAAACGCATATTATAATATATGTTATTGATGTTGTCAATAATTTTTTGAATTTATTGAGTTTATTGCTCCAAAATGACTTTTGACGGTCGCGTCCGTCTTACGAAGATGTGCAAATTGCCGGAACAGCATTGAAAGTTGAGTAGTTTTGAATTATATTCAGAATTCAGGCAAAGTTTAGATTTTTCTTTATTCTTCAACATCAATTCTTGAGAAAATTTAATACCTGAACTAACTCCCCAACGATTGCTTTATGACTAAAAAAAACAGGCTAATATAGGAGCTGATTGACAATGCCGGAAATCTTAAGAGCGGTTGCTATTACCGCTGAAAATCTGGAAATGGCATATGGCGAACAGGTGGTTCTCGATAAGGCAAGTCTGACCATTCATGATGGTGACCGGATCGGACTGGTTGGAGACAATGGCTGCGGCAAATCGACTTTCATGAAGATACTTGCGGCAATAGAGACTCCGAATCAGGGAGAAATAACCCGCAGAAAAGGTCTAAAAACAGGTTATCTGCCTCAAGAGTTCGTTCTCAATGAAAATTCTTCCGTCCATGACAATATTATGGACAGTGCCAAGTTCATTACTGATCTGCTTGCCGAATATGAAAGCTTGCCGCATGATTCAGGGAAGAGTCATCACCTGGAAAATGAAATCACCCAGCTTGGCGGCTGGAATCTCGACTGCGAAATCGACACCATAATGACTAAGCTGAAATGTCCGGAGAAAGAAACTATTATTTCTCAACTCTCAGGAGGGGAAAAGCGCCGGGTTGCTTTGGCTAAGGCTCTGATTTCCAAACCGGAATTGCTGATTCTGGACGAACCGACAAACCATCTGGATACTGAGTCCATTGACTGGCTTGAAGAATACATGCAAAATTATCGCGGCGCATGTATTTTTGTAACCCATGACCGGTATTTCCTGGACAGAGTTACAAACAAGATAGTAGAATTGAACAGGGGAGTATTTCAGTCATATAAAGGAAATTATTCGAATTACCTGAAAGAAAAGGCGGAACGGGCGGACAGAGAAGAATTAGTGGAGAATAAACGTCAGAGCTTTCTGCGAAAAGAACTTGAATGGGTGCGGCGTTCTCCGAAGGCACGCACGACCAAAGCGCAGTATCGCGTAGACCGCTACCATGATGTCGCAGCGCAAACCGCTCTGGAAAAAACTCAGGACGTCGAACTTATTATTCCGCCAGCCGCCAGAATGGGCAACCGGGTGGTTGACCTTGATGACATTGGGGTTTCATTTGAAAACCGGACTCTCTTCGAGCATTTATCTCTGGAAATACAGCCGGCTTCGCGGATTGGAATAATCGGTTCAAACGGAGTGGGCAAGACGACTCTGCTGAAAACCATTCTTGGAATTAACCAGCCAACCAGTGGCACTGTAGAAATTTCATCGAATACCAAGTTCAATTATATTGATCAGGAACGCTTGGTGCTGAATAACGAAAACACCGTTCTGGAAGAAATAGGAGAGGGAAGCAGTCATATCATTATCGGAACGGAACAGATATCAATATGGGGATATCTGAAGCGTTTCCTTTTTGCCGATGAACGAATCGGAATCAGGGTCGGACAATTGTCAGGCGGTGAACGGGCTCGTTTGCTGCTCGCCAAGATACTCAAGCGTGGCGGTAATTTTATTGTCCTCGATGAACCCACTAATGATCTTGACCTTTCAACTTTACGGGTTCTGGAGAACGCCCTGCTCAATTTCGCGGGTTGCGTACTGCTTGTCAGCCATGACCGTTATTTTCTCAATCGGATATGCACTGGAATTATTGCCTTTGAGAAGAATGGCGACATAAAATATCATGTGGGGAATTATGATCACTACATGAGTCAGCAGGCTAAATGCTTCACAGAAAAGACCAAGGAAACGCAAATTAAAAGAGAGAAGAACTCCATCCCAAATCCCATCCCGTCTCCGAATAGCTCAACGCCCCGTAAATTGAAATGGAAAGAACAACGGGAACTTGACGAAATGGAAGAAAATATTATGAAACTGGAAAGCAAAATTGAAGAATTGCATTCATGGTTTTCATCTCCGTTTTTTTTCAAGGAATCCCCGCAGAAAATAAAAGATGTACAAGTAGAACTCGACGAATCCGAAATCCGTCTAAATCAACTTTATCTGCGTTGGGATGAACTTGAGTCAATAAAAAATGGAACATTGAAAGATTAACATGCCGTCTCCGTATTGGCAGAAGGGGCTATCTTTTATGGTTTTGTTCGTCAAGCAGGGCATTGATTTCGTCATAGATGAAGTAAAAATATGAGGAATTTCCACTGCGGGCGCAACGACGGAGCGAGTCTCCTTTCTTGTGTGCCTTCAAAACACTGTAAAGTTCTCCGAGGGGAAGGAGTAGGAGAAGATTAAGATAGCGGATGAAAAGCAGTCCGCTGATGAATGAAATACACGCGATAAAAACAGCCCCCCAGGCACCGGTCGTTCCCAGCCTTCTGGCGTTCTTGTCAGCTTTTCCCATTGCTTCACGATTAAGTAAAGCCAGTTTCATGATACTTTTAATTTCCTTGTCAATAGCATTGACATCGCCTTCAAGGGCGGATTTGGAATACTTTTTTATTTCTGCCAGTATAGCAGGTTCACCCTTTTCGGTAATATTATTTTCCGCACGTTGAATAGCGTCGTAAAATCTCTTTTTGTCAGTATCTTCAAGTTTCCTGTTATTCATGATGGCAAGCTCCGCCAGCATTCCTTCGCAGGAGGCGAGGGATTTGTCATTTTCAGAAATGATTTTAGCTATGGCCGGAGTCATCCTGTTTAGCAACGCAACTGTTCCTGTCGCGAGGATGAGGTTCAGAATCAGTAGAAACCATGTTCCAAGAAGTAGAGACCTTCGCATTTTCATGATTGACGGTTCTCCATGAGTTTCGCTATTGCATCGGGTTTTGAGATGACAATCAGGTTGTCTTCAGTATGCAGGACGGCTTGGGGGTTGGGCAGTGATATGGCGTCTGTTTTTGTACTGCGGATTGCTATGACGCTAATCTCGTAACGTTTAGGCAGCGACAATTCCAGAAGCGTCGATCCGGCAAAATGCTCCGGTATCTGGATTTCGGTTATATGCAGGTCGCTTCCCAGCGGCATGTCACTGATTACTTTCGCATAGATTAAACGGGATGAGAGTCGTTGTCCGAATTCCATTTCAGGGTTTACCACAAGGTGCGCACCGACAAGTTTCAGTATCCTGGCGTGAATCGTGTTGCAAGACCTGGCTACTACTCTCGAAACGCCATATTGCCTAAGTAGCGCGGTGCAGATAATTGAGCTTTCTTTGGATTCTTCTCCTATGGCGCATATTGCCAAATCCCTGTTGGAGGGCATTGCCTGCGCAAGCGCGTTTTCATCAGTGGCATCAAGCTGGATGGCTTCTATTCCCAGGCCGGATACAATATCTACAAGTTCTTTGCTTCGGTCAATGGCTAATACGTCTATTCCTTTTTCTGACAATGATTTAGCGACAGACATGCCAAATTTCCCCATGCCTATTACCAATGCCTGTTGCGCCATATTCATTACTCCCGTTTTTTCATTATGTGATTGGAATTTTAACTGATGGATACTGAGCGTTTTTCCTGAGAACCGGAGAGCTCAAAACCATGAACATAGTAAGAGGCCCTATTCTTCCCAGAAACATCGTAAGTATAATAATTACTTTGCCAATTTCGTCCAGCCGCTGAGTGGCTCCCGTTGACAAGCCGACTGTCCCCAGCGCGGAAAAAGCCTCGAATACGATATCCCGTACAGGAATTAACTGCGTGAGTTCCAGCGCCATCACCGAGATAAGTAAGAAAAGCAGTCCGGCTCCAATCACGGCTATTGATTTGTAAACAGTTTCAAATTCAATTTTATGGTTTCTCACAACAATATCCGGACGACCTCTTACGATTGACGACATACACAACACAAAAACCGCCAGCGTAGTAGTTTTTATCCCGCCCGCGGTACTGCCAGGACTGCCGCCGATAAACATGAAAACCAGCATTATCAAATAAACGGGGGGGCTTATGCTCGAGATATCTATGGAATTGAATCCGGCCGTACGGAGTGTTGCCGATTGAAACCATGCGTTGTGAATTTTATCCGCATACGAGAGATTGCTAAGGGTTGAATTCCATTCCATAGCAGCGATGACAACCGTTCCAGAGAGAAGAAGCAGAGCCGAGGAAACCAGCACTAAAAAGGCGGGAGGCGAAACTCTCCTGCCGAAAATAAAATCAGGAATAAACGCACATACGGCAGGAGAAAGCCCCCCGAGGATAATCAGTATTGCCACAATATGCAGAATTAACGGATGTTGCTGATAATCCATGAGACTGTTGGACTGCAAGGCAAATCCAGCATTGCAGAAAGCAGATATAGACGTAAAAACTCCTCTCCATAACGCTGTTAAGATATTGTCTTCGCGAAGATAGAAGAGGATTGTGAGAATGATAGCTCCGATGCTTTCGGCCAAGAGTGTAAATACGAGTACTCTGCGCAAAGACTTATAAAGTTGTCCGTGCTCATTGCCGTTCACCGTCGCTAAAATCCGTTCCTGTCTTAAACTGAAACGCTTTCCAATAGCATGCAAGGCTATTGTTGCTATTGCCATTATTCCTAATCCCCCGGCTTGTATAAGCAGAAGAATGAAAAACTGTCCAGTAATAGAAAAATCTACCGGAGTATCCAGAACTATAAGCCCGGTTACACACACCGCGCTTACTGAAGTGAATGCGGCATCTATAGGAGCTATCCATTTATCCGAAGCGGAAGCCGCGGGAAGCATAAGTAAAAGCGTCCCGACAGTTATCAATCCGAAAAAAGTTGAGACAAGTAGTCTTGCAGGATGCCCCAAAAGTGGTTCAATCCATGAAGTGTCTTCCGTTTTTGAAGTCAGGGACTGAGGCAGAAAAACAAGGCATCCAACAGGCCATAAAATAGAAAAACCAATCAGATGCTCATTATGCACAAAACCGGAAATAACAACAATCAAAACCAGAAGAAAAAAGAGAATGTTCAGCCATGCACGAATCCTGTGAGAATCCCTGATCGACCACAATATTCCCAGTGTTCCGGCAATTAATCCGCATACCGCCGCAGTCGACGGTACCAGCATATAGTGTCCCCTGTAAAAGACAAAAGTGATAACCAGAAACGGTATCGCCGCGATTGCCGCAGAACGCGCCCTGAATAAAATACGCTCCATTTGCTTTATGCTGCGATAAACGTTTCTTGCCTTCGGCATGTTTTCGCTTACAAAATATACGAAAAAAGATAATCCGACGACAGTGAGCAGCGTCCCCATCGGAGATGTCAATATTTTAGGCAGACACGCCGAAGCTGAAAGGAAAAAACCGCTGAATGCAAAAAGTTTTGCCAATCCCGGACTTGTCGGACAGTATATTATACCTGCGAGAATAGAAATGGCCGACAAAGAAAATATAACAGCTATCCACGGCATATGAAGCAAAGAACTAAGTCCATAAGACCACGAGCAAATAAGAAGCGGGATTACAGTAAGGGTATAAAGGACACCTTCCAGTTTCAACGCCTGTAACGCCGAATTTGGAATATCGTCATTGTCTGATTTTTTAAACACAAAAGTCATACAATCCTAGATTCATAATATTCGATATACTTGCGGTTAAAGTACTCCTGCAACAACAGATATTCAATAAGTTGCAATTTCCTTCTTTTATATATGTTGTTTATCTTTCCGGTTGCTTTGATCTCATCGTAATCCGTCATTTCCTGGGGGGGGCAAATAAAAAACAGGGCAGGTTTACTATTCGTGGACTCCGTATATCGTTTTTTTTATCCAGGAATTCGTGTTATCATGGGGTAAAACAAGGTATCACAAGGGAATGGTACTCGATGGTGCTTTGAGCTGTAAGCCGTTGATATTTAAGATGGTGGTGGGGGGTGGATTCGAACCACCGAAGTCGTAGACAGCAGATTTACAGTCTGCCCCCTTTGGCCGCTCGGGAACCCCACCATTGAGGACTGTTTAATGAACTGGATTTTCCTAAACAGAGCCATTAAGATAGTCTGCCTTTTATAGTAGTCAAACCGCAAAAAGCCTAAAATCCTAAAAAAATAAACAGCGGGGCTTTTTTAAAGAAATTTCTGAAACAGCTCTTGACTTGCCATAGGTTTTGCGGTAAAATAAAACCAAACAGTTGGTTTTATTTATTGAAGGAAGCTAAATTGATAATAGAAAACGAAGCTCAACTTGACGACGTTCTCTCCGTTCCCTGTCCCGAGCTGGTCGCGATGATGAAAAGGCTCGACGGCGACATCATGGTGCTCGGAATAGCTGGGAAAATGGGCCTTACACTTGGTCGGATGGCCGTGAATGCGGTGAAAGAGGCAGGTGTGCCGAATAAAGTTATAGGGGTTTCCCGTTTTAGCGAGCCGGACTCGGAAAGGAAGCTCAACGAATGGGGAATCGAAACCATAAAATGCAATCTTCTCGACCAGAATTCGGTAAATAAGTTGCCGAAAGCGAAAAATGTGATATATATGGCGGGGCGTAAATTCGGGACGGACGGTGCCGAGGACCTAACCTGGGCCATGAATGTGACCGCCCCCGCGTATGTTGCTTCTCATTTCAAGGAAAGCCGGATTGTTGTCTTTTCGACAGGCTGCGTTTATCCGCTTATTCCCTTGAAATGCGGCGGATGTACCGAGGTCGACAGTCCCGTTCCCGTCGGCGAGTACGCGCAGTCCTGTCTGGGGCGTGAGCGTGTATTTTCGTACTTTGCAAAGGCGAACCGCACGCCGGTACTGCTTTTCCGTCTGAACTATGCGATCGATCTTCGCTATGGCGTACTTCACGATATCGGTTCAAGTGTCTGGCAGGGAACTCCTGTGCCGGCGTCGGTCGGGCATTTCAATATCATCTGGCAGGGTGACGCTAACAACCGCGCGCTTCTTTCCCTTGAGCATTGCGAGTCGCCCGCCGTTCCTCTGAATATCACCGGGCCTGAAACGGTATCTACAACCTTTATCGCCGAGTATTTCGCTAAGATTATGGGCAAGACGGTCACGTATTCCGGCGAGTCAGCCGATGTGGCCTATTTGAACAATGCAGCGAAGTCCTTCAGGCTTTTTGGGTATCCAACGGTTTCGCTTTCCGAGATGATGGATTTGCAGGCTCATTGGATAATGGAAGGCGGAAAAAGTCTCGGCAAGCCGACTCATTTTGAAGTAAATAACGGTAAATACTGAAAAGAGGGGAACAAGCCATGAAGATAGGCAATATTGATAAGGAAATCCTTTCAAATGTAAGAAAAGGGTGCGTTATCCCGGCAATGCCTTTGGCGCTCGATGGGAACAGAATTTTTGACCCCATCTGTCAGCGCTCGCTCGCGAGGTACTACATAGACGCCGGGGCAGGGGGGATAGCTGTTGGCGTTCACTCCACACAGTTTGAGATAAGAGACCCTGAGATTGGGCTTTTTGAGACTGTCCTTTCAAAAGTTTCGGATTTTATAGACGAATGGTCGGAGAAGAGGGAAAAGAAGATTTTCAAAGTTTCCGGCATATGCGGAAAGACTCCACAGGCACTGAAGGAGACAGCCTTTGTTCTTTCGAAGGGCTATCATGCTGCTCTTCTCAGCCTTTCGGCGTTGAGTAATTCTAGCGAAGACGAAATGATTGAACATGTGAAAGCTGTCGCAAATGAGATTCCGGTGATAGGGTTTTATCTTCAGCCTTCTGTTGGCGGCTGCGCGCTTCCGTATTCCTTCTGGCGCCGCTTTGCAGAAATAGAAAACGTCATCGCCATAAAAATGGCTCCATTCAACAGATATCAGACTTTTGACGTTGTTCGTGCCGTCTGCGATGCGGGGAAGGAAAGCGATATAACGCTCTATACAGGCAATGACGACAATATCCTTATCGACTTGCTTACGGAATACAAAGTTGCCACGGAAAAAGGTACGAAGAAAATCAGAATTAAAGGAGGGCTGCTTGGGCACTGGTGCGTATGGACACAGAAAGCGGTCTCGCTTCTGAGTGAGGTTCATTCAGTTATCTCCGAAGGCCGCGCTATTCCTTCCGAAATGCTTACGCGCGCCGCCGAGATTACCGATAGCAACGCCGCATTTTTCGATCCCGCTCACGCGTTTGCCGGTTGCATCCCCGGAATTCATGAGATACTTCGCCGTCAGGGGCTTATAAAAGGCACATGGTGCCTTAATCCGAAAGAAGTTCTTTCGCCAGGGCAGAGTGAAGAAATAGACCGTGTTTACAGGTCATATCCGCATCTGCACGATGATGACTTCGTGAAATCTTATCTCAATGAATGGGGGAGGGATTGAATCGTGCAGAAAAGGGCTCTTGAGACTAGAGGCAGAATACTCGCCTCCGCGGTAAAGCTGTTTTCAAAGTCCGGCTACCACGGAACAAGTGTCGATCTTATCGCCGAAAAGTCTGCCTGCAACAAGCAGCGCATATACGCATATTTTGGTGGTAAGGCGGCACTTTTTGAAGAATCATTGCGGCATGTTTTTGAGGAGGTGAACCGCTCGGACGAAGTCCTTATGAACATCACGAAAGATTCTCTTCCCGATATGACGGGTATTATTCTGCGTCATTATTTCAGCGTGCACAAAGCTCATCCGGATTTCTGGCGTCTTATTTCATGGGCCAATCTTGAAGATGAACCATTTCATAAATGCCTTAAAGATATAAAGGAGAAGAGCTACTCATACCTGAAGAAGCTTTATGGAGAGGGACAGTCGGCCGGCATATTCGAAAGGAAAGTATCCTTCGAAGTATATATTTTTACGATAATGTCAATTTCCTTTATTTACTATTCGAACAGAAGGACACTTTCCCACTCGCTTGACGAGAAGCTTTTTACAGCTAAAGGTGCCGAGAATCTCATTGTGGAAGCAGAGCTGCTCCTTGGCCCGTGCCGTCAGCAAATGCAGTGAGTGAAAACGACACAGTTCTGTTCAACTGAACAGTCTGGTTTGTAATATGAGCATTGAGGCTGTAAAGTACGCGAAATAGTTTGTGGGGAGTATTGTCGGAATGCCTGCTACAAAAAGTATTTTCAAAGTCAATCTCTACAGTTGGTTTGCCACTATCTGTGCTGTCAGCATTGCTTTTTCAGGATTCTTTATTTATCAGAAGATACAGGAGTATCATGGACGAATAAGGATTTTTGAGGGAAACAATCAGCAGTACCGCGAAGACATTCTTGCGATGCAGGTCGAGAGTGTTATGAAATATCTCTCATGGCGTTCTTCGGTACTGAAGGATGGGCCTGTCTCCGGATCTCAGAAGAATCTTGTAGTTAACGAGATAAGAAATATAAAATTCGGGCCGTCTTCGGATGGCAACGTTTTTGTGATGTCATCCAATGGTACCGTTCTTGCGCATCCGGCGGGAAAGCTCCTTGAGGGCCGCAAATATGCGTCAGGCCGAAATCCGGCGATACTTAAGAGCATAATCCACGCATCTAAACGTCGGGGCGGCGGGTTCACTAGTTACGAGGAACTTTCTGCGGACACGGGAGCTCTTGATAAAAAAATTATATATTCTTCTTATTTCCAGCCTTGGGATTTGGTGGTATGCGCGGAGCTTGATCCATTCGCCGTCAGGAGGGTCTTTGTAGAGAACAAGACCAATCTGAAAATAGCACTCATCTGCGAGACCGGTTTTATCATCTTCATGTGTCTGGTTGTGACAGTCCTTGCCATCGGATTTTCATATTCCGTTTCCAAAGTGCTTAAGAAAGAGGTTGACCTTATAACATCCTATCTTGAGGACTCCGTGAACGGCAGTCCCTGCATGGATATGTCGCTTTTTAGATTTACTGAGCTTAAGTTCATCGCAATCAATGCCGTCAAAATGATTGCCAAAATAAAATACCTTGTAGCCAGAATAAAAGAAATGGCGATCAACTCCGAACGTTCCAGCCGCGCCAAAAGCTGCTATCTCGCCAATATGAGCCACGAAATAAGAAATCCCCTCAACGGCATCCTCGGGATGGCTGAACTCCTGAAGGATACAAATCTCGATAAGGAGCAGAAGGAATACCTTCTCGCAATTTTTGCGTCCTGCCATTCACTCGTTTCTCTGGTTAACAGTATAAGGGATTTTTCCGCAGGTGAGACCGGGAATATTGAGATCGTTAAACAACCTTTCAACCTGAAAAACCTCTTGACAAAAGTAGTCGACTACGAAGAGCCGGACGCTGTGAATAAAAATATAAAACTTTCTTTCAACATCTCAGACGAAGCCCCTGAATGGGTTGAAGGTGATTCAGGGAAAATTTTCCAGGCACTTACTACGCTTGTTGAAAATGCGCTTGTCTTTATTGAGTCGGGCTCTATTTCTATTTCACTTTCTTGCAATCAGCGCGATGACGAACGGGCCGAACTGCTTTTTTCCGTCACAGATACGGGGCCTGGTATCTCAGAAGATAAACAGGATCTTATATTTGATTTTGCGCATCATGATATTTCAGTCTCCAGCGAGTTTGCCTCCGTCAGTCTGGGACTTGCCGTCTGCAAAGAGCTTGTAGAAGCTATGGGCGGTAAAATCCGGATTTCCAGCGAGGACGGCAAAGGCGCCACGTTCAGCTTTACTATTCCTGTGCTGATAGCGAAGGGGGCTTTGGCAGAAGAGAACGTTGCCGATATTTTCGTTGAAACTTTGCGCCGAGACATTAAGGTTCTTCTCGTAGAGGATGATCCGATAAATCAGAAGGTCGGGATAAGTTTCCTTAAACGCGCTGGCTGTGAATCTGTTGACATCGCCTTTAACGGTCTTCAGGGAGTGGATAAATTTAGGTCAGGCAACTACGACATAATCTTTATGGACTGCGAAATGCCGAAGAAGGACGGATATGTCGCAACTTCCGAAATCCGAAATCTGGAAAAAGGCGAAAAAAGAATTCCCATAATCGCACTTACGGCCAACGCCTTGCAGGCAGACAAGGAAAAGTGTCTCAAGGCGGGTATGGACGACCATCTGTCAAAACCAGTTAGTTCCGAAGCAATTGCCGCGATACTGGCTAAGTACTTTTCCGTATAGCGGACTCAGTTTTTATTCAGCGGATATCAAGCTCGATCTGGAGCCCTGTGCCGAGAGGTCTGAGTTTGCCCGGCAGAGCTGAAGAAAGCGCGCAATAGCCTTCTATCCCCGTGCAGTGACCGAGGTGGAGCATTGTGTCGCGCGTTTCGAAGAACCGCGATATTTTTACGATTTCGGGGAAGGGGGCTTCTTTTGTATGACTGCCCCCGATAATGTGGCTCACGGGTTTTCCTGAGATCTTCTCCGCATACTTGCACATCTCGTCAATTCCGTTATGGCCGCAGCCAGCAATGAGGCATGAGGATTCTTTTCCTGAAATCAGCATGGATAGTTCATCTTCGAAGCGGTCGGACATTTCATTTCCATTTTCAGCAATCGTTGTAAAGGGCCAATTTTCGTAGAACTGCGTGCGTCCGCCGGGGATTGAAAAAAGAGTTATGGCATCTGAAATATCTTTTGAAGCCTCAATGAATTCCACTCTGTTCTCGAGTTCCGCAAGAGAAATAGTGTTTTTTGCTCTTTCAGGTATGCCGACATTTTTGAAACGTCCGTTTTTTCTCGAAAATTTTTCATCCATTGCTTTTCTGCTGAGATAAAGTGTTGCGCGCGGCGCTACGGCAAGGGCCTTTTCAATGCCGCCGGTGTGGTCATAATGTCCGTGGCTTAGGATTATCGCATCGGCACCGAAAAGCTCGATCTGCATTTTCATGGCGTTGGCCGAGAACATGTTATTCGGCCCTGTATCGAAGATGGCGTTAAGGTTTTCAGTTTCAATAAGGGCAGAGAAACCCTGGCAGGCTTCAAACGGATAAGCGGTGGCATAATTGTCCGTCAGTATTGAAATTCTGACAAGTCCCATCTGCGGCGCGCCCCTATTTTTGTCTGAAAATTATTCTGCCTTTGTTCAAGTCATAGGGTGACATTTCCAGGGTTACCGCATCTCCGGGCAATATGCGTATGAAATTCAATCGCATCTTGCCGCTTATGTGCGCCAGTACCATGTGTTTGTTTGACAGCTCGACTTTGAACATGGTGTTGGGCAGCAGTTCCCTGACAACACCCTCGACCTTGATTATGTCTTTAGCCACGTTAATATCTCCGGTTGGTTGTCGGTTATTAGTACCGTATGCTCGAAATGGGCAGAGACTTTTCTGTCCAGCGTTCTTACTGTCCAGTTGTCCGGTTCGGTATAGACCTTATGGGTCCCGAGATTGAGCATTGGCTCTATCGCGAGTACCATTCCGGGGTTGAGCATCGGTCCTCTATTGTTTGTTACGAAATTAGGTATTTCAGGCGGCTCGTGCAGCATTGTGCCGCATCCGTGCCCTACATATTCCCTCACTATTCCAAGGCCCGCTTTCCGGGCCGTCTTTTCTATTTCAGCGCTGATATTCCGGATGTAATTGCCTTTCAAGGCGGCACTTATTCCGGCCATGAGGGCCTCTTCGGTTTTTTCGAGAAGCATAAGTATGCCCGGGGCTGGTGCCCCCAGGACGAAGGATTTTGCCGTATCGCCGATGGCCCCGGCGATATTTACGCCGATATCAATGCTTACCACGTCGCCTTCACGCATAATCTCCTCTAACGAGCCTATCCCATGTACTACCTTGTCGTTCAGGGAGATACATGTTTGTCCAGGGTATCCCCTGTATCCGAGAAAAGCGCTCTTTCCGCCTCGTGATGCGATTAGATTTCCCGCGATATCGTCAAGTTCCTTGGTCGACATGCCGGGAGCGGCTATTGATATAAGCTGCTCGCGGACAAAGGCCGCAGCCTGTGCTGCTATTTTGATGGCACTTATTTCTTCTGGCGTGTGGATTACAAAATCTCTAGCCATTACTTTAGCACCTTGAGCAAGGCTGTGTAGGACTCTTCCTTTGGAAGACCGGCGTTTATTTCGCTTAACAGCTTTTTGTCTTCATAAAATGCAATCAGCGGTGACGTCTGTTCTTCATATACTTTCAGGCGGTTTACCGCGGTCTCGTATGAATCATCGGGGCGCTGAAAAAGCTCTCCGCCGCATTCATCACAGATGCCTTCTTTTCTGGGCCGTGCGAATATTTTATTAAAATTGATGCCGCATGATTTACAAGTAAGTCTTGCCGTCAATCGTTTTATCAGAAGGTCCTTTTCGGCCTTGAAATATATTACCAGATCAAGTTTCCTGTTTGTCTTAATGAGTTCCTTTTCAAGGAGTTCAGCTTGCCTTACTGTCCGGGGGAATCCGTCAAGGATGAACCCATCCGCGCAATCTTTTTCCTCGAGCCTGCTTCCTGTCATTTCGGCTACAATCTCATCCGGTACGAGTTGGCCTTTGTTTACATATTCCTCTGCTTTTTTCCCGAGTTCGGAACCCTTATTAATTTCCACACGGAAGATATCGCCCGTAGATATGTGGGGGAGGCTGGATTCTTCCCTCAGCATTGCCGAAAGAGTCCCTTTCCCCGCTCCGGGCGGTCCGAGAAGCACCAGGTTTTTCATTTTAAACATATTCATCAGGCCTCAATTTTGATTTTATCCTCTTCTAATTTAGCACGGATGTGCGCATATTAAAAGGCTCATTCATGCCATCTGCCGATGCTTTTTAGGAATTCTCCTATTGAAGTGCTCTCCATTTCTGTCTGTTCGCCGGTTTTCATATTTTTGCAGACAATCAGATTTTTCTCCAGTTCGTTGTCTCCGCATATCAGGGCGAATGACGCTGCGACTCTGTCAGCCGCACGCATTTGAGCTTTAAGGCTTTTTATATCCACCTCGGCTATTACGGGTATTCCAGCATGCCGGAGTTTGGAGGCAAGCGCCATATTGAAGTCTCTGGCCTTTTCTCCTAATGCGGCGAGAAAGACACATCCAGGGCCTTTTTCCGGAAGCCCTGCGTCCAGCGATTCCCGTGCCATGAGCAACCTCTCGATGCCTGCCGCAAATCCGACGCCTATAACCGGTTTCTTATTTTCTGGGAGGAATATTTCGTAACGTCCCCCGCCTGCTATGGCGTTCTGCGCTCCGAGTCCTGGGTGAGAAACTTCGAAGACCGTGTGTACGTAGTAGTCAAGTCCCCTTACGAGCCTTGGCGATACCTCGAAATCGGCGCCGCCCGCAGAGAGGGCGTTGCACACTTTATCAAAGTAGCCTCTTGTTTCGGGGCTGAAGAATGTTGTCGCGTCGGGCGCCGAATTTATAAACTCCTGGCATTGCGGCTGTTTACAATCAAGTATTCGCCATACGTTTCTTGAGAGCCTTGCCTTGCAGTCCTCGCAGAGGGCAGTCTCAGATTTTGAAAAATGTTCTCTGAGCTTTTCTTCCGCCGGTTTGCGGTCTTCCGCCGTGCCGCGGGTATTTATCTGAAGCTTTGAATTCCTTATTCCGCTTTCTTCCAGAAAGTGCATGAGCATAAGTATTGATTCGGCGTCAAGCTCGGGCGCGACATGTCCGACATTTTCGACGCCGACCTGATGAAACTGCCTTTTGCGTCCGGCTGCCGGCCTTTCGCCTCGGAACATCGGCCCCATGTAAAAGACCCTTTTCTCGTTGCCGTTCATGACATCTGTATTGAGCAGCGCCCTCATTACTCCGGCAGTACCCTCCGGCCTGAGTGTGAGACTTCTTCCGCCTCTGTCTTCGAATGTATACATCTCCTTCTGAACTACTTCAGTATCCCCCCCGATTCCTCTTTCAAATACTTCGGTATATTCGAAGACGGGAGTTCTGAGTTCTCCGTAGCCATAGAGTGAAAAGATTTTTATTGCGGATTCTTCGATGAAGCGCCATGAGGCGGCCTCTTCCGGAAAGATATCCGAAGTCCCAGGAGGCGGTAGTGATTTTGACATTTTCTTGTCCCGTATAAATTCAGTTAATATATTGTCGCCAGCAAATGAAAATGGGTGAATGCTGCTCATTTGTGTCCAGCCTCTGGCTGCTGGAAAAAAATATGCCTCGCATCTGATAATACGAGGCATTTTTCATAAACATTGTAAAGCGGAAAACCGCTTATCTTTTTCTGAGAGTTTTCGGTTTGAGTTTTTCAACGCGCTCTTTGAGCTCTTTGCCGGCGCGGAACTTAACAACAACTCTTTCAGGTATTACAACTTCATTTTTCGGCTTGTTCGGGTTACGGCCCTTGCGGCTCTTTCTTATTTTAACTTCGAATATACCAAAATTTCTGAGTTCTATGTTTTTGCCGGAGGCAAGTTCATCGCCCATGTAATCAAGAGTTTTTTGTACTACGGCAGCGACATCGCTCTGTGTCAGGCCCGTTTCGGACGATATCTTCACGACGATATCTCTCTTTGTCATTTTTTGATTCTCCTATTTAAAAATGAACGTTAAAATAAATTGAAACAGGTCAGTAAAATAATGCATAAGCTTCAGCAGTCAAAGGTAATAATGTAAAAAAGAGGTTTTTTTTTCAGGATGCCGTGATTTTTTGAATCAGTGCGAGGAGGGTTTCAAGGTTTGGTGATTCGGCGGATGATGGCGTCAGGTGCGGTATTTTCCCGTCGGGTTTAAGGATTCCCGAGATATTTTCCAACAATACTCTGCCTTCTGAAACTTTAAGCGACTTAAATCCGGCGCGGGCGGTGCATATTTTTATTTTCATCAGTGCCGCCATGTTCAAGGTCTCTCGTGGAATACTCCCGTACCTGTCTTTGAGTTCTGACAAAAGTTCTTCTATTTCAGAATGTTTTGATGCTGAACACATTTGTCTGTATGCCTCCAGCCTGAGTCGTTCCGAGCTTATGTATTCTGGCGGTATGCAGACTGGGATTTTGCCGGGCGGCGCTTTGTGCCCATAAGATATAAAGTCGATTGCGATATCTACTTCAGGCAGGAATTCAAGATTCTTTTCTCCCTTAAGCTGCGCTACGGTTACGCGTAGTATTTGACAGTACAGTTCGAAGCCGATTGCGTTTATATGTCCGCTCTGCTCCTGTCCCAGCAGGTTTCCTGAACCTCTGATCTCCAGGTCGCGGAGCGCAAGTTTAAATCCGGCGCCCAGTTGTGTGTAGCGCCTGATGGCTGCTATTCTTTTTCTCGCGTCGGATGTAATTATATCATGCTCGGGCAGAAGCAGGTAGGCGTATGCCTGATTTTTCCATCGGCCGATTCTTCCTCTGAGCTGATAAAGTTCGGCGAGCCCGAAGCGGTCGCAGCGTTCTATAATTATTGTGTTGGCGTTTGGGATGTCAAGGCCGGACTCTATTATCGTGGTGGAAACGAGTACGTCGATTGAGCCTGAGATGAATTCAGACATGACAAGTTCCAGTTCGTCCTCATCCATCTTTCCATGAGCTGTCTCGAAGCGCACGTCGGGCATAAGTCTTCTTAGATTATCGCAGGTTTCCTCTATCGACTTTACACGGTTGTGGAGGTAGAATGCCTGTCCGCCGCGGCTTATTTCATTCTGGATTGCCGATACTATCAACGCCTCGTCGTAGCGCGAGACAATTGTCTGGACGGGGAGTCTTTTTCCGGGCGCGGTCATTATTGTGCTCAGGTCGCGCATACCCGCCATGGACATGTAAAGGGTCCTGGGGATTGGAGTCGCCGTCATCGTGAGAATGTCGACAGTGGCGCGGAGCTTTTTGAATTTTTCCTTGTGTTCGACACCGAAGCGCTGTTCCTCGTCAATCACGACAAGACCGAGGTTGGAGAACGTCACGTCTCCCTGCACAAGCCGGTGGGTTCCTATCACTATATCGACCTTGCCTTCCGCGAGACGCTTTATTATGTCCCTTTGCTCTGCCGGTGATTTGAAGCGGCTGAGGGTCTCTATTATGATCGGGTATTCGGCGAAACGTTCCGAGAAACTGTAGAAGTGTTGCTGCGCGAGAATCGTCGTGGGGACAAGTACTGCGGCCTGTCGGCCCGCCGAGACGCATTTGAAGGCTGCTCTTATAGCAACTTCGGTTTTGCCGTAGCCGACATCTCCGCAGAGGAGACGGTCCATCGGGTCGGGGCGCATCATGTCCCCTTTTATTTCTCTTGACGCTTTGATCTGGTCCGGAGTGTCCTCATAGGGGAACGCGCTTTCAAACATTTTCTGCCATATATCGTCTTCGGGAAATGCGAACCCTGATGCCGTTGCCCTCATTGCCTGTATTTTTATCATTTCGAGGGCGAGGTCCCTGACCGATCTTGACGCCGCGAGTTTTGCCCTGTCCCAGTGGCGTGAGCCTACGTGGCTCAGTCGCATGTCACTTTTGCCCGAGCCGATATATCGTGTTATCATATTTGCCTGGAGGAGCGGGATATACATTTTTTTCTCTTCGGCGAACTCCATTACTATGACTTCTTGTAATGCTCCCATGGTTTTTATCTCGCGGATGCCTTTGTATATCCCGATACCGTGAATGAGATGCACGACGGTATCGCCTTCTTCGATGTCCGCAAACTGCTGGAGCGGGGCTTCTGTGGCTTTTTCCTTGTCTGGCGCAATGTCAATAAGTATCTCGGGCCTTTTCTTCAATGCCGCCGCCGAATAGAATATTTCCCGCTCGGTGAGGAATACAATCTTTTCAATGGGAAATATCATCCCGTAAGGCAGCTCGGCCTTTCCTGTCTCGACTGATGAAGCATCAAGTTTATGCTCTGCGCACCACTTGATGATATGTGCCTCGGATGCCTCGTTTGTTCCGAGAAGTGCCGCCTTGTAACCCGTACTTACCCATTGCCTTACCTGGTCTGCCGTGAGTTGGCGCATTATTTCGCCGGCTCCGGCCGCGCTTTCGTCGGGAAGCTCGCAGCAAAGGTGAGCGGCGGATGGGAAACATGGCGAAACTGGAGAGTTTTCACTTGCGAGCGCGGACTCCACACTGTCCAGGAGTTTAATGATTTTTCCGCTTTTACCCGTCTCCATAAGTCTATCCCATTTTCCTATATCCTCAGGGGATGAGAATTTTTCAATGTGTGCCTTCGTCTGCTGCGGGAAAAGCGCGGCGAACAGAGCAAATTTCCCTTTCATGCATTCAATAAACGGGATCTCATCGGCGTTTTCGCCTGGCATGGCCGCTCTTCGGATAATGCGGCATGAATCGACTTCACGCAATGACCTCTGAGTTTCTGACGAGAATTCCCTTATCGACTCTACTTCATCTCCCCAGAATTCAATTCTTACCGGGTGAGCGGCGGATGGTGAAAAAACATCTATGATTCCGCCCCGCTTTGAGAACTCTCCGGGCGCACTTACCTCAAATTCATCGTCATAATCAAGCTCTACCAAACTCCTCAGTAACTTCTGAAACGGATATTTCATCCCTCGGTGAACCTCAAGCTGGGACAGAATTATTTTTTCAGGAGGCAGTGTGGGAGAAAGAAATCCGGCTGCGCTGGAAATTATTATTCCGGAATTTCCGCTGAAAGCATCGAAAAGCGTCTTGGCTCTTTCTGGTTCCGCACCCGGCATGAATCTTATTCCTGATGAGACCTCGGGAAGGAATGAAACATTGATGTCCAACTCAAGTGTTTTTATCCAGAGAACGGTCTCCGAGAATATTCTTTCGGCGTCAATGAGTATCGGTGCGGAGAGGAGCAGCGGTCTGTTTCCGCCGAGTGCAAGTTTCAAGGCAAGCGGAGCCGCAGCTTCCCTTTCCACGTTCCTGAAGAACTCCGGAATCGGAGCTTTTTCGGTCGTAACCCAGTTTTTTATTGAGGCAAACCAGCCTTTTTTTATTCCTTTAGCCCTTGACATTTACGGTATTTCGGATAAATTTTTCTCTTTTTGTATAGCATTGCTGATGAGAATATACATTTTTTTGCATATTTTTCATGCGACAATGAATAATAAAAATATTAAATCGAATAGATTGAAAGAATGGCTGTGTTAAAAAAAATGTCGAAAAAAGAAGACAAAAGCAGCAAAAAATCTACAGCGAAAGCTCAGATAAAAAAAGAAGTTAAAAAAACTTCCGCCGTAGCTGCATCGGCAAAAAAGAGTACCGGTAATGCCGGGAAAAAAAGTGCCGCCGCTCTCGGAGGAAAAGATAATAATAAAAAGCCTACGAATAAAAAAACGGATGCTAAAAAGGCAATTCCTGTGAAAAAACATTCAGTCAAGGAAGCTGTCGTTAAAGCTTCGGTTAAAAAGGTACCGGCTGTCAAGGCTCCCGTGAAGAAGATTCCTGTCAAAAAGGCAGCACCTGTCAAAAAGGCGTTACCTGTCAAAAAGGCGGTACCTGTCAAAAAGGCGGCACCTGTCAAAAAGGCATTACCTGTCAAAAAGGCGGTACCTGTCAAAAAGGCAGTACCTGTCAAAAAGGCGGTACCTGTCAAAAAGGCATTACCTGTCAAAAAGGCATTACCTGTCAAAAAGGCATTACCTGTCAAAAAGGCGGTACCTGTCAAAAAGGCGGTACCTGTCAAAAAGGCGGTACCTGTCAAAAAGGCGGTACCTGTCAAAAAGGCGGTACCTGTCAAGGAAGTTTCAGCTAAGACGGCCCCTGTGGTCGCAAAGCCCTCAATAAAAAAAGCCCCGGAGAAAAAGACTGCTATAGTCAAAGCTCCGGTTGTTGTCAAAGCTCCGCTACCGACTGTTTCCAAAATTGTTGAACAGCCGTCAAAGGCTGTGAAACCTTCTCCGTCAACCGCAAAAAAAATGGTAGGTAAGCCGGATTCCAAGGATTCTCAAAAAACTAAAAAACAGAGAAGAGACGCGCTTGCCGGACTGGGATATACCGAAGAGGAGCTTAAGCTTCTGGCAGAGACCGAGGGGTTTATTCCTGTTGTTGTCGAGCCGATGCCGGAAAAAGATTCTGAGGACGAAACTCTTCCTGCTGAAGATATTGCCGAGTTTGAGGATTTGGAAGACTTTGACGAGAAGGTTATCCTTGAAGAAATCCAGGATGAAAAAATAGAAGACTATGATCTCAGTGAGCTTCCCGATTTCGATGATGATTCCAATAAGAAACAGAAGACCAAAAAGGATCGCGAAGCGGAAAGAAAACTAGCCCTCAAGGGTAAGCAGGTTACTATTTCCAAGAATGACACAATGAAGCTCTATATGGGCGAAATCGGACAGATATCACTTGTGTCAAAAGAAGAGGAAGTCGAGCTTGCCGCCAGGATTCACGGACATGACCGTCACGCATACGATGACGCCAGGGCCGTTCTTATCAAGGCGAACCTCAGGCTCGTTGTGAAAATAGCCCATGACTTCAAAGGTCTCGGACTCCCTCTGCTCGACCTTATCTCAGAAGGTAATATCGGCCTCATGAGGGCCGTTGAAAAATTCGACCCCGCAAAAGGCGCGAAGTTTAGCTCATACGCGGCATGGTGGATAAAGCAGTCCATGCGCAGAGCACTTGCCAATCAGAGCCGGACGATAAGAATTCCAGTCCAGTCGGCGGGCAAGATAAATAAAATAAAATCAGTCAGAATGAAGCTTACCGAAGAGCTCGGACGCGAACCGACCGACGCTGAAATAGCCGGGCATCTCGACTTCAGTGAGAGGACTGTAGCTGGACTGCGTCTCGCGGATTTGAGGACATTTTCGCTTCACGATCCTATCCAGCAGGGCGAGGACGGCGAGTTTCAGGACATTATCCCGGACCGCGGCGCCATGACCCCCGACAGGATTCTCGGCGACGTAGAGTCTGTGGACAGGCTTCTGAACCTTCTGCTTGATCTCGACCCCAGGGAACGGATGATACTCAAGATGCGTTTCGGACTCGACGGCAGTCGCCCGAAGACACTGGAGGAAGTTAGTCAGCAGATAGGCAGGACCCGCGAAAGAGTAAGGCAGATACAGAACCAGGCCCTCACCAAGCTCAGAACGATGCTTGCTGATGAGGCTGATTTTGTAAGCGAATGATTTTTTGCTTGAAGGATTGTAATAATCCCGTCAAGCTGTATCTTATTGACTGTTTTTGGCGATTTTACTATTGTGAGAGGAGGTGATTTATCCATGGAAGTTACAGAAGTACGTCTTAAGAAAGGCGAAGCGATAGACCGTGCGTTGCGCAGACTCAAGAAAAAGCTGGATAAGGAAGGCACCTTGAAGGAACTCCGTAATCGCAGGCACTACGAAAAGCCTAGCGAAAAGAAACGCCGTAATAGCAAAAAGCACTAGAGAAAGCTTTCTACAATTATAAGGTTTCAGGGCGTCCCGGAAATGTTTTCGTAACGCCCTTTTTTATTTAATATGCCCGATAATTTTTCCGATATAGCTCCAGCTAAGAGAAAATGGGGATTCCTCCCCATTCTTGATTATTATGTTTTCAGCCAGTTCATGATTCCGCTTTCCGTACTCATAATCGGCTTTATACTCCTTTTTGTCATAGGGGATATATTTAATGACCTTCAGGACTTCCTGGAGTCCGATACCGATAGAGCAAAACTGCCTATCATGATAGAATACTTTATTCTTCTGCTTCCGGGGAACATACGCTTCATCCTTCCGATATCAGTGCTCCTTTCCTGCATGTACACCATGGCTAACTTCGGTAAAAATATGGAAGTTACTGCTATGAGGGCGTCGGGAATATCGCTTCTTCGCTGCGGCGGCTCAATTTATGTGGTGGCCTTGATTATAACGGGTATAAATTTCTGGTTCAACGAGCAGCTGGTACCTGTCTGTGAAAGCCGTGCCGAAACTCTGAAGGACAAAACGACCAGAGGCGATGCCTACAGGTCTGACCTTCAGAATATGCTTACCTACGTAAGTCCGAACAAAAAACACACCTGGCTTTTTAAATATTTTACTGAGGCTGGCGTTCAGAAGGAAGTAATGCTGAAAAGCTATTTGCTCCCCGAGTCAGCCATGGAAAACAGAAAACTTATCTACGATATCCAAGCGGCAGAGTCCAGTTTTGTCCCCGGCGAAGGATGGGTGTTCAAGGATGGTACGATTACCCTTTATACCGAAGACGGTTTTATGCCGAGGAACCCCGAACCATTCCAAAGGCTAGTGAAAGGTGTGGATGAACTGCCGGAAACCCCCTCCGAAATATTGAACTCTGCCCGCCCGCCGGAAGACCTGCCGACATGGTCCATATGGCAGATACTTCATTTTACCAAAGACATGGATGATATTTGTCGCTACAAGTACGCCACTATATTTTTCCACAGGATTGCCTTTCCGTGGTCATGCCTTATCGCCGTTTTTCTCGGAATCCCTCTCGCCGCTAAAAACGAACGCGGGGGTATTTTCAAGTCCATCCTCTCGGCGGTAGCCGTTATCATCGTATACCAGATGTCCTCGGAAGTATTTCTTGTCCTCGGCAAGCAGGGCTATCTTTATCCTGTGGTTGCCGGACTCTTTCCAACTATACTCTTTATAGCGTACGGCTGGTATAACATAGTTAAACAGAACGCCTGATCATTATGCCGAAAAAAGTCAAACAGAATGCCTATAGGGGATTTATTGGTTTTTTGGTGACGCCGATTCTTTTCGTCAATCTCTTTGTAATCTGGAAGCTCTACCGTTCCGCCGGGCACTGGGCCTTTACTGTCATTCCTTATTCGCTGGATGAAAAACTTACGTATCTCGCGATGCTTCTGCTCTTGAACTCTCTGGCCCTTGTGGTACTTGTTCTTTACGTGAGGTTCGCGCGTTCATGATAAAAATCAAGGGGGGAATGAAATGAGCAGTGGAGATTCTTCTTTTTCGTGTGAGGACAAGCTTTTTCTTCTCAGGCTTGCGCGTTCCGCGATGGAAGCGAAGCTTTTGAAAAAATCGGCGCCTGATCTGGGGACGCTTCCCGGAAGTCTGAACGTTACGGCATCGTGTTTTGTAACACTTCATACGAAGGGCGGCGAGCTCCGCGGCTGCATCGGAAATATCGGAGGTTTCGAGCCGCTCGGCAGTAATGTGCTGCACAATGCGGTTAATTCGGCTTTTCGCGATCCGCGCTTCGCTCCTGTTTCCAGTATTGAGGAGTTGAACCGTCTTGAAATAGAAATATCCATTCTTACAGCCCCCGAGAAAATAGCGTCTCTTGATGAATTTATCGTCGGCGAGCATGGCATAATTATTCAGAAGGGCGGAGCTTCCGCTGTTTTTCTGCCGCAGGTCGCGCCAGAGCAGGGATGGGACAAGAATACGACGCTGACGCATCTTTCAATGAAGGCCGGAATGTCCCCTGACGCCTGGCGGGAGAAGGGTGCCGAATTCAGTGTGTTCAGAGCTATTGTTTTTGCAGAAAAGGATTTCAAAGGAGAAATTAATTGAGAATAATTCTTGACGGTCTTAGAGTCTTTGTAAAAAAAGTCCCGGTGTCTGTAACAAATCTTGATCAGGAGTTGAAGCCTTTTATCTCGTCTTTTTCGGGTATCCCCGAAGATGATATCCGTTCATATCGGATTCTCAGGAAAACCCTTGACGCCAGGGAACGGAGAAAACTCCATTTTATATTCAAGATCGATGTCGATGTCGTCGAGTCCTCAAAACAGGCGGCCAAATTTCCATCTCCGTCGCTTCAGGTTTCGCATCCTCTTCGGCAACTTTCGCCATTAAAGGGCATTCCGCTTAACCCTGTTGTTGTCGGCTCCGGGCCCGCCGGTCTCATGGCGGCTCTTCTTCTTGCGGAGTACGGACTGAAACCCATTATATGCGAGCGTGGTCGCGATGTGAATTCCCGGCACGAGGATATCGGTCAGTTTCTCCAGTCCAGACAGCTCAACACCGAAAGCAATTATCTTTTCGGGGAGGGCGGCGCCGGAACATATTCCGATGGAAAGCTTTATACCAGGATAAACGATCCTGCGTCGTCTTATGTGCTTGAGTCGTTTGTTGCCGCCGGTGCGCCGGAGGAAATCCTTTATCTCAAGCGCCCGCACATCGGTTCCGATATGCTTCCCAAAATGGTGAAAAATATCCGCGAAAAAATAATCTCGCTTGGCGGTTCGTTCCTGTGGTCTACCGCGGTTTCCGATGTCTTTATCGAGAAGAAACGCTGTCGCGGCGTGATTACTTCTAAGGGTGAAAAAATAGAAGCCCCATTTGTTCTGATGGCCCCCGGACTCAGCGCCAGAGATATAATAACGGCCCTGATAGGAAATGGAGTTAATTACTTTCTCAAGGGCTTCCAGATAGGTTGCCGTGTCGAGCATTCTCAGAGTTTTGTCAATATGTTCCAGTACGGCATCGACCCGCTTCCGCCATTTCTGAGCGCAGCCGAATACAACTTCGTGAGTCGTCCGCCCAACGACAGAAACGCGGGCGCTGTTACATTTTGCATGTGTCCCGGCGGTGAAATAATTCCGGCCGTAAATCAGCAGGGCAGGCTTTCCACCAACGGAATGAGCCCCTATGGCCGAAACGGTCATTTTGCGAACTCGGCGATAATCGTCAATCAGGATCCTTCCGGGTTTAAAACATACGTGGATGCGTTTGCTTTTATCGATAACATTGAGAGGCTCGCATTTGAGGCTGGCGGCTCAGATTTTGCGGCTCCGGCCCAGGATGCCTATTCATTTGTGCGCGGCGAGGAAAGTCTTTCTTCAAGCAAAAGCAGCTACAGATTTGGAACTGTTTCAGCCAGAATCGATACCATTTTGCCGCAGAGAACGGCTGATGCCGTTAGCGAGGCCCTTATCCATTTTGAAAAAATGGCCGCCGGCTTTATGACTTCCGGCAAAATAATAGGAGTTGAGACTCATGTGTCAAGTCCGGTGCGCTTTTTCAGACATCCCGAGACATTTCAGTCGTCGCTTGAGGGCCTTTATTTCGCGGGCGAGGGTGCCGGATATGCGGGCGGCATAATGTCAAGCGCTGTCGACGGTCTCAACATAGCCGAGAAGATCCTCAGAAACGGTATCTCTTGAAACTCTAAGTCTTTATGCTATTTATATTGTTTTTAATGTCAGGCAGGATGCGAATAAATGAAACTGATCTTTATTACAGACCATATGAAATTTTCCGGGGGGCGCCGTCTTATGTTCGACTATGCCCTCTATCTTATGAAAAAGGGACACGAAGTAAGTGTCCTTGTTGAGAAGAAGGAAGGCGGACTTTCTGATTATATCCCGGCAAAAGTTGTCCCCGCTCTCAGTGCCGAACATATTCCGGAGGCCGATCTGATCATTGCCACCAGCCCCAAAGAAGTCCGTCAGGCATGGGAGGCGCACAGGGGAAAGGTCGTTCATTTTTGTCAGGGATTGGAACTCGTTGATCTTGAACAGCGTATAAGTGGCGCTGTTACTCCGATCCGCTATCAGGGCAATGGTATTCTCAAGAAGCTGAAAATCTTCAAGAAGAAGTTTGAGTGGCGCAGAAAACACCGCATATTCGACGATGCCTATAAGCTGCCGACACATCTTATCGCGATAACGGATCCCATGTGCAAGTACTTGGAGGACCGCTACCAGCGTCCCGCTTACCTTTGCCGGAACGGGGTTGATCTTGAAAATCTTAATCCGCGGGCCGACTGGAAGCCGGAGCATTTTACAGAGACCAGACCAATGCGGATAGTAAATGTAGGTCCTATCGAGGTAACTTATAAGGGCATACCCGTCACGGTCAAAGCCGTGGAAATGGCAAGAGCCAGAGATATCCCGCTGGATTTTATGAGATTGGCCTCGATTGCGGGCAAGAATGAAATGGGTGGAGGTCTTACTTATAACCTTCTTTTAAATTCACCTCGTCGTGAATTTTGCGAGGCATTGAGCTCATGTGATGTATATATATCGAACTCCACGGAACGCGAGGGATTCGGGCTTCCCGCCGTTGAGGCTATGGCCTCCGGACTTCTCTGCATATTGAGCGATATCACGGCATATAGAAGCTTCTCTTCTGAGACAGGGCATTGCATCTTTGTCCCCGGAGATGATGCCGGAGCCACTGCCGACGCAATAGAGAAAATATACAAAATGCCGCTTAGCGAAATGTCTCAGATGCGTGCCAAGGCGATTACCCTCGCATCGCAGTTTTCGCATCAGAAGGCCTGTGCCGAGTTTGAACAGATACTCGAAAAAATAAACGCCCTCTGACTTTTTCAGTCGGCGTCTATCACCGAAAACTTTGCTTCGTACGGCTGAAGATATACGGACCGTTTTCTATTTTTTATATCATATTCGAAGACTTGCGGCGCTCCGCTGAAATTAAGCAATGCCACGCCCCGTGAACCGTCTCCTGCCTTCCAGATGCTGCCCATTACTGCCGACTGTGAAAAACTGACCGGAGTCTTCGATGTCGGCTCCCATGTAGCGTTTATCTGAGGAATATCGTTGAGCGGGCTTAATTCCCCGAGAAGTTCGCCGTATATCATGTATTTTTTTGCTTCGAGCTTTACTGCAATGAGTTTCTTCAGAAATTCAGTTTGTTTTTCATATTTTTTCAGGAAACCTTCCCCTTCCATTTCCTTATGGCTTAGCCATGTATTCTGGATTCCCCAGAGAAAGAGACGGCCCTGCATCATGACGAAGAAGTTGAAATTACCGTTGTCAGGCATAGGGTGGATGAAATATATATTATATCCTGAATAAACAGCCTGGCAGAGCGGGATGCTTTCATGCGAATATTTCTCGAATCCAAGAAAGCCGTCAATGTTGTCCATATATGGTTCGGCGGCTCCTTCCGTTGTCAATGCTACGTGTTTGCCTGAAAATGACGCATGGATTTTTGTGAGCATGTCTCTGTATCCGTCAACCCAGTATGACCCGCCGCCTAGAGGATGATTGTGGGATTTATTAAAACAGTTGGCTGGAGATGCCGCTCCGGTCTGGTCTATATAAATGGCGTTGATACCGTAGTTCAAAGCTAGTTCTTTGGCGACGTTGATTACTTTTTTCTGCCAGAATTCCTGTGTCGGACACATTGCCGAGAATATCTGTTTTGAGGCATAGCTTTCCGTGTATGGTGATTTCAGGTCGGGTTTTAGGGCCAGGCAGCTCTGGACTTCCGGCTCGTAGAAATCCGTATTGGACTGGTCCCATATTCTTCCGTTTATATAAGGCATGACCGTATTGCCTGAATTCACAAGTTCTTCAGCGACCTCTTTCATATTTGAAGAGCGCACCGGAAAATAGTAAGGGTATTCCTTGTCAGAACGTCTCGTTGTCCATTCATACCAATGCGCGCCAACAGGCGCATTTAAAGTCTTTTGTGCCAGTAGCGTGAATTCTTTGATTGCGCTCGAGCCCTGCCAGAGCAGAAGCCATGCTCCGCATTCCTTGAACGATACAGGAATGTCTTTTCTGTCTATGAGTTTTTCCTTTTGGGCCCATTTCTGTTTCAGGGCCCACGCCCTGTAGATTTTTGCCGCATGCCACCAATTTCCTTTGAAAGGCTTCACTACTACAGGGAAGGTCGAATTATATCCGGTTCCGGGCATTCCCATGTTCTCTGGCTGTATTTTCATTGCAATACTCTGGTCCACCGATATTTGAAAGGCTTTGCTTTTTGATTCGCCGTCATGCGCCGCGAAATAGAGTCCGGAGTTTGCAATGCTGAGGGAAATAAACTGTACCGGACAATGAATCGATGGATATGTGAAATAACCGGCTTCCACGTTGTTTTTCTTTAGGAATCCGCCAAGTTTTCCGCCGGGGAAAACTACGTCCGCTGTACCAGGCGTTGAGGTATTTGAGAGTATCGGATATTCTACAATCCACGCACCGTATTTTTTACTTTTGTTATCGACTTTTATTTCCCATCGGCTGCCGGAGTCATTGGAAAGCGTGATGACGACGGTTACATCAATTATGTTTTTTTCTCCGGGCAGACTCAGATTTTTCCATGACATGGTTATTGAATTATCTTCCCTTGTAAAACTTTTTTCAGAATCGGAGAGACTTGTGATAAAGCAGTTATTTTTTTTATCCCCGCTATTTGGCAGAGACCTGAATTCAATTCTCCAAAGGGCCGGATTTTTTTCGGGAGCTTTGACGAATTTATGATTATCCGCCGCCTTATTGACTATTCCGTCGCATGAAAAACCTTTTGACGAGTCGCAGAAGATTATTTTCATTGAATCGTCTTCAAGTATCAGCGGATTTTTTTGCGTGCAGCTCTGCTGTTGATTCAGGCAGGCGTTGGATAGTAAGAGCAGGATTAGGGAAGGGACGATCCTGAGAACGGGATTTAACATACGTACTCCGTTTTTTAAAGATTATTTGTAAAGGGTATTTCCATCGTGTTCAAAAGCGCCAGGCAGCTCGGTTCTTCCAATACCTGCCGTATGTCCGTCGAGAAATAATGCGTTTGTCCTGCCGTTGTGCCAGAAACCAATACAGCATATAGATGTCTCCATAGGGTTTATTTGTCTTTCAAATCCGGCAAAATATCCCCAGTCTCCTTCATGCCCGTCCCATATTATGGCTGAACCCGAAGGACTGCTGACCTTCAGCGACTTCAGCATTGGACAAGTGTTATCTGAAGGTATGCCCATCATATCCCGATTCCATGAATAATTTGTCCGGTAGGAGCCGGGGGCCTGGTCCGGGAATTTTACTTCGGTATTGCTTGTGCAGTAGAAGTTTTCGTAGGATGTCCAGCGTTGGTAATCCTGGGTTATTCCCATCAGCGGGGCGAGGAGGATGGGCCATGTGTAATTGTTGTCTGCATGTGTTGGCGGAATCCATCCATCATTTTCGGCGGTGTAGAAAGCTACTCCCAGGCCTATTTGCTTTTGCTTGTTGGCGCAAGTTATCTGGTGTGCTTTGTTTTTAGCGTTTCTGAGGGCTGGCAGGAGCATAGAGGCCAATATTGATATTATGGTTATAACTATCAGCAGCTCAATGAGCGTGAACTTTTTAACCTTCATTGTGTTTTCCTTTTTAGGGTTTTGTTCGGGATCAATGAGCCGGGTATATCAAGTCGGTCTTCGATATACCCTTTCTGTCTCTTCTTCCGCAAGGCATTCAGTCCAGATTCGATTAATTCTTTGAAGTCGGTCTTGACACTGGTCAGGTAGGGCGGCGCGTTTATGAACTGTTCAAGTCCGTCAAAGCCCATGACGCCGATGTCATCGGGAACTTTTATCTCCTGCGAAGCCAGATAATCAATGACTCCGACTGCTTTGATGTCGGTATCGACGAATATGCTGTCGAAGCTGGAGTTTTTCCCGAGAAGCAGAGATGCCCCTCTTGCTCCGTCGCATTGAGATTCTATTCCAAGTACGACATTGTTCATGTCGAACATCAAGCCGTAATCGGAAAGGGCCTTTTTGTATCCGTCAAATTTCTCAGTCATTTTACTGGAGCCGATGTAGGCTATTTTTCTGTATCCCGCGCTTGCGATGTAACTTATTCCTTTATAAACGCTTTCGTGTAAAGCGCATGATAAATGCAGGCATTTGAGGTCAGAATCAGTCCGGCTTCCGATTATCACGACTTGCGTTTTTTGTGATTCTATCAGGTTTGAAATAAGTTTGGAAAATTCACTTTCCCCGCCGAAAAAAACAGCATCATACCCTTTAAGCCGAATACCAATGCTATTCGAATTGTCTTTCGGGTGAACAATCACGGTTGAAAATGTTTCATTATCAAGCAGTGACTGCATGAATGCTGAATATATTTTATTTACGATATGCCAGTTGTCCGGATTGGCTTCTCTGTCTCCAATATTCATTCGAGACGATATAAGCGCATAGTTCCTGCAGGCGGTTTCTTTCAGTTCAGGCCCGACAAATGTTCCCCTGCCTTGAATGCGATACAATATTTTTTCCCTGTTCAGTTGCTGTAATGCCTTATGGGCCGTCATTGGGTCGACTTTTAAGAGTTCCGCCAATTCTCTCTGCGAGAAAAATCTCGCGCCGGGAAGCGGATTGTTATTTTTAATCCATGAAAGGACTTCCGCCCTGACCTTCTCGGCGCCTTTAAGATGTTTTGCGGATTCAAGCGGCATAAGTTTTCCCAATATGAATTATAAGTGAATTATAAGTGAATTGTTTTGTTTTGTCAAGGCATATCCGCTTTTTAAATACTGGAATATTTCCACTTTAAAAATTATTTGTTACGTGCTATCTTGAAGGATAATCAAACTCAGAGGGTAGAAGTGAGTACATTTGTAGGAATAGGAATGGGACCGATCCAGACTGGAATTTTTCTTTCGGGAGCGGCAAAGGGCGGCTTCGACCGCATCGTAGTGGCTGAAGTTGATGAAAAAATAAAGGAAGCAGTGAATAGCTCGGGCGGCAAAATATCCATAAATATCGCGGGAGCAGACGGCATATACAGAGAAACCATACCGAATATAGAGATACTCAATCCTGCGGACAAGGATGATCTTGAAAAGCTCGTAGAGGCAGCTGTCGACGCAGAGGAATTTGCCACTGCACTCCCGAACGTTGACATTTTCAGGCATGTAGCGCCGTGGATGCGCCGTGCGTTTGAAAAAAAACCTGAAGCAACAAGATATATATATGCCGCGGAGAACAACAACCACGCTGCCGAAATCCTGACGGAAGCGGTAGGGGGTAATTTCCCGAATACCCATTTTCTCAATACGGTCGTCGGCAAGATGAGCGGCGTTGTTTCATCTGCCGAGGCGGCTCAGGATAATCTGGCTCTTCTCGCTCCCGGCGCAGACCGAGGACATCTCGTGGAAGAATTCAACACAATATACATAAGTTCCGCCCCCGGCGTGAACGCTATAAAGACAAAGTATCTTTTTCCGAAAACCGATCTTTTCCCTTTCGAAGAAGCTAAGCTTTACGGGCACAATGCGATACACTTTCTTCTCGGAATGCTGGGGAAGATAGACGGCTTCGAATTTATGAGCCAGCTCAGGGGAAATGAAAAGCTAATACCCTTCGCGCGCTCAGCCTTTATCGACGAATGCGGCACCGCTCTCTGCAAAAAATGGAAAGGAGCGGACAGCCTTTTTACCATTGAAGGCTTCAGGAATTATGTAGAAGACCTGCTTGTTAGAATGACAAATCCCTTTTTGAAGGACGCTATCTCCAGGATCACCAGGGACTTGCCGAGAAAACTCTCCTGGGATGACCGCTCTGTCGGTACTATGCGCCTTGTAGTGAGTCAGGGTATAAAACCTGACAAAATATCGTCCGGCGCGGCGCTTGCCGCCGTCGAGCTTTTTAGCAATGACTCTAAGGCGGTCAGGGCAGGATTCGAGAAACTCTGGCCTCAGCCGTGGACTGACGAACACGAGACTGTTTTAACGCACATTTTTGAAAAAGCCGGTATTTAAAGCAATTCCGGTTGTTCGGCGGCGGCTTTGTTAAATTTTTTCCTGAGCGTTCCGAGTACTCTGTCGACGCCGGGGAAATCGCGAAACGTAAAGCCCGATTCCTTGAAGAAACTGCTTTCCTCAAGGAGCGCAGCTATTTCCGGCTTTCCAGCAAGAAATTTATCTACTCCTATAATGAGGGGAAGTTCCTGTCTGCTCTCACATGTGTGCAGTAGTTCCATAATATGTGTCGAATGCCAGCGGTGAAATAGTTCGAGGTAAACGGTGCGCGGGCTGTTTTTTTTGCGGAAGCTGAAATCGGGGAATACCAGCTCCTGCCCGCCGAGATTGAGAAATGAGGAGTGCCCGCATATCTCCCAGTCCAGTGACTTTTCTTTGAAGAGCTTGTGGAACATGACGATTTCTTCGGGGACATAGCTTGAGAAGTTTTTGTAATGGCTTACGAGCCCGGAACTCTCATCGAGAGAGAGTTTGAGTTCTTTGTCGTTAATCTTGATGACGGCCTTGAGTCTCCAGTGTGCCATATCGCATACGGCAGGAAAGAAGGAGGCCAGCTGAAGTCCGTACTTCTGTGTGTTTTCAAAGATGCTTGCGGGCCCGTCAACGCTCATCGCCAGAGAGTCGGGCATGCCGTCATTTACCTTTGAACTTTTTCCTTTGCTGATTTGTGCAAGGAGCCTGAAAAACTTTAAATATTTAAGCATCTTCCTCATTTTTGCGGGCTCTGGCTCTTCTATCTCTATTTCGAGGCCGGCGCTATGGAGCAGGAGTGACTGGACAAGAGAGCAGTTATAGCGTTCAAGGAGCTCGCGCGGGAATATTTTTTTGACGGATTTTAACGTTTCATTGTCGGGCAGGTCTGAGTATATTCCCTTCTGGTCGAACAGCAGTATATCGTCGCTTTCAGAGACTATCGCGTCGCGGAACTGCATATGATCAGGGAACTCTCCTGATCTCAAGAGTTCCGCCGAACACTGAAAGACCATTTTTCTCATTGCCGTATAATCGATATCGGAGGGTGCGCTGAATTTACAGCGGTCAAGCATTATCTTATTGAGCCCCTTCGCGAATTTAATGTCTTTGCATGACTTGAGAAGCGGGAGGAGGTTCTCCTCAATCTCGCCTCTGAGCATGGCGACTTCCGGATCATAGATTGATATGAGTTGCGAGGCAAATTCGAGGAGATTCTCGTCGTTGACATCCACAAACTGAGGTTTTGCATAGGAATTCATTGTCCTGAATCTGATGAGTTCGCGTGTAAGCATATTATTTTTTCCTGTAGAATCTCTTTGACCAGTTATTCTTATAGGCCCTGTGCTCGGTACGGCGGCGGCTGACGCTTACCTCGGAAGTGCCTTCGCTGATGAGTTCGTAGAGTATCGCCTCCTTGCCGTTGACGGCGCGGAGTATGCGGCCGAGCCTTTGAACGTGCTCTCTGATGCTGGCGCTGCCCGATACAACGATTCCTATGCTGGCCTCAGGGACGTCCACTCCTTCGTTAAGTACTTTGCTTGTAAGCAGTACAGGGTATTCTCCCGAACGGAAGCAATCAAGCATCTCTTTGCGTTCGGCTGCTTTTGTCCGGTGTGTTATTACGGGAAGAAAGAAGCGGCCGCCGAGTTCATAGGCCATGTCGTTTTCGGCGGTGAATATAAGGATTCTTTCGTCTTTGTGTTTGTTGATGAGTTCCCATACTTTTAAGAATTTGCTTCTTCCGCCTCGGGCTATTCTCTTCTGTTTCATGAAGGCCTCGAATACTCTTCTCCCGCCGGGGTTCCGGGCGCAGAGTGCGAGAAAGCGGTTCCAATCGTTTTTAGAGGTGAAGTATATTCCGTTCGCGCGGAGGAATTCGGTGTATATCCGGCGGTTGGACTCGTATTCTTTTCGCTCGTTTTCTTCCAGTTCGAGCATCAGCCTGACGGTGCGGTATGGCGCGAGCACGTGGCCTTCGAGCTGATCGATATGCGCTTCGTAGACGATGGGGCCGACGAGTTCATGGATAAGTTTTTCGCCCTCGTCCTCTCTCTCCGGCGTGGCGGTGAGGGCAAGCCGGTATGGCGCGAGGCACATTGAGCCCGCGAGTCTGTTTACCGGACCAGGCAGGTGATGGCACTCGTCGAAGACGACTATTCCGAAGCGGTTTCCTATGAATTCCATATTGAGTACTGCCGAGTCATAAGTCGATACTGTGATGTCAAGGATTTCCTTTGAGCCGCCCCCCAGCATTCCGCACTTGATTCCGAAAAACTTTTCCAGTACCGATGCCCACTGCATCATCAGATCGATTGTCGGGACGATTATGAGGGCTGGTCTTTTGACTGCATTTATCGCCATGACCGCAAAATATGTTTTGCCCGCGCCTGTAGGCATGACGACAGTCCCTCTTCCCTGGGCGTCTGTCCATTGCTTCAGCGCATCGCTCTGGTGCGGGAGCGGTTCCAGCGGATTTTTAAGTGAAAGCTCCAGCGGGCTGAAACCCTTTGCCATGTCAGAGAATGGGATTTTCGAGTAATGAAGTTCAAGGATTATCGGCGCGTAGTGATATGCCTGCGCTCGAAATGAGCCGGTCCTCGGGTCGTTCTTGAGATAACGCCAGATATTGGAAATGTATTCTTCCGGCCCGTCCACGAGAAGTGTTCCCTGGTCGAAGCGGACTGTGACTTTTTTTTCTTTTTTTGGAATCATTTGCGTTTAAACACGATGAACCATGCGTCGAAGTAGATGTTGTTTTCTCCCGGAATATAGCCGTAAAGGTCGGAAAATCCCAGACTGTTGAATTCGACGACTGGCTCATAACAGTCTTTGAAATATTTATAGCGTGCAAATCTTTCCGCCTCGAAATACCTTAAGACGATCCATTCGGGCTTGAGCTTTTCGGGTACTTCGTGGAAGTTCCTTTTATACTCTTTTACAACTTTCGTAACTTCCGGTGTTGCAAGCCCGGGGTAATCCAGCATCTTCCTGTCCGCAAAATAACCTATATAGCCCAGGCATTCAAGGTAAATCCTGTCAGTCTTTGCTGTATTGGCGTTTAGCCAGAGTCCAATCTGCTTTCTTGTGCCGTCTTCTATCACAGTTTGTCTTATCTTTTCCATGTAGGTCATCATCCCAAAAATCATAGCGAACGAAATGGCAATAAATGAAAGCAGGAATATGGAAAGCTGTTTGCGCGTAGTTTTATCCGCTATAAATCTCCTGGTAAGGGTTGAGGTCGCCGATACGCTTACGAATATTCCAATCAGCGCAACCGGCGGAAGATACCACGGATAGCAGACGGGAATCGACAAAAGATAAAAACTCATCAGAAAGAAAACCAGCGAAAGCATCCGACCGAACTTGTCCTTGACAAAAAAGAAGGTCCAGTAAATGAAAACCAGAGTGCCGAGTGCGAAACAGAACCAGAAAACGTAGGGCGGCCATGTCGGAGGACTGAAGTATGACGGAGCGAAAACAGCAGCCATTAACGCGCGAAAATAGTAAATCGGCTTCCAGAGCATAGTCATTAAATCCTGCCCCATCGACATTGCGCCCTTGGCCATAACCGTATTCGGTACAGGACTCCCGTAGTAAACCCACGCCCATATGAACCACGGCAGATAAAGAACAGTGGTAACAATGGCGGACTTGACGGTACTTATGATGTATTTTAACGCGCCGGATTCCCTGAAAATAAACCCTGCCAGAGCCAGCCCCCCGATGTAGAGGAAGGAATCCGGTCTTGTCCACATCAACCCCGCCCAGGCAATGCCGACGGGAAGCCAGTAACGGCAGAACCCGTATCTGTACATATATATAGTCCATGCGAGAAAGAAGAGAATGAATGATGTTTCCATTCCATTCATCGAATAGGCTACCGATTTAGACTCAAAGAGATAAAGAACTCCTGCGAATACGGCGGGGATTGGAAATGATTTTCCTTCCTCCTTGAAGCACTTCATCAGCAGGATGCATCCCGCCGTAAATGCCGGGATGCAGAAAAGTATCCTGAAGAGCCATATCGCAGCGTCGTAATTTCGCGGGCCGCTGATAAGTCCGCAGACTGCGGGGAGAAGTACGCCGAGCGGGGATGTGAACCCGTGCACCTTTTCGCCTGGCATATAGACAAGCCCATTGCCCTCCACAAGGTTTCTGCTGTACTTGTAGGTAATGAAGAAGTCTTCCCATACCTGGCGGGTATAGAGGCTCCACGAGAGACAGACTGCCACTGACGCGATTACAAAAAGAAGAGAGAGTTTTTCCTTTTTTACGAAATCGAGGACTTTTGTCATTGTTTACCTGTAAAGATTTGTTATTGAAGGCGTTTTAAGTATCCAGGAATGAATGTCTGTAATGATGTTTTCCATTGTCTTCAAGGGGCTCCATCCACAGAACGCTGATATTTTCGAATTGTCACTGATATAGACTGGGATATCGGCGTAACGCGTTGTAGATTCAGGTGTTATTCCTATACTGTTGCCGCTGGTGCTTTCGCAGATCTTCGTGAGTTCGAGAAGTGAAGCGCTCGTCCCGCTTCCGCCGCCGATGTTGAAAAAGCCTTCATTGCTGAACTTTTCACTTGACTCCAGCTCCAGGGCGATAAGTACCGCGAGGTCGTCTATGTGTAGGAAATCTCTAACTTGCTTGCCCGTGCCGCCGAAGCCTATATATTTAAGCGGTTTTTTGAAGATGTGCGCAGCCGTCCAGAACGCGGCTATTCCCTGATCGGCCTTGCCGAACTGCCAGGGACCGGCGATGACGCCGCAACGGTTTATCACAATCGGAATATTGAAAAGGCTGCGGTACTCATTCAGTATTATTTCCGCGGAATATTTTGTGGCCCCGTAAAGCGAGCGTTCGCCGTCCATTGGAAACTTTTCGGAAACGCCAAGCTCTGACAGGCCCGGGACGGCCTGCTGTTTATCAAAATTAAACCGGGTCTCTTTTTCCGTGATTGAAGCATTAACAAGCGGGGCCATCGGGTAGACACGGCTTGTCGAGAGAAAGATCATTCCCGCGTTGTTTTCGCGGCAGACTTCGGCGCAGTTTATCGCGCCGTTGAGGTTCGTTTCGATGAGATAGTTCGTATTGCCGTCGGAGCCTGCGAGAACGGACGGTTCGGCGGAGCACTCTATCAGAAAATCGATTTTTCCGGCTTTGCGCAGATCGGAAATCTTTCTTACATCGCCATTTATAAAATCCACGCCGTGTTCTTCAAGCCGTGGCAGATTGAGTTCGGAACCCTTACGGTAGAGATTGTCGAGAGCCGTTATTGAGCTTCCCTCGAAGTGGTTTTTAAGGTATATTGCAAGGTTGGAGCCGACGAATCCCGCCCCGCCTGTTATAAGTATTCTTTTCATTTTCGCCATAAAGTGTTAACTTATTGAATATATAAGGAGCCTATATTATTCCATCTTTAGTGAAAATTCAATTTCCAGACCCGGAATCGGCGGATGAAAATGGCATTCTCTGCTGGAGCCGCGATATAAATGTCGACTACCTGCTGGGCGCCTACGGCAGCGGAATTTTCCCGTGGCCGTCCGAGGAGGACTATGTCGTCTGGTTTGCGCCGCCTCAGAGAGCAGTCCTTTTTCTGGATGAGTTCCATATATCGGAGAGGACCCGCCGCTATTTCCGAAAGTCGGCTTTTTGCTTTGATATGAACAGAAATTTTGCAGGGGTGATGAAATCCTGCGCGTCGGTGAGCCGGAAGGGAGAAAATGGAACATGGATAACCCGCAAAATAATGGATTCATATACGGAGCTTTACGAACGGGGTTTTGCCGCGAGTTTTGAGGCTTATTCCCCCGGCGGCATCCTTGCGGGCGGAACTTACGGCGTGTTGCACGGGAAATATTTTTCAGCCGAAAGCATGTTCCATACTGAGGACAACGCCTCGAAATTCGCCTTATCATCCGCTGTCGAATATCTGCTCGCGAAGGGGGTCAAATGGATTGATGTCCAGGTGATGAATCCCTTTATTGAATCGCTCGGCTGCCGGGAAGTTTCCCGGGCCGAGTTTACGGAGATGCTGAAAGCGTCATGGGCTGCTAAGTGAGTTTTATATGGCAGGTCTGAAGTACCCTCTGAACTATTCCGCGGTTTATGTTCAGTGCATCGGCCAGGCTTCTCACCGACCATCGTTTACTGCCTTCCGGGGGGATGCATGCCGCGTTGCGGATAAATTTTCTTGTGTTGTCTCCGTACTTGGACGGCTGTCCGGGGCGCGGCGAGTCGTTAAGTCCCTCAATCCCGTTTTCAAGGAATCGGGCCTTCCATTTCGCCACTGTTGACCTTGTCACCCTCAGCGACTTTCTTATTTCGATAAGGGGTATATCTGCCGCGAGCAGGAGGATTATCCTTGCTCTGAGGGCGATACACTGGGGCGTGCTGGCTTTCCTGATAAGTGCTTCAAGCTCATTTTTGTCCTCGTCTCCGAGCTCGAAAGGAGACTCTGCGTTACCCATTTTTCTACTCCTTGTCAATGAGGCGTGCAGGATATTAGACAGCGTCGTAGATGAAATGTTCCAATTATCTAATGAGGGCGCGAATGTAGCTGGTGTCTATATTCTCGGCGATTGCCAGAGCGATGGCGTCAATGGATTTTTCAACGGCATCCTCGTATGACACTCCGCAGGGCGATTGAGTCATTTCAACTCCTTTTGCCGAATGAAGATATTGAATGAGTCCAGCCCTCAGGTTATCGGAATCGAATATTCCATGGACATACGTCCCGAAGACGAGCCCATCGCCCGAAATCACTCCGGTTGCTTCCGTGAGTCCGTTTTTGGTTCCCCTTTCATTTATTGCGAGCGCCGCATTGTCGGGCGCCGGAAGGGGCGTTGTCACTCCGCAGTGTATCTCGTATCCGGTAAACGGCGTTCCTGGCGCTGCGAATCTGAATGATTTCAAAGTAGTTCCTTTTACCTGTGCGAGTTCCTTGTGAGGTCTCAGTTCTGTCCTGAGCGGCAAAAGACCGAGTCCCGGGGTATTCGCCGTTTCGCCCTCAACATGAAAAGGATCGGATATTTCAAGCCCCAGCATCTGGAAGCCTCCGCATATTCCGAAAACTGGTATGCCTTTGCGGGCAGAACCTATTATGCATGCGGCGAGTCCCGATTCATTCAGAAAACGCATATCTTCGATGGTGTTTTTGCTGCCCGGAATGATGACGAGGTCCGGGGTTCCGCCAAGTTCCTCAACGGATGAAATGTATCTTAGTGAGACGCTTTTTTCCGTTTCGAGGGCGAGAAAATCCGTATAGTTGCTCATTCTGGGAAGTTTTATGACGGCAATATCAATCAATGCCGATCCCATTCCGGTGGATTTTCTGTAATCGAGCACGACTGAGTCTTCCTCTTCGATGGTCAGACCATTTAAAAAAGGCATTACACCGAGCACTGGTACGCCGCAGAGTTTTGATATATCGGCAGGGCCTGAGCCGAGGAGTGCCTTGTCTCCTCTGAACTTATTGATTATTATTCCCTTGAAAAGGCTTTGATAAGAGGGTTTTACTAGTTTGACAGTGCCGTAAATGGATGCGAACACTCCGCCTCTGTCTATATCCGCAACGAGCAGGACGGATGCCCCCGCATGCGCGGCGGCCCGCATATTGACGAAATCTCTTTCTTCAATATTTATTTCCGCCGGACTGCCGGCGCCTTCCATTATGACGAGGTCGCAGCGCTCCATAAGTCTGTCGAGCGCGGCGAAGGCTTCATTTACGATCCACGAGTTATCATAATAGTGACCGGCACTCATGTTGGAGTACGCCTTGCCGTTGATAACAATCTGGGATGTGCAGTCGCCGAGTGGTTTCAGCAGGACGGGGTTCATGTCGGTATGAGGCTTTACACCGCAAGCCCGTGCCTGAAACGCTTGTGCCCTGCCTATTTCTCCACCTTCCGCCGTCACAAATGAATTCAGCGACATATTTTGTGCCTTGTACGGCATCACTTTCAGCCCGCGGCGTGAAAAATATCTGCAAAGTCCGGCGGTTATGAGCGTTTTTCCGGAATTCGAGGCTGTTCCGACTATCATGATAGCGGCGGCCCGTTTCCCTTTCAATCTGGAAGTGTTTTTCATCTTTTAGATTTTAAAACCATATGTTAGATGTGTTTTTATCAAGTCAGCAATACCCTCAATATTAGGGCCAGACGTCATAACTGGGCAGGTACGAGGGATTATCAGCATCCCAGAACCGGCCGAGACATACACCGGCTTTTACATTATTGTCCGGGATATCGGCAAGCCGTTTCGTTTCTATGTGCCCGTCGAGGAAGAGAACATTCATTCGTTCCAAATGTCGGGCACTCAATAATCCACTAGATGCAGAAGTGTAGCTGACGTTGGAATAAACAGAATCTATCATTAACGCAGTTTTTGAAGGTGACTTGGCCGCACCCATTTTTAATGGAACAGTTTGTCCGGGAAGATTAGTTCCAGGCTTATAAACGCCAGAACTATACCCATAGTTTAAATCTACCGTAGCGCTGGGACAGGAAATGGATTTAGGGATGTATTCGTTTTTTCTGCCTACTTGCATGTCATTAATATACGGGGGAAGCAGGTTCTGAAACCAGAAATGGCTCGTCGCCGCATTATATACACCTCCATCATCTCTGTACGGGGGATAATATTCCGTATTGTCTCCGGCATACAGGCCAAAAGCGAGATTGACCTGTATCATATTCTCGCACACGCTATCTTTTTTGTTGTCTCTCTGGCTCTGGCAAGCGCAGGCAACAGCATCGCCGCCAATATAGAGATAATGGCAATCACGAAGAGGAGCTCAATGAGCGTGAACGCTATATATTTTTTCAGTCGGTCAGGCATAAATATGAGTCCTTTCAGAAAGTTCCTGATTGAATTCCCTTGGCGTACTATAATCTTTCCCGCCTTTATTTAAAGTCATTAATCAATTTAACTAGTTTATACCGACTGGTCTCACAGCTAGGATTCACTACAAAAAATTAAGATATTATTTACCGAGGCTTGACTTTTTGTTATAAATCACTAAACTAGTTAAATGAGGAGAATAGAGCCATGAATAAAGTTAAGGTCGGTATTATCGGGTGCGGGTATATGGCACAGATGGCACATATACCTTGTTTGAAGTCGATAAAAAATGTTGAAGTAGCTGCACTCTGTGATTTTAGAGGGCACGTGACTACGGAACTTTGCGACCGCTGGAATATTCCGGCGCGGACCGATTCGGTGGACGATCTCCTGGCAATGGACATAGATGCTGTCTTTGTCCTTACCCCCGTGCAGTGGCATTTGAGTAATATAAAGGCAGCACTTAATGCGGGAAGGCAGGTTTTTACTGAAAAGCCCGCGGCAATGTCGTCGGCTTCCGTAAGTGAACTGAAAAAAATATCCGCCTTAAGCGGCAAGGGCGTTACTGTCGGTTATATGAAGAGGCTTGATGCAAATATTGTTGAACTGAAGAGAATTCAATCCGAAAGCAACTGGGGCAAAATGCTTTTTGTCCGAACTCATTCATTTATCGGAGGGCATTGGAACGCCGCGATAAACGATCTTGTCCCTGTTGTCTCGTCGGACGAAATACCTTCTTTCAATGCATCCCTGCTCGATCCTGCTCCCGTTTGGCTCAACGGCGAACGCAATCAGAAATTCTATTCGTTTGATAATCCGTATTACGGACTGCTGGATACGGGATGTCATTCGGTTAATCTGCTTCGCTATCTGACGGGGAAAGATCCAGAAGTCCAGTCAGTTCGGAACATGTCAGGCGTAAGACTTGTTGATTTCAATTTCGAGGACGTTCCTGGAATTATGGAATTCTGTATCAATTTCAATATGCACAGATGGGACGAGGTTACCGAACTTTATTTTGAAAAAGCCTCCGTCAGGATTTTGACTCCGCCGCCACTTGACATGCAGTCTTCCGCCATAGCGGAGATATACAGCGAAAAAGGTGCACTGCTCCATAATCTTAAACTTGAAGACAACCGTCAATGGGCTTTCCGTCTGCAGGCGGAAGCCTTTATAGAAAAGGTTTTGAAAGGGGATAATTCTTCCTGTTTAGACGATGCCGGAAAAGATATTGAGATAATTGAGGAAATTTATAAAATAGAGAAAGGCATCTGATTATTATGAAAGCTGCATATCATTCAGGGAAAAGGGAAATAATCGTTAAGGAAGTCGATAAACCCTCGCCCGGGCCGGGAGAATATTTGGTAAAAATTAAAACATGTTCTATTTGCGGTTCTGATACATGGTGGGCAAATGAGGCATCTGCCGATGAACCCGTCCATGGTCACGAATCCACCGGAATCATTGAGGCTTGCGGTGACGGGACAACGAAATTCAAGACTGGAGACAGGGTCGTTTGTTATGCCATCTTCGGATGCGGAAAATGTGCCTATTGCAAGGCTGGAGTTCCGACAAACTGCCAGAACAAAAAATTTGTGGAAGGTGGTTTTCAGGAATACTCGGTTTTTAACGAAAATCTGCTCTTCTCATGCCCTGATGATGTCGATTTCATTACCGCGTCACTTTTGTCTGACGCTATCGGGGTGCCGCTCCGCGGACTGCGTCGGCTGAGGCCTGAAAAAGACGACAAGGTTTGCGTATGGGGCCTCGGTCCGTTAGGTTTGTTGCAGTTGATGTTTCTGAAAGCACATGGAGTGAAAACGATAATAGGACTGGATACCGTTGACGAGCGTCTGCAGAAAGCCCGCGAACTTGGAGCAGATCATACGATAAACCCACTCACGCAGGACCCAGTCGCGGCAATAAAGGAATTATGCGGCGGTCTCGGAGCAGATAAGGCATACACTTATGTGCGTCATTCCAAGGCTACTGAAAATATCTTCAAGAGTACCAGGGAAGGCGCGTCAATATGTACCTTCGTCGGACTTGATGGACATTATGAACTGCAGGAATGGTACGAACGAACACTCGTCTGGTCTTTCTACTTTACTCCCGACGAATATGAAGAAAATCTGAACTTCGTCAAGGATAATAAAATAGATTTGAAAAAAATAGTCTCCGACATTTTCCCTTTGGAGAGGATTAATGAAGCTTTTATGAAGCGTTTTGAGAAACCGAATGAATCGTTAAAAATCGTTATCACAATGGATTGAGAAAGAAAAAATGGACACACAAAATTACCGCAAAAAAGTGATTGGTTGTTGGCTCGGAAAGGCGGCCGGAGGAACTCTGGGGCAACCCTACGAAGGCTGTGACGGCCCGCTGAACCTGACTTATTATAATCCCGTTCCTACCGACATGATACCGAACGACGATCTAGACTTACAGGTACTCTGGGCATGCACCCTCGACCAGATGGAAAATCCCGTTGTCGACCGCGATATATTTGCCGGTGCGTGGCTGAATCATGTTGATTTTCCATGGGACGAATACGGAATAGCTATACGCAATTTACGCAATGGGATAAAGGCCCCTTACTCAGGAAGTTATGACAATTGGTTTATTGACGGACTTGGCGCCGCAATCCGCAGCGAAATATGGGCCTGCATGGCGCCTGGAAGACCGGAATTGGCTGCAAAATATGCCTATGAAGACGCTTGCGTCGATCATGCGGGAGACGGCATTTATGCCGAACAGTTTTTGTCTGCACTGGAAAGTCTGGCGTTTACCGAGAATAATATGGGCAAGCTTCTGGACTCAGGCTTGTCGGTGATTCCCGCGGAAAGCCGTTTGGCGCTGGCAATAAAAGATACCCGTGAATGGTGCGCTGAATCAACTGATTGGAAGAGGATAAGACTCAAAATACTTGAAAAATGGGGCAGCGAAAATTTTACCGATGTAGTTATGAATATCCCGTTTGCCGTTATGGCCCTCATCCTTGGAAACGGCGACTTCTCGAAAACAGTCTGCCTTGCCGTGAATTGCGGACGTGATGCTGATTGTACGGCCGCGACTGTCGGAGCGATACTTGGAATTATAAATCCTGATTCCATTCCGGAAAAATGGCTTAAGCCAATTGGTCGCAAACTGGTTATCAATGACGGAATTACGGGAATAACGCATCCCGATACTCTTGACGGATTTACTGATATGATAATTTCTCTGCGGGGAAAAGTTAGCCTCCGAAAGGAACAGGCAGTTTCGCAAATTGACCTGTCAACGCATACACTGAAGGCGGAATGCGGAATTTTTTCTCCGTGGTTTGCTCAGGATGAAAATAAATTTGCGCCGGCAATGACTTCTGGTGTGGAAGTTCTTGAATTTCAAGGAACTTCCGGACGCATTGATGCGGCAAGAATTCCATCTGACAGCCTTTACATGATGCGTTTTAAATTCAGGCTGGAAAAGAGACAAACTCTTAGAGTAATGTTCAACACCTCTTCTAACAGCCGTGTGTGGATTGACGGACAATATGCTTTCGGCCGTGAAGGTGGGCGCATAGCACCAAGTTTCCATCGCTGTCCGGTTAACCAATACAAAGATATGGAACTCAATGCTGGTGAACATGAATTCCTCGTAGGCATTGCTCCACTTTCTGATGAGAAAAAAATAGAGTGGGTTATCGGAGTCGGGGATAAGGCTTCAAAGCAGTGGCTGCACGACGTGTGGAGGAATGAATGAAGGGGCTGTCGCCGTCATCGCTGTTTTTTCTGAGCTTCAACTGGATGTTGAAGCTCAGAAAAGGATTGGATGACTGTGTTACTTTCCTGATTTATCGAAAAATTCTTTCATCAGGGCGAGTGACAGATCGTCGCTTTTAACTTTTCTTATAGTCTCGCCGATATCTTCGGCAATCATCTCGCAGACCTCTTTCCCATATTCACAGGTCGATTTGCCGCCATACCCTGAAAGATGCACTGGGTGTTTCGCGTACCAATCCATCGGAGTCAGGATATCTCCGCCCAGAATATTCATAAGACGCGGATTTTCTCCGCCTATTTCCCTGGGAAGGATTTTGTCCATTTTCACCATCTCGGGATATAAGAAAAGTCCTACAGCCGTTTCATACGCTCCGCCATGCCCGCTGGTTCCGCCCGTCTCTTTATGAAGTTTTTCTTTTGCCTTGATCGTCCTAGGGCCGAAGTGGTGCAGGCATTGATAGATCATATAATCCCGCCTGCTTTCCAGCTGCATCTTCAAAAAAGTCTGCAGAAGGACGACGTTTCCGCCGTGAGCGTTTACCAGAATTATTTTATTAAATCCATTTCTGGCTATTTCTGTGCAGGTTGCTTCAAGCACCTCTAGTACAAGTTTGCCTTTCAACGCAAAGGCTCCGGGTTCAAACGCCGCGGCGGTTACAAAGCCGACAAAAAATGGAGGGAAAACCACCGCGGGTTCCAGTTTTGAAGCCATATCCGCAAAATCCCATGCCTTCATGTAATCGATTCCAAGAGGCAGGTGGTCTCCGTGTTTTTCAAGCACGCCCAGCGGGAGCAGGCAGACGCCCTCGCTTTTTTTAACAGCAACCTCAAACTCAGGAGAAGTCATTTCATTCCAGCGCATGATAAAATCCTTTCGCTATGTTTATTTTTTAGCTTCTTCGGCGTCCATTATTTTCTGGTATTCCCAAGCTTCCTCCCATACTTCCTTGTATGGAAATATTTCAGGTAAAATGTTGAAATGCCGCTGTATATCCACTCCCATGAGCATATTGCCCTTGTGGTTTACATGGAATGCATTTTGCATCAGGCTATTATATATGTCAAGGTGATTTTTCCTCAACAGCATCCAACGCTTCAAGTGATCTATGAGATAGGAGTCTGTGCTTTTTGCAAGTTCGCGGACTATGTCCATGAAATGGTAAAACTTATCCAAATGTTCGGTACTCAAATCCTCTTCCTGAACCGCGTAATAGGTTTGCAGAATAGGAAATGCGCCTATTCCTTTGGTCCTGGATATTATTTCCAGCAAATTGGCCCTATAAGTTTCAGCGTCCATGTTTTTTGCGGGATTTGAGTCATTTCCGCCTACCGTGATGAATACGACATGCGGCTTGAATAACTTTACATCGTCATCAAAACGAGCAAGAAGGTCAAACGTGGAGTGTCCACCCCTTCCTGAATTTATGCACATGTGCTGTATGCTGCCGTATTTATAAAGTATCCCGAGTTCAAGGCAGTCCAGCCAGTGCATGCCGGGTACGCGTCGCTCTGTGTTTGATGAACCAAAACCCAAAAAGCGAGTCCGTTGTACGCTTAGCATGTGATCAATCACATCGTTCATCGTTTCCATTTTTATCTCTTGTTTTTTTAGTTGTTAATTTTAAATATCTTCGCCGGGTCCGCCGCTTTCCTCTAATTTGCGGGCGGCCTCTTTCCTTATGTCAACGTCGTAAACATAGGAAAGAATGTTTTCCAACATTTTTCCTGCTTCGACATCGGAGGTTGAGTTTCTAAAAAAAGCGGGAACCTGGCAGAATATCACCCGTCCTTTTCCAAACGCTTTTTCCTGAAGAATTACAGCGGGAAACTCTGTGGACGTTTCCTTGACGAAAAGCGGCAGCTGACCGGGAAATGCCGATGAATAATAGCCGCCATAAGCACTCTGCCTGCCTCTGATTTTGTGTGGGAAATTTAACAATGGATGCTTGACGGCCGCACCGCTTGGCACTACTGGATAAAGCCCTTTATGGTCATTCTGCACCACGCAGGGACTGGCAATTCCCCCTGCGTCAAGCAGCTTCGTGGCATAAGAGCACACAGAGAACAAATCCAAGAAAAGCGTCCCGCCATTTTTAAGAAACTTTCTCACGGCTTCGGCGTATTCTGGTTTCTGCGCCAGCGGGTTCATTGCCTCCCCTGAATATTGCGCAATGTAGAGAAATTTCGCTTTGGAAAGAGCCTCAACGAATGTGTCAGGCTCGGGAGCGAGTTTTTCTGCAAAGCGTTCTTTGAATTCCGCGGTACTAATTCCCAGTTTTTGGGCTTCACGATCAAGAGTTTTTTCATTGGTCAGCCAATAGAAGCGCACGGATATCCCGTATTTTTCCAAATCAATGCCATGATCGTTAGGAAGAACCCGCAATTTACCTTTGTCAATGCGCGGCGCATTCAGGATAACCGCGTTTAATTCCGCGGTTATGGCTGAAGCGGAGACAAGCAGTATAATTGCAAGCGTAAAGCCTATTTTCATTTTCCTTCCCCCAGCCAATAAATGCTATTGACGAGAATGTTGTTTTCAATCTTTGATAATTTTTCATTAGCGGTAGTTACCTTACCGTCCTTTACCTGGACATCCGCGCCGATATTCATTCCTGAAATAACAACTCGGCCTTTTTCGTATTGACCGGCAACGACAGTTACGTCACCGCCGCGTCCCGCCTCAAACTCACTTTTTACCAGTATTATGGCGTTGGCCCCCGGCTGGAGTTGTATGTAATCAGGGAATCCGCTTTTCAGGTGTTCGCCTTTGTTCATTGCCGGTTCCCTGAAAATATGGGCAAAGGCAGGGTCCTGGGACTTCTGCGGGAACTTGTTGCGGTAACTGGATGCGTCAATAACCGGATGATTCTCATTTTCGACAAGCATTCCGGTAATCTGCACCCAGTCCTTTCCTGCGGCAATCGAAGGAAAGAGTTTTGACGCGTTGCTGTCCTTGCCGTACCCCACTGAGTGATGCACAAGCATTACGCCGCCGCCTTTTGCGGCAAATTGACGCAACTCATCTTCCCAGCCTTTATTGAGGTTTCCGGGTGATTTAAAGCCGATATCGGGAACAATCACAACATCGAAATCGGCAATTGTTTGCTCCTCCATGTTCGGCAGATAATGCGCTTCAACCTGCTCCAGTTCTTTTACGCGGCGGAAAATCGCTTCCGCGCCTAAGAGTCCCACTTTCTTTTCTTCTTCCGGCTTGAATATCCCCACATAGATAATCCCGGGTTTTTTCTTCAATTTCTTAGCCTGACTGCTTTTTAGTTCCAATTTACGGTATGGTGCGTATTCAGGAGAGGTACTGCGGGCAAGGTAATTTTCATCTGTCTTCTTTAGCTCCGGCAGCCGATACGAATCATCCACCAGCAGGTAAAAATTCACCACTTCCGGCTCAAGGCTCAATTGCACCTTGCCGTTATTCAGGGGGATTTTTTCTCCGCGATTAAACCCGACCAATGCCGTTTTGTCCTTCGGGAAACAGTCGCCTAGAACAATTTCAACACTTTTAGTCTCGGGCCCGGGATTGTAAAGCGATATCAGATAATTTTCGCTGTCGGTAAATACATTGCTCCATATATTGGCATTGGTTGCCAATGGCAATGACGGGGCATTATTCCTAACCAGCGTGGAAAACAATTCCGCGACAGCGGCATCGCTGTTTGCTTTTCCGCTCAAAACGGGAGCCAGGTATATCGCTTTACCTTTGCCTGATTGGTTTACTGTGACTGCCGGAGTCCCGTCTGTAAACGCAAGAAGCGTTTTCGCGGCCGCGCACTTTATCGGATACCGCATTATTTCTCCTGATATAGGTAATGCGTCCGAACCCGGCTGGATTGTAAATTTCTCCGCTTGGGCGGGGCCGTTTGACTCAATTCCACAGAGTTTTTGGATTTCGGCGTTATTTAGCACGCCGCCTTCAATGATGGCCACGCCGCCTTCTTCAACATATTGCTTTATCATTAAAGCATTTTCCTGGGAAATATCAGGATTATCCGGAATGACCAGGATTTTATAATCTTTCAATACACCATTTTTGAAATAATTTGCCACCACGATGTCAGTGGGGATTGTCTGCAATGTATTTACCAGTGATTCTACCTTGGCATCGGTTTCTGAAGCTTTTCCCGCTCGTACGCCGCCTCTTTTTAGTTCACCGTAAAAATTGTCGCGATCCCGGAAGATAGCTAGGAATTTTATCGGGAAACATTTTATCAGATAATCCTCTAATCCTGTATAATCCAATAGATTGTAGACTTCTGTGGTTCCGAGTTGACCAGCCGTTCCTCCGCGTACCGTCCAAAAACCGGTCATTGCAAAATGCAGCACTGAATTTGTTCCGCCGAACAAGTGTAAGCTCGTATTCAGGCGGTTGAATGGCCTGTCCTGAGAAATCCCCGTGGTTGAAAATACAGGTTTATTATTCCCCGTTACCGCTCTCGCATATTTTAAAGGAAATAAAACATGTGTAATCTCAGTTGAATAAAGATCGAAATTAGCGGTGGAAAGATATTGATTCTGAGCCTCCATGTCCTGATATCCGAACGCTCCCAGTCGGCGATTATTCATGCTGGTAATTTGGAAAACCATGGCGTCAGGCTTGACCGCGCGGATTGCGGAAGACATATCCCGTACCAAATCTGTGACGGTGTCGACACGGAACCTGAATGTTGTTAACTGTTCAGGCGCATTGATTTTAGACCAATCCTGGAGTGGCGCGCACTCCGTGCCGTATTTCTTTTTAGCATATTCCCGTCCCTGTCTGGAAATGAAAGATGTCGGCCAGAAGCCGAATTCATCCAGAATATGGTATCCATCAACGTCGCACGTGGCCAATCCCTCCGCATATTTGACATAAGTGTCGTGTCCCAGAAACGGCGACAGTCGACCGTTATGCTGTTTTTTCCCGTCTTCGCTCAACCAATAGCAATCCTTCATCAACTCTGGAATTTTCGCGACATAATACATGGAAGGCCAAGAGCCGGCAATCACTGAAACTCCCTTTTGATGAGCCTCTTTCACCAGTTCCCTCAGGAATTGAGGAGAGTCGTCATTGGCAGGAAACGTTGTCGAATCAAAACATGGCATTTTGGAGACAAAGTCGATTGAATTTGCGCCTGATGCCAGAACTTCATCAATCAGCTTTTGAGCGGAATTTGGTGACATTTTCTGGGTGCGGCCTATTTCAAGTGTATGCATCCGCAGAAAATCTTTCCCGAATACTGGCGTTTGCGGCTTTATCGGGCTATATGACTGAATTTCTCCCGCGGATACCAGAACCGGAGCCTTCCATCCATAATACGCCTGGCGCAATTCTTGGAATTGGCCGTCCGCACAGTAGAGGCCGCCGCTCACTTTTTCATTGCCCGGTATCTGACCGGCAATAGTTGTTGTGTACCCCATTCCCGAGAGACTCATATTTGCAATTTTGCAATTTTTAAGATCAAAAAATACCCCTGACATCGCATTTTTTCGGTTATCGTAAAACGCCAGCCAGCCTTCCTGCATATAAGGACGGAGCTCATATTGCTTGGAGTCATCAGGCATTTGCCAATACAAAGGAAGCCTTTTCGGACCTTTGGTGCTGGAATAGTAAAGATCATCTTCCAATAAATCCCCGCCCGGGGTGAAACCTATGGTGTAAGTGAATTGACCTTTGCCTGAAATCGTATAATAAACGATTGGAGAACCCGAAAACACCGTAAATTCCACCCTGTTTTTGCCATCATCGAAGAAAATGCTTTTGCGGATGGGCCCATTTTCGCCTATTTTTGCCGGTGTGCCGGGGTCAACAATTCCGCGGAAGCTCTGCCAGCAGAAATGATTATATTGGCAGGATAATTGTGAATCTGACTGGGTGTGCGCCTTCAGTCCCCTAATCAGGCCGCCATTATATATCGCATTCTTTATGATGTCCACTTCAAATAGATTGTTGTAAAGCACAAAAGAGTCGTCGGTTTCCCTGAGCTGTACCGGATATTCAGGAACATTCGCACCGGACTCTTTGACTCCGTAGTACACGAATAGCGGCAGCTGAAAATCCGCGGGGATGTCAAGGCTGAAACTCAGTTCGACTTTATTGCCAGATGCCTCTGCGGTGACTTGGCATGGGATGACTTTGCCCTGGGGAGTTGCTACACGTATTGACTCCGGCGCAAATCTGCCCGGTAATTCCAACGCTACGTTCATCGGATAGTTCCGCCTGTCCAATCCAACAGGTTCCGTAAGCAGCAACGGTACCCGGCCCTGGCTTTCCCATTGAAACGGTTTTCGGGAAAGTGTTTTAACATACATGGCATTGGGCGAGTTCTGAATCTCCGCCGCACCAGCTATCCATGCCATCATAAACGCGAGAACCATTGACAATCTTGACAGTTTCCTCATCCTTCTATCCCTTCTATTTTTAATATTTTTAATTAAATTGCTGTAACTTTTGTTTTGTAGGACCACCACCAGTCATCCGGCGGATTGAAGATAGTGTTTGCAGTGTAGTCCATGAATTTCTTATATCTCTGCACGTGATTGTCGAAGAATAGAAAGTTAGCCCCGTTCTGATGCCGCCAATGTACTCTTTTCGCACCGCCCCATGACCCAAACCAGTACCCGAGATCAGGATCAACGTCTGACATGGCCATTATTTTGGAAAACATTCCAGAAGGCATCCTCTTGAAATTAGTCCATAAGTAAGAGCTATTGTCTACAACATTGAACATTGACACGGAATTACAGCCGTAATTGGTTTTAACCAAGGGGGAAGTAAGATTGCGCGCTTTTGAGCTTGGACAGATCAGCGCAGATCCTGATAATATTTTGGTCTTAATATTGAGGTAAGGGTCATTGAGCAATTGATACCATGCGTATGCTCCATCAAACCATGGCGGAACCCATCCGTCGTTATCGATAGTATACATCTGAATCGCGGAACCAACTTGCTTTAGGTTACTTCCACAGATAATTTCCTGGGCTTTTCCGCGGGCACTCCTGAGAGCAGGCAACAACATACTGGCTAGGATTGCGATAATCGAAATAACGACCAAGAGCTCAATGAGCGTGAAATGGGAAAGAGTTTTTTGTTTTAAGTTCATTCGACAAACTCTCTTCTTGGCCGCCAAGCTCAAACTGTCTCTCCAGTAGAAACTGTAATCAGCAATGGTATCCGTCCACGGTTTTTCCATTGATAATCTTGACAGTTTTCTCATCCTTCCAACCCTTCTATTTTTAATTAAATTGCTGTAACTTTTGTTTTGTAGGACCACCACCAGTCATCCGGCGGATTGAAGATAGTGTTTTCAGTGTAGTCCATGAATTTCTTATATCTCTGCACGTGATTGTCGAAGAATAGAAAGTTAGCCCCATTCTGATGCCGCCAATGTACTCTTTTCACACCGCCCCATGACCCAAACCAGTACCCGAGATCAGGATCAACGTCTGACATGGCCATTATTTTGGAAAACATTCCAGAAGGCACTCTCTTGAAATTAGTCCATAAATAAGCGCTATTGTCTATGACATTGAACATTGACACGGAATTACAGCCGTAATTGGTTTTAACCAAGGAGGAAGTAGGACTGCGCACTTTTGAGCTTGGACAGATCATCGCGGTTCCTGATAAGGTTTTGGGATTAATATTGAGGTAAGGGTTATTGACTAATTCATACCATGGAGATGCTCCATCATACCATGGCGGAACCCATCCGTCGTTATCGATAGTATACATCTGAATCGCGGAACCAACTTGCTTT